>JAGROX010000149.1:20180-21899 GCA_020440025.1 Verrucomicrobiia bacterium
TATCTCTATTTCGAGGGCACCTACACCGCGACTTTTTCCGGGAACTCCGACAAGACGCCGAAATACGACTACAACCAGATGATGTATCGGCTGGATCTCGACGACCCACGACTGGCGCCCGCCCGGGCCGAGTGATTCAGGGATCGACCACGATCAGCTGGGTTTCCCCGATGCCGAGTCCGATGAAACCGTCGACTCCCACTGGCAGTCTGCCGCCCGTGGTCATGGATGCCGCCTGACCACCCTCCCATTTGCCGATCCATCCGCTATCGTAACTATCCCGATCCGTGGTTCTCAGACCGGAGATTCGCTGAAAGGTGATCTTCATTTTGCGAATGCCCGCCTCGCTGAACGTTTCGACGCCACTGACTACGTAACCCTTCTTCGCGATGACCCGCTTGCGGTCTCCCTTCTGGGCATTGGCGCGGGGAATTCCCTCGAAAGTGTTTCCCGATTCGGTCTGAAACAGGGGAATGATGCGCCGAACGGTTTCATCAGAATCTCCGTAGGGATTCAGATACAGATCGAATCCTACCAGGAGCGCGGTTTGTTCGGGAAGGTCGCGGGTGAAACTGGCCGGGTCCGCTCCTAGAGGACCAAATCCGTCGGTATTGGAAAGTCGTTTTTCGGAAATCAATTGGGCAAGCTTGGTCCAGTCGAGAACCTCGAAAGGATTGCCGGAAGTCATGCCCAGCGCCGCGAGCCGCTTCCACTCGACCAGTCGCAACTCGGAGTTTTTCAGCACTTCACGGGCGGCGATGGCCGATTCCAGTTCACCGTCCTTGGTGAATTGCGCCACGAGATCATTCAGCGCGCCGACGTAGGCATCCTCCACCCGCACCCGATCAGGAAAGGTTCGCTCGGCCGCCGGGCCGGCGTATTTGTGGTAGACGCTCTGGAGGTTCCGCAGCGGTTCAAAAGGACTGCCGGAGTCAGGATCCTCGGTCTTCAGGCGCTCCATCTCCTTCTGGATCAGGACGACGCCTTCCAGATTTCCCTTTTCCTGTTCCTCGTCTTTGAGCAGCTGAAGCCGGGAGGCATAGGATTCCTTCAATTGAATCAGCGGCGCATTGGCCCCCGCCATCGCCTCGTCGTATTTCCCCTTCAGCTCGATCAACTCGTCCGGCAGGGGAGCGGTCGCGGTCGCCGCAGGTTCATCCGCCGCGAATCCATGGAGCGTCACCATCCCGGTGAGGTAGAGGAGAAAGAGAGCGCGAATCATGGACAGATCCTTTCATGACCGAGACTGAGTGTCAACGGTCACCGGGGCATCAATCGGTGTAGGTCGGGGAGGCTATCGCCCAGTGGCAAGGGAGGAACGACCGCCGTCAAACCAGCATGCCGGGTGGAGGTGGGGGAGCGGGTTCAAACCCCGATTCTACCGAGGCTATTGTGAGCGACTCTCAATCCACTCAATCACTTCTTGATGAGCTAGCATTGGCAGAACAGTATTTGTTCACCCACTCGAATATCGGTTTTTTTCTGACGAAATGCGGTGGGATCGTTCGGGAAGGGAACGGAATTTCTCCGACAAAGTCAAGATATTGGGGAGAAGGGCGCGCCGAAGAAAAGAGGCCTGATTTTCGCCTCGTGACCCCAGCAAACGCTCCCACTTAACCCTGTTAGGTCGCGGGCCATACCCTCTTTAGTGGGGCGAAAATAGGCCGGCGGGGGCGTCTGGAGGGGCGAAATGGTCACGAAGGGCATTCTTGGGACGAG
>JAGROX010000150.1:0-9833 GCA_020440025.1 Verrucomicrobiia bacterium
GTGTCTGGTACATCAACCCGACCGATGGTTTGCTTGACGACGAACTGGACGTTTACGCCAGCGTGGGTCAGGAAATCGCTGGTTTCGATGTGTCGGCCACGATGACCGGTTACTTCTTCCCGGATTCCGGTGGAGACGCCACCTACGAACTGGGACTCGGCGTTGGCCGCAGCCTGGGCATCGTGGACTGGAACATGACCGCCCGTTATGACTTCGAAATCGAAGGCTGGTATTTCGAAACCGGAGTGAGCAAAGGCTTCGCCGTTTCCGACAGCATCGAACTCGTGCTCAGCACTGGCATCAGCTACCAGGTTGACTACCACACCGCTGGTGGAGACTTCAATCACGTCTACGTGATGGCCGCTCTTCCGATCGCACTCAGCAGCAACGTGACTCTCGAGCCCTATGTGGCCGGTCTGTTCGCTCTTGACGCCATCGACGCCTTCCAGGATGACACCATCCATGGCGGAGTGAGCCTCAGCGTTTCTTTCTAATTCTGTCCTCCAAGGATAGAAACGAACACGAAACACGGAAATTTGTTTTCCTTGGCAAACGCCTCTCGGTTCCGACCGGGAGGCGTTTTGTCGTTTCTGGTTTCTTGAGTTTAATCCGTCTGAGAGATTGATGGGAAAAGCTAAGGGCAGAATCCCGCGCTTTGCGCTATTCTCCGAGCGCCATGCCGAGGATCGCAACCATTCTGATCGACGGAGCGGCGAGTGATCTCCAGTTCGACTACGGGCTTCCGGAGGAACTCGCTGATCGCGTGGTGCCCGGGTGTCGGGTGCGAGTACCTCTCAGAAACCGGGGCGCAACAGGAACCGTGGTGGCGGTCACGGACGCCTCGGAGGCGGATCCGGCGTGGAGCGGCAAGCTCAAGCCGATCGAAGGGCTCATCGATCAAGAGCCGATTCTGACGCCTTCTCTTTTCGCCGTCGGAGACTGGATGTCTCAGTATTACCTCGCTTCCCGTGAAGCGGTGCTTCGCTCCATGATTCCTCAGGCGGCACGAACCGGCGAGGGCGCCGAGAAAATTAGGAAGTTGGTCGTCTTGGTCAACCCACCGGACGAAGACGGCTTGGTGGCGATTCGCAAACGAGCCAAACGCCAGGGCGATTTGGTCGAATTCCTGATGGCTCAACCGGAAAGGCAGGCCTTTCTCGCGGAACTCACTGGAAGCGAGCTTCGCTTTGGTCGACCCACCATCACCTCCCTGGAATCGGCGGGAATTCTCAAGGTTCAGGACGAATCCGTGGCCCGCGACCCTTTCGGCGACGAAGAATTTTTGCCCAGTGACTCTCTGGTTCTGAATTCCGAGCAGGTCGAAGCCCTGTCACGAGTGGTGGCGGCGATCGAGTCGAAGGAAGAAGCGCCGCCCCGCCCGATCCTGCTCCGAGGAGTCACCGGAAGTGGGAAGACTGAGGTTTATCTTCAGGCCATTCAGCATGTGCTCGATCAGGGAAAAAGCGCCATCGTATTGGTGCCGGAGATTTCTCTGACGCCGCAGACTGCGGACCGATTCAAGCAGCGATTCGCCGCCATCCAGAAGGAGGTGGCGATTCTGCACAGTCATCTCAGCCAAGGGGAACGTCACGATGAGTGGCGCAAGGTGTTGCGTCGCGAGGCTCGCATCGTCATCGGTGCTCGCAGCGCAATTTTTGCTCCGATTCGAGATCTCGGACTGATCGTGGTGGATGAGGAACACGAGAGTTCCTACAAACAGGAAACGGTGCCCCGTTATCAGGGACGGGATCTCGCGGTGGTGCGTGGGCACTTGGAGCATTGTGCGGTGTTGCTGGGCAGCGCGACGCCTTCCTTGGAATCGTGGCGCAACGTCATGAGTGAGAAGTATGAGCTGTGCGAACTGACTCAGCGCATCGACGACCGCTCCATGCCTCTGATTCGGGTGATCGACATGAAGATGGAATCGCGGAAGATGAAAGGCGGGCCAGCGATCCTGTCTTCCAAGCTCCGACAAGCAATTGAGATCCGGCTGGCGGAAGGCGAACAGGTCATCCTTTTCCTGAATCGACGCGGCTTTGCCCGTTCCATGCTCTGTCCCGAGTGTGGTTTCGTGGCGGAATGCCCGCATTGCAGCATTGCGCTGACTTTTCACAAAGAGGAGGATCGGCTGATCTGCCATATGTGCGGTCACGGTCGGGTGGCGCCAAAACGTTGCCCGGAATGTCAGTCACGAGCCATCGCCATGGCCGGATACGGAACGGAAAAAGTGGAAGCGGTGATGCGTCAGATTTTTGACAAGGCGCGGATTGCCCGGGTCGATACCGACACCATGCGACGCAAGGGCCAGCTCGCGGAAACCCTGAAAGCGTTCAAGACGCGTAAGATCGACATTCTCATCGGGACTCAGATGATCGCGAAGGGGCTCCACTTTCCCAACGTGACCCTAGTGGGGGTGCTCAATGCCGATGTGGGACTGCATGTGCCGGATTTCCGGGCCAGTGAGCGAACGTTTCAACTGCTGACTCAAGTGGCCGGTCGAGCCGGTCGTGGCGACACGGCGGGCGAAGTCGTGGTGCAGACGTTTACACCGCACGCGCCGGCGGTGCAGTTCGCGAGACATCACGATTTCGTGGGTTTTGCCACTCAGGAGCTGGAATTGCGGGAGCAGTTCCGATTTCCGCCCTATTTGCATCTTGCGGTCATCACGGTGCGTTCGGTTCACAAGGAACGTGCCGAGTTTTCGCTGCAAACCCTGCATCGTCGACTCAAGCGCCACTTGCCGGAAGGCGTGGATCTGACCGAGCCGTTGCCTTCGCCACTGGTGCGATCCCATGATCAGTGGCGGTTTCAGGTGACCATGAAATCCACCAGCGCCCGCCGCATGGCCAAGCACGTGCGAGGCGTCATCGATGGCCTGACCTTTCCCGAGGACGTGTTGGTGACTGTCGACATGGATGCCTACAACCTGAGCTGAACGGAGCGGTTTGCTCGATTCCGGTTGTCACGGGACCACGGACGTTTACCATCGCATTCCCGATTTCTTTATGAAAAGCATGACAGGATATGGCCACGGCGAGGCCACCGATGAAGCGTGGCAGATCACCGCGGAACTTTCCGGAGTGAACCGAAAGCAGACAGACATCGCTATCAATCTCCCAGGCCGCCTCGCCGATCTGGAGCCTGATGTCCGTCGTTTGATTGCGGCCGCGATTTCCCGGGGCCGGATCAATGCCAAGGTGGTGCTGGAACGTCGCGGCGGCGGTGAGGGCCAACTGCGGGTCGACGAATCGCTCGCCCGCCAGTACGTGGAGGCCGCCCGCCGTGTCAGCGAAGCCACTGGGGCCGATCTCCGGATCGCTGCGGCCGATCTTTTTCGCGCTCCCGGTGTCTTTCGCATGGAGGAGACAGAGGCCGATCCCGAAGCCCTGAGCGGCCTCGTGACACAGGCAGTGGAGAATGCTCTTACCCGCCTGATCGCCATGCAGGAGGAAGAGGGGCGGCATCTCCGGGCCGATCTGGATGCCAGGTTGACGGCGATTGCCGAGAATTTCGAGGAAGTCCGCACCCGAGCTCCCGAAGTGGTGGGAATCTACCGAAAGAATCTCTTTTCCCGACTCGAGACCAGCGGGCTGGAACTCGACCTCAATGACGACCGAATTCTCCGCGAGATCGGCCTGTTCGCTGAGCGCTGCGACATTTCCGAGGAGCTGACTCGCATCGACAGTCACCTGAGCCAGTTTCGCCGCTATTTCGAGAGCGATGAAGCCGTCGGTCGCCCGCTCGATTTTCTCTGCCAGGAGCTGAATCGCGAATTTAATACCATCGGCAGCAAAGCCAATGATGCCGACATAGCCCAACGTATCGTCATGGCCAAGACCGAACTGGAAAAGATCCGGGAGCAGGTTCAGAATGTGCAGTGATGTCCATCGAACTCCAGCGTCGCGGTATCCTCTGTATCGTTTCCGGTCCCAGCGGTTCCGGAAAGACCACGCTCTGTCGTGCTCTCAACGAATCCGATCCGCTCTGCGATTATGCGGTTTCCTGCACCACCCGCAAGCCACGTGGTGGTGAGATCGATGGTCGAGACTATCACTTTTTGACCCGCGAAGATTTCGAGGAGCGGACCACTCGTGGCGAGTTTCTGGAGTGGGCCGAAGTCCACGGAAATCTCTACGGCACTCTGAAAAGTGCGGTCATTGATCGCATCCGCATCGGTCATGACGTGCTCATGGACATCGATGTGCAGGGGGCTCGCCTGATCCGGAGAAATCCCGATCCGATGATCCGTGAGTCGCTGGTAGATGTGTTCATCCTGCCGCCTGATCGCGACGAACTGGTGCGCCGGCTCAGTGGTCGAGGTACCGAGGATCCGGCAGAGTTGGAACTTCGGATGGCCAATGCCCTCGAGGAGATGCGCCATTGGCGGGACTACGGCTACACCATCATCAGCGGCTGCCCCGAGACTGATCTGCGTCGATTCCGCGCCATTGTGGAAGGCGAGCGCTGTCGCACTGGTCGTCTTCATGGAGATGAAGGTTTCGAGGATCATCCCGACCTCTTCAGCTGAGATCGTCGAGTCAGATCTTTGCGTCTGTGGCGAATCGCAACGATAGTGGATGCGTGAGTGCCTCCCTTTCTTCTGCTGATGTCGCCCCGAACGTAGTTCTTGGGGTGAGCGGGTCCATCGCCGCCTATCGCGCCGCCGATATCGCCAGTCAGCTGACCAAGCGCGGCTGTGAGGTCCATGTCGTGATGACACACGACGCTCAGGAGTTCATTACGCCGCTGACCCTGCAGGTGCTCTCCAAGCATCCCGTCACCACCAGTCTCTACGACGAAAAGCAGAGCTGGCACCCCGGCCACATCGAGCTTGCCGACAACGCCGACCTGTTGCTGGTCGCTCCGGCCACGGCCAATGTGGTCGCCAAGTTTGCCCTAGGTATCGCCGATGATACCCTGAGCGCCATCGCTCTTGCGACTAGGGCACCGATCCTCGTGGCTCCCGCGATGAACGGAAAAATGTGGACCCACCCGGCCACCGAACAGAACGCCGCAACACTGCGATCTCGCGGGGTCGAGTTTATCGGTCCGGAGGAAGGCCTGCTCGCCTGCGGCTACGAAGGCATCGGCCGACTGTGGCCGGTCGGGGGGATCGTCGAAAAAGCGATGGCGATGCTCGCCGAAAAGCAGTCCTGAGTTTTACTCTGGATGGGTCGCTTGCTTTGCTCTCTCGGGATCACCGAGCTTCAGCCGCTGATCTTTGCGCCAACGCTCCAGCATCTGCCGGGCCCGCTCTCGTTGTTCCTCCGTCAGCAGTTGGTCGATTTTGGGCAGAAAGACCTCCTCCATTAGCCGTCGGTCCTCCATCAAGTATTCGCGTCGCAGCGTCCAGCGGGATTCCAGAGCTTCCTCCACGATGGGCCGAACCTCGACTCGCTGTTCCTCCGTCAGTTTCAGCCGATTGGCGATGTGATTGGCGACAAACTCCTTGGATTCCTGCGATTTCCATCCCTCGCTCAGCGGCACCACTTTGGCGATGACAAACAGCAGCGAGATCACGCCGATACCGAATCCGAGTCCGAAAACGGTGAGGACGCCGCAACCGGCTTTGATTTTGGGATTGAGCTTCATGAAGAAAGAAAGAGCCCTCAGAATCCGTCTACCGGGAGCAAATTGGCGAGGTGATAGACCAGCGAACCGGCGCCTTCCGGTAGGTTGAGTCCGTAGGAAAGCGCGAAGAAGAGCACCAGAATGGCAACCACTGGAGTCAGTCCCCAAGAAGTGCGCCAGAGCCATTGGGTGAACAACGCGGAAAACGACGTCCCCAGATCGCCGGAGGCTTCACGCAGCTCACGAATACGCGCCTGAAGCCGGGTATCGAAACCGGGACCGGGCTCTGCATCCGGTCGGTATTCGCTGGCTAGGGCCATGAGAGTTTCGAAAGGTTTCATGTCGGTTTCTTTCTTTCAGGTGAGTTTCTTGAAATCGGTCGATCAATCGGTCCGCTGGTTGGCTTCGATAGCATCCTCGCGGCGATCATAGATCTCCTTCATACGTTTGCGTGCCCGAAAGGCCCGGACCTTGACGTTTGATTCGCTCCATCCCGTGAGTGCCGCCGCTTCCTTGACGCTAAGTTGCTCCAGATCGATGAGGGTGACGGCGAGCCGGTCTTTCTCGCCAAGTTCTTCGAGCAGGCTGTGAACGATTTCCCAAGCTTCCCGCCGCTGCTGCTCAGGGTCGGCATTTCCGTCAAATTCCTGAGTGGGAGTGGGAGGGGCGTCATCGACCAACACTTCGGATTCCCGCCGCCGCCGGTGTTTTCGGAGAAAATCGTAACAGGTTCGCACCGTGATCCGCATGAACCAGTGCTCGAAAGGAGCGTCCTCCCGAAAGCTGGCCAACCCTTTCCAAACCCGGAGGTAGATTTCCTGGGCGAGGTCTTCCAGTTCGTGTCGTCCCCGGGCAAATCGCGAGGCAGTGCCGAACACTCGGTCCCGATAGCGCTCCACCAGCAGCGCATAGGCACCGTCGTCGCCTGACTTGGCTCTTTGGACCAGATCGGATTCGTCACACTCGGACACGAGTTTGGGTTTAAGTGAAAGCGGAACTCTTGGCGAGAATTCTTCGGTTCTTTCCGAAATCGATCCCCCCTTTGTCGGGGAAAGACGCCACCCGCTGGGCTCTGGTTACAGCCCAGAACCAAAAATCATCCGCCTTGGAGCGATTTTGGAAAAGAAGACCGGGGACCGACAGGAAGTCTGCCGTGTCCCCGGTCGATTGTGGGGGGGGATTGGAATATCTCCCAGAGATTGTTGTCAGGAGTCTGAAGGCCTTCAACAAAGACTCTGGTCCTTTAAGAAAAAAGAGAGGACTGCTGACGCCGGGTCGGAGGAACCGTGGAGCATGACCACGACGCCAGCAGCAATCTCAAGCCGAAGCTCAAGAAATCTGGATTTGTTCGCCTGCTTTTGGACATCCGGAATACGAAGGAAGTCACAAAAAAGGTTTCATTTTTTTAATATTCTTCAACCACTTGAAGGTCAACGAGATAAATCCGAGGCCGAGAGCTCTGAAACCCGCTCCATGATCCGTCGAATTCGGATCTCCCCGCGAGGAGTGGGCTCCTTTTTCGCCAGCTCTAGAATCCGCTGAATACGATTGGCGGAGTCGATTGAGTCGGGGGGCGCCATGCCCTCAGAGGCATCGGTCAGCACTTGGCCAAAAAGGAGACCGATCTCCCTCTCTTTGGCTGCAAAGGCCTCTTCGGTGATTTCGTTTTGATTGTCCATGGCGTGGTTTTCTGGCACGTGGCTCGCCGGTTCAGTGGGATTCCTCCAAGTTTTGGTAGACGGTTTTGAATCGGTCCATCGCCCGATACAGGCGCATCTTTGCCGCGCTCAGGCCGAGCCCGAGAATTTCAGCAATTTCCTCCAAACTGAGATCTGAAATGAAACGGAGCTGGATGATCTCTTTGTCGTCCGGCTTGAGCCGGTCGATGGCGCGATGCACCGTCTCCGAGAGTTCCGTTTCATTGGCTTCTGCTTCTGTATCCTGCGTTTCGGATTCTCGAACGATTTCGGCTTGGATTTCCGTGCCTCGCTCCCTCCGAATCGCCAGCTTGCGGCGGCGAGTCATGCAAAAATTGTAAACCACCCGAAAGAGCCAGGTCTTGAAACTGGAGCGTCCCTCGAATTGGTGCAGTTTCTGGAAAACCCGGAGAAAGGCGTCCTGACAAGTCTCTTCAGCCTCCTCCACGTTTCCCAGCATGCGCAGACAAGTGTGGTAAACCATTCCCTCATATCGCCTCACCAGTTCGTGAAAGGCCACGGTCTGATGCGGGATTTCCGCACGGCATCTTTCGATGAGAGCGTCTTCGTCCAGATCTTCCAGCGATCCAATATTCGGCGATTCGTTGTCCACTATCCGTCTGTGTGTCAGTTTTAGGCACTCGCCATCGCCTGAAAGTCACAATCTTTTCCAAAAAAAACGCGCAGGCCAATGACGGCCTGCGCGTTTTCGAATTCAGAGATCGGGAGGTAGTCCCAACTGCGGAATCAATAACGATACTGTTCCGGCTTGTAGGGGCCTTCCACGGCCACACCGATGTAGCTGGCTTGGTCCGGAGTCAGCTTCGTCAGCTTGGCACCGATTTTCTCCAAGTGGAGACGAGCCACCTCCTCGTCGAGGACCTTGGAAAGAACCGTCACCTGACCGGGTTGGTAGGTGTCGCGATTCTTCCAGAGATCGATCTGAGCGAGCGTCTGGTTGGTGAAGGAGTTCGACATCACGAAGCTCGGGTGACCCGTGGCGCAACCGAGGTTCACGAGGCGGCCTTCGGCGAGCATGTAGAGCTGGCGACCATCTTCGAAGGTGTACTGATCGACCTGGGGCTTCACATTCATCTTGGAAACACCGGCAAGCTCGTTGAGGGCGTCGACCTGAATCTCGTTGTCGAAGTGACCGATGTTGCAGACGATGGCCTGATCTTTCATCTGAGTGAGATGCTCGAGGCGAATGATGTCCTTGTTGCCCGTGGTGGTCACATAGATGTCACCCCAACCGAGGGTGTCTTCGATGGTCAGCACGCGGAAACCTTCCATCGCGGCCTGAAGCGCACAGATCGGGTCGATTTCAGTGACGACCACTTGGGCACCTTGAGCGCGGAGGGCCTGGGCGCAACCCTTACCCACATCGCCGTAGCCACAGACGACACCGACCTTGCCGGAGATCATCACGTCGGTGGCGCGTTTGATGCCATCGACGAGGGACTCACGGCAACCGTAGAGGTTGTCGAACTTGGACTTAGTGACCGAATCGTTCACGTTGATGGCGGGAACCCGGAGAGTGCCGGCTTTAGCCATTTCGTAGAGACGATGCACCCCCGTGGTGGTTTCTTCGGAAACACCCTTCCAATCCTTGAAGTAACTCGTCCATTTGATCGGGTTTTCCTCTTTGACCTTCTTGAGTAGGTTCTTGATGACCTGCTCTTCCTGAGATCCGGCGGGACCATTGACCCAATCAGAACCCTCTTCGAGTTCGGCCCCCTTGTGGATGAGGAGAGTGGCGTCGCCACCGTCGTCGACGATGAGTTGCGGGCCGGAGCCATCAGGCCAAGTCAGCGCCTTCATGGTGCAATCCCAATACTCTTCCAGAGTCTCACCCTTCCAAGCGAACACCGGGACACCGGCGGCAGCAATGGCGGCGGCGGCGTGGTCCTGGGTCGAGAAAATGTTGCAGGAACACCAGCGGACGTTGGCACCGAGGTCAACGAGCGTCTCGATGAGCACAGCCGTTTGGATCGTCATGTGGAGCGATCCCATGATGCGGACCCCCTCGAGAGGTTTCTCGGCGGCGTATTTTCTGCGGGTCGCCATCAGGCCCGGCATCTCGTGCTCGGCAATGGCGATTTCTTTGCGACCAAATTCGGCGAGGCCGATGTCGGCGACCTGATAGTCCAGGGTGGCGTTGTCTGCGGTAGTACTCATGGTTCTGATGGGTTCAGCTAAAAAAAATCAATCAAACAGGGTTAGGTGTCGGACCCGACAGGGTTAGGTCCGGGGCTTCTTCAGGAGACGGCGGAACGAAGTCGGCCTTGTCGGTGCGCTCCCAAGTGAGGGCATCGAGGTCGTCCTCGCGTCCAAAGTGGCCGTAGTTCGTGGTTTTACGATAGATCGGGCGAAGCAGATTCAGCTGGCTGATGATATCGGCCGGCTTGAGAGAGAAAACTTCGTTGATCGCGGCAACAATCTTGGCTTCGTCCACTTGGTTGGTGCCGAAAGTATCGACATGCACGCTGCAGGGATGCGGGTGACCAATGGCGTAAGCGACCTGAAGTTCGCAGCGATCGGCGAGACCGGCCGCGACGACGTTCT
>JAGROX010000150.1:9925-19501 GCA_020440025.1 Verrucomicrobiia bacterium
TAGGTGTCGACGATGATCTTGCGCCCTGTCAGGCCGCAGTCACCCTCGGGACCGCCGATGATGAAAAGGCCGGTCGGGTTGATGAGGTATTCGGTGTCGTCGGTGAGCAGTTCGCCGGGAAGTTGGGCCTGGATCAGGTCTTTCTTGAGGATCTCACGAATTTCCTGAGTTGTGATGTCGGCCGAGTGTTGGGTGGAAACAACCACCGCGGTGATGCGATGGGGTTTGCCGTCGACATACTCGATCGAGACCTGAGTCTTGTTGTCCGGACGGAGCCACTCGTAGTTGCCGCTCTTGCGAAGATCCGTGAGGGCTTTTCCGAGTTTGTGAGAGTAGGCAACAGGAGCCGGCATCAATTCCGGGGTCTCTCTGACCGCGTAGCCGAACATGATGCCTTGGTCGCCTGCGCCTTGCTCACCGGTGGTTTTATCGGCGGCGGCGGCGGCGTCGACACCCTGAGCGATGTCGGGAGATTGCTGGCCGAGTGCGTTGAGGAAAAAGAAGTTCGACGCGTTGAATTTGCAGTCGTCGTGAACGTAGCCGATGCCCTCGATGGCTTCGCGAACCACCTCGCGATAATCAAACTTGGCGCTGGTGGTGATTTCCCCGCCAAGCACGACCATGTTGTCTTTCACCATGGTCTCGCAAGCCACCCGGCTGGCGGAATCCTGAGCGAGACAGGCGTCGAGCACGGAATCGGAGATGGTGTCACAGACTTTGTCTGGGTGACCTTCTGTGACAGACTCTGAGGAAAAAATATAGCTAGCGGACATAATTGTCGGAGTTGATTTCTGAGTTTGTTAAAATCGACTAATCGTGATACGTTGATGGATCGCACAACGGTTGCATGTCGTCAATCTTGAAAACCCTGCGCCTCGTCGCAGATCCCACCCGAATCCGCATCCTCAGCCTGCTGCGGCAGGAGGAGCTTTCTGTCGTGGAACTTCAGGAAATCCTCGCCATGGGGCAGTCGCGGATTTCCTCTCAGCTGTCTCAGTTGAAGCAGGTCGATCTCGTGGATGACCGGCGGGCGGGAAAAAACATCATCTATCGCTTTCAGGCTCCGGACGTGGCCGCCGGAGGCAACGCGTTGCTGGCGGCGATCGATCTCGCGGCCGGGGAAGTCCCCGAAATCGAGGAGGACCGGGCCGCGCTCGCCATCGCTCTCAGTAAACGCACCGACAAGGCCCGCGCCTATTTCGATCAACTCGCGGGAAAATTTGGGCGCACCTATTGTCCGGGGCGTTCCTGGAAATCGCTTTCGGAGACCTTGCTCAAACTGCTCCCGCCTCTGGTCATCGCGGACTTAGGGGCGGGCGAGGGCACCTTTTCCCAATTGCTGGCTCAACGCGCCGAACTGGTCATCGCGGTCGACAATTCTGAGAAAATGGTCGAGTTCGGCGCATCGGTCGCCAAGGAGAATGGTTTTACCAATCTGGAGTACCGACTCGGCGACATCGAAGATCCACCCATCGACCCCGGCACCATCGACTTGGCCTTTTTCAGTCAGGCATTGCATCACGCTCAGAAGCCGCGACGGGCGATTGAGCGAGCTTTCACCATCCTCAAGCCCGGCGGTCGCATTGTGATCCTGGATCTGCTGAAGCACGGCTACGAGGATGCCCGCGAACTCTATGCCGACGTCTGGTTGGGCTTTTCCGAACTGGAGATCGCCGACTTTCTCGAAAACGCCGGTTTCGGGGAGATCGACATGGCTCTGGTGGATCGCGAGAAGGACTCTCCTCATTTCCAGACGCTGATGGCCATCGCCACCAAGCCGACCTAGTTTGAGACTCGGCGAGGGGGTGACCCTCTGGCCATGGCTCAAGGTTCGCCGATGGCCAACTCCCGCATCAGATTGGTATACTGAAGGTTGACGATGATCTTCCCGTTGTTGTTGATCGCGTGGTTGAGACCTTTGCCTCCAGCGCCGGTGCGGTCGGTCGATTCGCGCAGAACAATGCTCCTCAGTCGGTTTGCTGGAGAGGATCCGGGATCGTAGAACGTGCCTTTGCGCAGTTTCAAATTGGGCAATCGGAGCGCGCTCTGGGTGTTGGAAAAGCCAAATCTGGCGGCCCCGGTGAAGAGCGCCTGATTCTGACCTGCGGGCCCAGTCAGTGACACGAGAACCACATAGTGTCCGTCGCCGTCGGGGTAGACGTCCACACGCTGAATGTTCCGAATCTTGGAGCCGTCGCTGTCACCGGTTGCATCGCCTTCCCGCATGAGCTTCACGAAGATTCCTTGGGTGGAATCGTTGAAGAACAGGGCGCAGTCGTTGGAGGCATTGACTCCCGGGCCGCGCAATTTTACGAGGACAACGGAGCCGTCGGTGCCAACCGGCCAGAAACGGAGGACGCGATTGACGACGATGTCCGGACTGTCCACCTGAGCGATCGGGTCATCGCCGTTGATCCCGTCTGGGTCGGGACCTGTTCCGATGGTGTCTCCTCGACGGTACAGAAGCTTGATGGTCGATGCCGTTTCTTTCCACAATCCTTCGTTGCTGAATCTCGTCACACCGAGGCCCGTGAGAGTCGCCCGAAAAATGGAATACCCTTGGGTGGAGTTTGTCTCCCCGGTAAAGGAGCGAAACTGGCCGCCAGGAACCGTTTCAACATCGGGAATTCCCGGGGCATCATCGCCCTGAGTCATAACGGCGCCACGGCTGCCGCCAACGGCGTCGAAGAAGAGTCCTTGTTCGACTGGCTCGCTGACCGAGGGGAGATGAAAGGCTCCGAAGGTGTAGAAATTGGTTCTTCCGGCTGCCGATCTTCCAAAGAACTGTCGGAACTCGCCCGATCCCGCGCCGGTGCTCCCTCCTTCACGCGCTGAAAAGTCGGTGACTGCTCCGCTGCTGTTGACGGTAAGAATCCCGGTATCATTCGCTGCCGTCACACCGCCAGCACCTCTTCGCAGAAGGTAGCTGACTTTGAGGCTGTCATGGTCGGCGGTCTGCAACACCTCCCGAAACGACTGAATCCGAGCATCTCCCAGTTGGGGGATGGCGATTCCGGTGCGCAGGACCGAAGTCAGACTGCCGCCCTGCACTTGTTGGAGAATCGCGCGGTTGTTGGTGGCATTGACTCCGCTGCCTGCCAGGATCGTCTGAAAAATGGCTCGATTGCCTACGTTCATCACCGGAAGCAGGGTGGTCGTTGCTCTCAAGTTGGTGAAGGCACCGCCAAGGGAACTCAGATCGTCCCGGCTTTTTTTGGCAAGGCTCAACGGGCCTCCTAGAGAATGCCAGACTCCTCTGTCACGTCCTCCGCCCGAGTCAGGTCCCCCGAGTTGAGCCCCAAAGATCGTCTCACCGTCACCATTGATGCCGGTTTCACGAAACGCGCGAAAGAATGCGCCGCTGGTATCCGGGGCGGAGGCTCTGGTCTGCGCCACCGTCATCAACGGCAGTGGGCCGCCGACGGGGCGGAAGAAAAAAGCCGATCCCACGTCGTTTCCCTCGGTCGCTGAGTCAACTCCGCGGGCCCCGACGACCGCAGCATTCCCGAAGATAGCTGCCGCGCTGCCAAAAAGGTCACCAGACTCGCCATTGTCTGCCATCAGCGTATCGAGGAGGGCTCCAGAGGTGACATCGAAGAGAAATGCGGCCCCGGTGCCCAATTGTTGACCTTGGGCGAATTGAGATCCGACCAGTGCCAAATTACCGCTCAGCGACACGGAAGATCCCATCGTGTCTCCAATTTGCCCGGCGGAATCCTTGAATTTGAATTCCTGGATTCCCGTCGTGCCATTGAAGAGATAGGCAGCTCCCGCCATGCTCGCGATCTCGTCGTCGTTCGGTGCCCCAATGACGACCTTGCCTCCGTTGAACGAAACGGTTTCACCAAATCTGGCGGCATTCGCTCCCCCGGGATTCGTCAGCGTCCGGATTCGGACTCCCGTGGTGACATCGAAAAGGTAAACCTTGCCGGCGTCGCTGGCCGCGCCAGGGGCACCCACGTAAATGAGATTGCCACATAGCGAAAGAGATTGTCCAAATTCGTCGTTCGCGGAACTATCGAGAGGTTGGAAAGGCTGATTCGGAAGGCCTGCTGACGTGCTGTAAGTTAGGATCGCTCCGGTCTTGGTATCGAAAACAAAGATCGCTCCAGAGTCGGCGACTCCTCCGTCCGCTCCGGGTGCGCCGACCACTGCCAAGGAGTCGCTGAGAGTGACGGCAGCGCCGAAACGGTCATCAGCGGCAGGAGTGGGAGAAACGAGCTTCGCAATCTGTTTGCCCGTTGCGAGATTGAAAAGGTAGGCCGCTCCCGAGAAGAACCCTGCTTCGTCGCGCTCCGGCGCCCCCACCAGCAAGAGATTGCCGAAGACGGCGATCGATGCTCCGAACTGATCACCTGCTTCCGTATCCGAGCCCGACACCCTGCGGACATAGCTCCCATTTGTTGCCCGGTAAATGTGAACGGCACCGGCCTCGATTCCGCGTTCTCCATGACCGGGATCCCCAACCACGATCCATCGATTCGTGATGGCGACAGAAGTGCCAAATTCATTGTCGGCTCGGATCGCGGTGGATCTGCCCTGAAGTTCCCGGACTTTGGTGTCGAGTGCTTGGGCGGGAAAGGCACTACTCCAAGTGAGAATGCTGAGGATCGCTGCGCCGATCGCAGAGGAATGAGGAAGTTTCATGAGGACAGAAGGATATCAGCGTGACGAGGACATGGAATCGGGAAGAAGGAAACAGTCTGTTATCTTGTCAACAAGGGATGGCCCGTGACAAACAAAGCGTGATGCGTGAGCCTCTTGCGGGTTTTGATAGGCAAGCGCTTGAGGTGGCGATATTCTAGCTCTTCACATCGTATTCACACGCTCAAATCATGTCACGCCTGATTTCCTTGCTCGTCGTCACCATCACGTTTGCTGGTGGTCTGGTCGGCTTTTCTGAGGAATTGCCCACTCCGGAGCAGCGGATTGACGCTCTCATCGAATCCGGCCTTGCGGCTCAGGGATTGAAGCCGAACGATCCCATCGACGACGTCACCTTTCTCCGCCGCGCCTGGCTCAGTATCGCGGGCCGCATCCCGACCATTGAGGAAGCCGAGGCCTTTCATGGCAGCCAGTATGAAAACAAGCGCGAGCGCCTCATCGAGGAGTTGCTGAGCAGCGATGCCTACGTCAGTCACTTCTATAATTTCTGGGCTGACATTCTCCGAATGCAGGACGACGGGCCGAGCCGAAATGCGTTCCTCAATTACCAACTCTGGCTGAAAAAGGCGCTTCGCGAAAATCTGCCCTACGATCAATTCGTTTACGAGATGGTGTCGTCGCGAGGCAAATCCTGGGAGAACGGCGCCACCGGCTACTATCATCGGGATCGGGGGATGCCCTTGGACAACATGTCGAATACGGTCCGAATCTTTTTGGGCACGCGATTGGAGTGCGCTCAGTGTCACAACCATCCCTTTGATGAGTGGACCCAGATGGATTATTTCAAGATGGCGGCCTTCAGTTACGGGATGAATGCCAGCGACATATACACCTATGCGCCGCATCGCATCAATGCCGGGGAGGGCTTCAAAGCTCGGACCAAGAGGATCTATCTCGATGCCGTCGGAAAAGGCGACGGTTTTCCCATCGTGCGACTGGACCGTTTGGAGGAACACATCGCCAAACATTCTCAAAATGATCGTGATCCCTGGCTCGCCGGGAAAGATCCGCTCTCAGCTGACGAGTTTCGGGCCCTCGTGAAAAAAGGCTGGGAGGCTGCCGATGAAGCCGACAAGACCCAGGAAGGAGCTTACTGGGCGGGGGTCGCGATGTACAAACCTCTCCTGCGTTATGCCGTGGTGCAGAACGAAAAGGAACTTCAGTTGCCGCACGATTACCAATATGACGACGCCAAGCCTCTCGAAGTGATCGCTGCCAACACCATGTTTGGCGACGAGATCGACCTCGCGGCGCTCCCGGAGGGACAGACACCCATTGATGCCTATGCGACATGGATGACCTCGCCGAAAAATCCTCGCTTCACCCGGGTCATCGCCAATCGGCTGTGGAAAAAAGCCTTCGGAATCGGCCTGATCGAACCCGTCGATGAATACACGGCGCAGACCGAGCCCTCCATTCCTGAATTGATGGCCTATCTGGAAACGCTCATGGTGGACCTCGACTACGACATGCGAGCCTACCTCAAGGTGCTTTTCAACACTCGCGCCTGGCAGCGGTCCGCCTCGCAGGAGGAAGTGCTTCGCGGGGTTCCCTATCACTTTGCCGGACCACCGTTGCAGCGAATGAGCGCCGAGCAGATTTGGGATTCCTTTGTCGCCCTCTGCATCCCCGAGGCCGAGCGTTACCGCCCCCTGCTGAAATCCCAACTCTCTTCCGTCGAAAAAGAGCGACTCATGTGGGAGAGTCTGGAGGGCCGGGACTTCGACGACTACGTCAAAATGATGGAGACCTTGGCACCTCTCGTATACCGGCAACGGCAGGAAACCGAACGCCTCAGTTTTGCCATGACCGAGGCCAAGGTCGCCGGGAAAGAGGACGACTATCAGCGGCTGAGGCAGGAGTTGAAAGCGATCGATGCCGAAGTGAACAAGGCGGTCGAAGAGATCGGCTACATCGAACTCTATCGGGCTCGCAAGGGAGACCAGCTTCTCGGAGACATGCTCGGTCTCTCTGAGCAAAAGATGACCGCAATGGGAACCCCGGTCACAGCGAAGGCGAAAGAGGGTGCGAGCGATTCTGCCATGACGATGATGGGTGGCCAGTCCGGGGCCTCCGTTTTTACTGCCCTGCCAACCATCGAACTGCCACCCGTACCCGCCGGCTTGACCCCGCAGCAGACACGCGATTGGGAAAAACAGCAGCGTCGCGAGTTGGGTGTGTTCAAAAAGCTCGTGTCAAAAATGGCCCGTGCCTCCGAGTTGGAAATGCCCGCGCCGCGTGGCCATTTTCTGCGCGACTTTGGTCAATCTGATCGCGAGGTCATCGAAAATGCCAGCGCCGAGGCCAATGTGCCCCAGGCCTTGAATCTGCTGAATGGTGAAATGATCGATGCCCTGACCAATCCCTTTGCCGTCTTTGGCCGACGCCTCGAAGCCGCCGAATCTCCCGATGACAAGGCCCGAATCATTTTTCAAGCGATGCTCACGCGCGAGCCAACTGACCGCGAACTGGAACTCGCCCAAGCCGAGTTCGCCCGTTCCGGCGAGGATGGCTATCGAGGCCTCGTCTGGGCCTTGCTGAACACCCAGCAATTCATGTTCGTGCAGTGAAGCCTTTGAGGGCATCAAAGAGCATCGATGCCAGATGACGAAGATGCGACTCGCCGCAGTTGCCTCAGGGGCCGACTCGGCGTAATCCTGTTGCCATGGAAATCAGACCTCTTTTTCGACTCGCGATCCCTCTCGTCGCCCTCATGCTGGGACAGGTTTCGAGTTTTTCGATCACGCCCGAAGAGTTGGAGGGACGTTTCAAACAACTCCCGACGGTTCCGGAGAGTGAACTGTCGGCGATGTCGAATCAGGTCACGTCGTTTCGCGGCCTGATCAAGCACGACGGGCTCACCGGTCATACTTGGGTGTCTTTTCCTTTCGTCGAAAACCCGGGCAGTTTCGGGTTCGATCCCAAGGGACGACTCTACGTCGCCGAAGCCAACCGTTTCTGGCTGGGCGTTCCCGATCTGCGCGGAGCCAACGAATTGATTCGCGATGATTTTCAGGCGGTCACTGTCGAAGACCGGCTCAAGATGTATGACAAATTTGCCTCGAGTTTTCCCGCCGGTTGGTTCAGCCGGGTCGCGGATCGCTTGATTCGTCTGGAAGACCGGGACGGCAACGGCGTGGCCGATCATCGCACGCTCTTTTCGGATCGCTTCAAGGAGCCACTTGATGGCATCGGGTTTTCCGTTCTCGCCGATGAGGGGTCGGTCTATTTTACCTGCATTCCCAATGTCTGGAAGCTCACTGACACCGACGATGATGGGGTGGCTGATGAGGAGAAAGCGATCTCCACGGGATACGGGGTTCGCGTTTCCTTCATCGGACATGACCTCCATGGGATCACCCGCGGGCCCGATGGCCGGCTCTACTTTTCCGTGGGTGATCGAGGTTATCACCTCACCACGGCCGATGGCGAAGTCCATGAAGGTTCGGGTCGGGGTGCGATTTTTCGCTGCGAATCCGATGGCTCGGGACTGGAGGTCTTCTGCGAGGGATTGAGGAATCCGCAGGAACTGGCCTTCGATAACTACGGCAATCTGTTCACCTTCGACAACACGGGAGACATCGGGGACCTCGCTCGGATGGTCTACGCGCTGGAAGGCAGCGACTCGGGATGGGACATGTCGCATCAGTCGGCACATCACTATGCGACCCATCTGGACTGGGGCGATTTCCGTCCGGAGAAATCCATGTGGGTGGCGGAGCGGATGTTTGATACCTACAACGAGGAACAACCGCAATGGGTCTATCCCCCGGCCTCGCACGTCGCTCGGGGTCCGTCGGGCGTCACCTACTTGACCGGCGAATCGTTGCCGGAAGATCTTCGCGACTTGTTCCTGCTCGCCAACTACCGGGGCCCGTCGGAGGGCTGCACCGTGCTCACGGTGAAAGTCGAGCCGCAGGGCGCGGGGTATCATGCGGTCGCCGAAAACGTCTTGTTCCAGGGAATCGGGGCCAGCGATGTCGAACTCGGCTTTGACGGCAACATTTACCTCTGCGATTTCGGCGGTGGATGGAGCGTGAACGAGAATGGGTCGATTCAGGTGGCTGGTTCCAAAAACGCCGAGCAACAGGCGAACGGTGCCAAGGTGGCGGCGCTCTTTTCGGCGGGATTCGATCAGCGGGACATCGCGGAACTCCGGCAACTGCTGAGTCACGCCGATCGTCGGGTCAGGCAGGCCGCACAGTTTGCTCTGGTCAAGAAAGGAGAGCCAGGCGCGGCGACGCTGCGCGAGGTGGCGGCGAGTGCCAAAGCGGCCTTGTATCCGAGGTTGCACGCGATTTGGGGACTCGGTCAGTTGGGCCGGCTCGATCCCGAATCAGTCACGACTCCGCTGATGATGCTGTTGAAGGATGCCGACGCGGAAATCCGGGCCAATGCGGTCCGGGTCATCGGCGATCTTCGGCTCGCGAAGGCCGAATCCGAGTTGATCACCGTGCTGACCCAAGACGCTTCGTCCCGAGTCCAATCGCTGTCGGCGATCGCGCTGAGCCGCATCGGCAAGCGGGGAGATGCGGACATTTCTTCCGCGCTTTTTTCCGTGGCCAGAGAGAATGGAGAGGCCGGGGCGCCGGACATCGTTCTCCGCCATGCCTTGCTCACCGGTCTGGATCGGATCACTGAAGTATCGACCGCAGCCGAAAAATCCGGGTCCGAATCCAAGGAGGAACGTCTCATCGCCCTGCTGATGTTGCGGCGTCACGAGAGTCCTGAGGCGGTCCGCTTCTTGAATGACGCTGATCCCCAGATCGTGCGCGAAGCCGTGCGGGCGATTTACGATACCGCCGCTGCCGACACTTCGGCGGGCGATGCCGTTTCGGCGCTTGGTGAAAAGGCGCGCTCGCTGCCCGAGACGGTTCAGCGCCGGGTGGTGGCGAACAATTATCGGCGTGG
>JAGROX010000150.1:19545-23525 GCA_020440025.1 Verrucomicrobiia bacterium
GCGCCTTCGGTGCGAAAGGCGGCCCTCATCGGATTGAAAGCGTGGGAGACCCCGATTCAAACCGATCCGGTCAATGGTCACTTCCGGCCTCTGGCGACGGAGGGAGAAGAGACGGATCGTTCGCTCACCCAGTTGGGTGAGACCCTCGGACCCGATCTCCGGGAATTTCTCAATCAGCCTCATGGCTCCGAGTTGATCACCTTGGGAATGGAACTGGCCACCGCCACGGGCGTTCAGCTGGATCCCGCCACGCTGATCGCTCAGGTCGACAATGCCGCCCTCGGATCGACCCTTCGCATCGCGGTGTTGGACAGTCTCGTTCGGTCCAAGGCGGAGGGTGTGAATGGAATCGTTTCCAATCTGCTGAAGAACGAAGATCGCGGCATCCGTGCCGCCGCGATGACTCACGGTTTTGCGCTCGACCTGGACGGAATCTCAGGCTTGGCCAAAGAGGCGATCCAGAAAGACGAACTCGTCGTGGCGAGAGCGGCGATGGAGGGATTGGCCAAGGTGGAGGCACCGACCATTGAGGCGCTGTGGAAGAATCGGGAGTCCGAACTCCGGCGCGGCTTGTGGCTCGATGCCTACTTGCTGCTGAGCGCGGCTTCCCATCCCGAAGCGGCTGCCTATGCCGCGGCCTCACCGAGCCACGTGTTCGATCTCAGTTTGCAGGGAGGCGATCCTGCGGCGGGCGAGGTGGTGTTCAAAAATCAGGGAGCCTGTCTCCAGTGTCACACCGTTGGCTCGGAGGGCGGCGTTCAGGGGCCGAACCTGACCGAGGTGGCCAAGCGTTTGTCGCGGGAGAAAATTCTCGAAGCGGTGACCAATCCCGGTGCCGAGATCACCGAGGGTTATGGCATGACCACGGTGTCCCTGAAGAGCGGGGATTCTGTCGTTGGCCGGCTTTCGACCCAAGCAGACGACCACGTCATCGTGGTGGGATTGGACAATCAGCCCACGCGATTGAATCGCGCCGACATCAAGGAAATGGCCCCGCCGATTTCCGCGATGCCCCCGATGGCGATGGCACTTCCTCCCAAGGATCTGCGCAATCTGATCGCTTTCCTGGCGGTGCAGGATGGCAAGGTTCGCAAGAAGAACGATTCCTCTCACGGGGATGACGAAGCCATCGCGAAGTAGCGCCGGTTGTTTTCAGGGTGCCTTCTGAGCGGGAATCTCCTCCTTCGCGGCCCAATAGATGGCGTTGCGGAGGAGGGTGCGGAAGGCGGGGAGGGTGAAGTCCTCGGGATGACCCAGTGAGGTGTAAAAGATGCGGGAACCGCTGGGCACTTCGTGAGTCCAGGCGACAGGCTCGGGCTGTTCGATGCCCTCGGCGCGGCCCAGCATGAGCAGGGTGGTGGCGTCAGCGAGCGGCGTGTTTTGGTAGAGCGAACCGAAGGTGTGGAATTCGTCGGTCGAGATGCCCTGAAGGATGGGGTGATTGCCCGCGCCGTCGGCGATTTTGGCGAATGTCGGGATCTCCGCGCGATGATGACCGGTGTAGTGGCCTCCGAGGACGATGGGATCGAAGTCACGCCATTCGTCGAGACCTTCGGGTGGTCCCTTGTCACGCTGATGAAAGGCATGACTGGCGGTGCGGATGCCGACGATGGCTTTTCCGGCGGCGAGATGATCACGGAATAGATCGAGCTGGGCTTTGGTCAGATTCCGCCGACGAACCGCAATCACGAGAACATCGGCATCGCGGATCACGTCGAGGCCGGGAAGGTCATTAGGATTTTCGGCGTTTTCGTAAACGATGCTGAATTTGAAATCCTTGCCGAGATCCTTCAGGGCGAACGGCGGCAGGGTGGTCTCGGTTTGGTATTCGGTTTCTGCCGTGACGATGACGACGTGCGGCCTGGTGTCGGCAGGAAAGCGATAGACCTTTCCGTCGCCGAGCAGATCGCCGCTGGTCACAGTCGGGCACCAGTGGCGTTCGATGTGGGAGAAGACGAGGTCGTTGCCGGTGAAATGATTGACGAAGGGCGCTTCGTCGGGGTCGTACATGGTATCGGTCATGTCCCTGACGAGCGCGACGTTCATGCCCTGCTTCACCAGCTGGCGAATGCCGAAGGGACGACCGAGCACACACATGTTGGTGTGCACGCCCATGATGAGCACGTTCTCGATGCCGCGTTGTTTCATGAGATAATAGGCCTCTGCCGAGTCAGTGATGGCATCTCCCTCGGCGATGGTGAGGGTGTCGATCTGGTGATGGTAAAAGCGGATCTTTTCCCTGAGTTCGCCCTCGTCATCACACGGTTGCTCGACGCTCACCGGCATCGCGGGTTCGCGGGCGTCATCGAGATAGCACCAGCTCTCCATCGGAATGGCGGTTTCGATCTTCGGTGCCTGTTGGGCGAGTTTTCGCTGCGGAGTATCGGCGTATTGATCCATGCAGCCGCTGGGGCAGTGAATGATCAGGGCTCCCTGGGCGCGGGCCTTGGTGATGACCTCGTTCATGCGCGGGGCCATCTCGCCGACTCGTTTCGCGGCGTTCCGGCAATAGTGATCGTCCCACATGTCACAGATGACCACAGCGGTCTTGGAGGCATCCCACTCGCCCGGTTCGGTGAGGGAATGGTAGCGACCGGATTCCGGTGCCGTTTCGACCTCGTGGCGGAAATTCAGCTTCAGCGCGGTGGTCTCGGCCGCGTCGGAATTTCCTCCCAGGAACACGGCGGCGAGGAGAGCGAATCGAAGGAGCGGCTTGAGAAAGTAGGATAGCAGTGACATGACAAGGGAAAAGGCAGTGTTCCGGATTCTGGGCCATTCCCAGTCAGAGCGCACCCGCAAATCCCGCCGCATTGACGCAGTTCTTCCACAGGATAAAAAGGTCAACCATCAATACGGGAGCCCTCCCTACCGGCGGGAACCCGTTTCGGAAAATCCCGTCAAACTTCGTCGCCCTGCCCCTTGGCGGAGCCCCCGAAAGGCCAGGCGGCGAATCCATGACTGATGGGAACCGCCCGGTGCCATGGAGCGTAGCGACATCGATAGCCGAAGGCGACCGCAGAGCGGCAAGGGAGGAACGACCGCCGTCAAACCCGCATGCCGGGTGGTGTGGGGGGAGCGGGTTCAATCCCCGTTCCTACCCGATTCTGTCCCGAAGTCGTTGTCACGATCGATTCGGTCGAGAACACTTCCCAAGAGAGTATCCATCTCGGACTCCTGATCCTCCAATTCACCCTTTGTATCGGAGTCATTCCATTTCACAGAAACTCCCAGCCAGGCTTTCAACCCTTGGTGATATCTCAATGCTGACAAAACCCGATTCTCCGGCCAGTTTTTGTCATGTTTCTCAGCCGCCGGGCCTTTCACTTTCCATTCGCCTCTGTCCCGGACCTGATCTTCCGCGTCCGTATCTTCCCACGGGAATTCGTCCGTCCCTGGAAGTGTCATCATCGAGACAACTACGGTTCCTTCGACCGGAACGATTCTTCCTTCGTGAGTAATCGGCCCAAGTGTGGGTGGCTCAGGATTCACGACGAGAATGAGAAATGAATTGAAATGGTTCGGAAGATGCGTGTCTACCGCCCAGGTTGATGGAAAGCAGAGCTTCAACTTTTCATCTGCAAGGTAAACAGTATTCTCGGCCGATAAGGCTGCTGATCCAAATAGGCCGAGGATCGCAATTAGGCTTCTAGTTATCATTTTCTCGACAGAACAATAAGTTTTCCCGCGATTCTGCCCACTCATTGAATTTATGGCGAGCGATTTTGCGGGATTTCCGGCGGAAAGCTTGCGTTTTTGCTCGTAATTTGACGGTAAACCTTCAAAAATGAAGGTTTTGCGTCGGAAAGCTTGCATTATTGCCTACGAAACGCCGCTGGGGCACAAAAACCGACAGCGAAACTGAGGAACGGTGGCTGTGGGGATGGGGAAAAAGGGCGCTCTGTCGGGAGTGCCCAGGGGATTTTTCGGGCGGATTTTGGCCTCCTGACCGCTGGAGATGCCCCCACTGAACCCTGTTAGGT
>JAGROX010000496.1 GCA_020440025.1 Verrucomicrobiia bacterium
CGCCCGATGGCGATGACCTTCATCCTCGCCCTGGTAGGTGCCTTGATCATCGCCATCATTATTTCCCCGGTGCTCAGTCACCTGGCGCTGCCACGGCGCTTCAAGGACAAGGAAGGCTGGCTCTCCCGAAACCTCTCCAGCACCTACTCGGGAATTCTCGGACTGGTGTTGAAACTCCGTTGGGCGGTCCTCGTCGTCGTCCTCGCGCTGTTGGTTGTCACTGGCATGGTGGCGACACGTCTTGGCGGTGAATTCATTCCTCGGCTCAGCGAAGGAGCCGTCGTAGCAAATACGATCCGCCTTGCCGGTACCTCGATCGGTTCGTCCACCGACTACAACACCCGGATCGAACAGCTGCTCATGGAAAGCTTTCCCGATGAAGTCCGGCACGTATGGAGCCGGATCGGCACTGCCGAGATTGCTACCGATCCGATGGGAACGGAACTCACCGATATCTTCCTGTCGCTCACTCCCCGCGACCAATGGACACGCGCCGGCACCCAAGATGAACTCGTGGCAGCCATGCAGGAAACCGTCTCGACCCTGCCGGGACTCAACATCCTTTTCACACAGCCAATTGAGATGCGGCTCAACGAGATGGAGTCCGGAGTCCGTTCCGATGTCGGCATTCTGATCTATGGAGACAGCTTCGATACATTGACTGAGCTGAGCGATGAAATTCAGGAGATTCTGGTCGATATCGAAGGTCAGGCCGACGTGTCGACCGACCAGATTACCGGCCAACCCGGGCTCAGGATCGAGCTTCGTCCAGAGAAGATGGCTCGCCTCGGCGTTTCCGCCGCTGAGATACTCCCCTACATCGAGGCCATCGGCGTGCTTCGAGTCGGTGAGATCTATGAAGGCCAGCGTCAGTTTCCGCTCGCCGTCGTCCTGCCAGACAAATATCGGACAAAGATCGACGCCGTTCGCAACCTTGTCATTCCCACCGCTGCCGGTATCCGCATTCTCCTCTCCGATGTTGCTGATGTCGTCGAAGCTGCCGGTTCTGCCACGATCAACCGGGAATGGGGGCGACGCCTGATTCGCGTGCAGAGCAACGTCGATGGTCGAGATGTGGTGTCCTTCGTCGAGGAGGCAAAGCGTCTCATTGCGGAGAAAGTCGATTTGCCCGAAGGCTATGTCATCGAGTGGGGAGGACAGTTCGAGAACCTCGAACGTGCCCGCACGCGTCTGTCGGTGGTGGTGCCGCTTACGATGGTGCTCGTCTTCGTTCTGCTCTATCTCAGCCTGCGCAATTTCAAAGATGTCGCGCTGATCTATCTCGGCATTCCCTTCGCGCTGGTCGGCGGAGTGCTGTCGCTGTGGTTCCGCGGCATTCCCTTCAGTGTCAGCGCCGCCATCGGCTTCATCGCCCTGTTCGGCATCGCTGTGTTGAACGGCCAGATTCTGATCGAAGCTATCCGCTCGAAGCTGCGGGAGTCTTCGGATGCGGTCAGTGCGGTTAAGCAGGCGGCCACCGAACGGCTGCGCCCGGTGCTCGCTACAGCGATCACCGACGCCATTGGTTTTCTGCCGATGGCAATCTCCACCGGCGTGGGGTCTGACGTTCAGAATCCCCTCGCAACGGTTGTTATCGGCGGCGTCATCACCTCGACCGCGCTAACTCTGGTCGTGCTGCCGATTCTCTACATCATGACCCAACACAAAGCGGAAGGACACCGCCTGATCAGCCTCGACGAAAAAGAAGCGCAAAAGTGATGAGCAAATGCGATTGCCAGGAACAAGCAGGTCAGGTGGCGGAGAGATCCGTCCTGCTGACACTTTTGGCAATCAACGGCGTCATGTTTTTCGCCGAGATTATTCTCGGTGTTCTGGCGGACTCCACCGGTCTGATTGCCGACTCGCTCGACATGCTAGCCGACACCGCTGTTTATGGCATCGCTTTCTATGCTGTGGGTCGAGCGGCCAGCGTGAAATCCCGCGCCGCCCGCCTCAGTGGATGGTTTCAGATTGCGCTCGCTGGCGGCGTTTTCCTCGATATCATCCGTCGCTTCTTTTACGGCAGTGATCCAGATTTCTGGTTCATGTTCGGCGTCGGCATCGCCGCGCTCGCCGCCAATGTGACGTGTCTGGCCCTCCTCGCACGACACCGCAAGGGAGAGGTCCACATGCGGGCGAGTTGGATTTTCTCGAAGAACGACGTAATCGCCAATCTCGGAATCATCGTCGCCGGAGTGCTCGTCTACGCCACCGGCAGCCGTTGGCCGGATCTCGTGATCGGTCTCCTCATCACTATCGTTGTGTTACGAGGGGGAATCCAGATTCTGAACGAATAGAGGAAGAAATTTTGCCTAGTTTCGGACGGTGATGCGTCTCAATTGACATGAAGACTCCCCTAGAATCGATTTCTGTCATCGCCGCTCTCGTTATCGGAAGCATCTCATTCACTGCCTTTGCGGGCGACCACGAGGGTCACAATCACGACAAAAAGTCAGTCGATGCGAGTATTGGCTCCACTAAAACCTTTGAAGTTTCCGATGCTCATCGCAAAGAGATCGGCCTCCAAACCCAGGTCGTCGAGACGCGCAAGATTGCCGGGGCCGAAGATGTCGTAATCTCGGTCCCGAAGACAAGTATCATCGAGGTGTCTGGGAAAACCTACGTGTTCGCTCAATCGGAAGACAATGAGGCTACCTTCGAGCGTTGGGAAGTCACAACCGGTGCGAGCGACGACCAGTTCGTCGAAGCGGCTACCGGCGTGTTCCCTGGGGATAAGCTTGTCAGCAGCGGGGTCGCCTCCGTCGCCCAGATTCAAAGTGGCACTTACGCCGCCGTAGAGTCCGAGGTTAAACCCGCAGAGAAAGGGCTGGCACCCGCAGAGAAAGAGCTGGCAGAGGAATCAACGAAAGCCAATGACGAATCGTCGAGCACGGATGTTGGAGCCTGTCCGCTCGCTACCGCCGGTCAGTTCACTCGCTCCCGCACGGAATCCTCCGAACGTCCAGAGTGCAATCGCCGGGACACGAGCACAGGCCGCTACAATTCTCATGATCACTTTCCCCGCTGCGAAACTGGTGACAATTTTCACGGCAACGGATATCAGGGACCCGGTCGCTACGGTTCATCGCCAGTCAGTCACCACGGTCACCACGGTCACCATGGACACAGCAATGGTCACCACGGCGGTCACCATGGACACCACGGGCGCGCCTGGTGAGACGTCCAAAGACAACCAATCGGCCATCGGGTGCTCGTTTTCAGACGCGGGCGCACGAAGGACGACAGTCCAGAAAAATGTGAAGCAGGCAAATTTCCCCGGTTGAATCCGTTCGCCCGTGTCTGATCTCCAGTTCACCGACCAGCTCTGGCAGTATGCTAATTTCTGACAGTGCAGTCGTGGTGCGTAACTTTTGCTTTTGCGAATTTTTGTCGTCCTCTAATACTCGGGCCAGCTCCGAGTGCCAGTAGGGGATGTCCCGGTCGTGATAGAGCGCGACCATTGCCGCCTCGGGGCATTCTTGACCGTAGCGACACTCGATGAAATCACCCATACCACCTGCTCCTGTGTGTTTTCCAATCGGGAATCCACTGGTGCGCAACTGCTTCGCCTCAAAGAGATAGGATATGCGAGGACGGCTGCCGGAACGAATGACGGTAATATCGAGCAGCAAGCGATCGTTACCCTAAAGAGGAAAATGGAAATCTCGCCATAACGCCGTAAGTGGTGCAGGATCAGGGTCATGGAAGTTCCTGCGACCGTGATTCCGGCTCACCCTGTGGGTGAGGGCAAAACCGCCCCGAAATATCCCTCCGGCAGCTGGCCAGTGGATACCCCCGGCGGGCGCTTCCACGCCGAGTGGGACGACCAGGCCCCCGTCACCCGCGAAGGCCAGCTCATCTTCTTCTTCCAGTTCCTCCACGTCGGCGGACGGTGGGAGGAATTTTTGCGCGGCTGCCCGCTCCACTACACCGGCAACCGTGGCAGCGGCGCACGCAATGTCATGGGCACCGCGATGCTGAGTATCCTCTGCGGCCACTGGCGCTACGCCCACATCAACGCTGTGCGCGGCGACGGCATCAACCCCGGACTGCTTGGTATGAAAGGCACCGTCAGTGAAGACGCCGTGCGTCTGGGCATCGGCCGCATTGATGAAAAGCCCGGCCTCGACTGGATCTCCGGCCAGATCCTCGGCAGTATCGCCCCCACGCTCAGCTTGCCGTGGATCCTCGACATCGACGTTACCATCAAGCCCAAGCACTATCGTGACCGAGCCGATGCGGAAAACTGCTTCGACGAACTCAAGAACCAATGGGGCTGGGGCGGCTACACCTCCCGGCGTCTAGGCTCCAGCCGGCTCATGGCAAACCTCATCGCGCTGGTATACAACTGGTGGAGCCTCTACCTGCGCTTTTACGACGAGGGCCACCAC
>JAGROX010000151.1:0-2882 GCA_020440025.1 Verrucomicrobiia bacterium
TTTCGGGGATCGATCGAGACGCCGGGCTGTTTGTCATCAAACCGAGCGGCATTCCCTACTCCGATCTGCGGATCGAACACCTGGTGGTGGTGGATCTCGACGGAAAGGTGGCCGAGGGCGACCTGAATCCTTCCTCGGACACGCCGACTCATCGCATTCTCTATCGCGAGTTTCGCAGCATCGGCGGTATCACTCACACCCACTCGGTCCATGCGACCATGTTTTCCCAAGCCGGACGGGAACTGCCCTGCCAGGGCACCACGCACGCCGATCATTTTTACGGCACCGTGCCGGTCGTTCGCGAATTGACCGATGACGAAGTCGCCGAGGACTACGAGACCAACACCGGACTCGCCATCGCGGCTCACTTCAAAGAGAACGACATCGATCCCAAAGCCATGCCAGCCTGCCTGCAACGCTTTCACGCGCCGTTCACCTGGGGCAAGAATGCGATCGATTCGGTGAGAAACTCGGTCGCGCTGGAAGTGTGCTGTCAGATGGCGCTGGGCACGTGGCAACTCGATATCGAACACGGGGGGCTCCCCGCTCACCTTCTCGACAAGCACTACCTCCGCAAGCACGGTCCCGGCGCCTACTACGGACAGAAAGGCTGATCGGATCAGCGGGAAAAGGTCCTGCTTCTGGCAGCGAACACTGCGTTCCCAAAATTCTGGAGATTTTTATTGCGTCGGAAACTTAACATTTCTTAGATTGTCTCCGTGCTCACCAGCGGGAAAGACTTCTGGATGCAAGATTCGGATACGGTCCTTTTTGTCTGCTCCGGCAATTTCTATCGGAGCCGCTTCGCAGAAGCTGTCTTTAATCATCTCGCACTAAATCGCCGGCTCGCCTGGCGGGCCCACTCACGGGGATTCTCCCCTCACCTCGCCATGGCGGACCTGTCTCCGCTGGCGAGGGAAGCGCTCGAGCTCCGCCACATCCCGCTGGCGCTGACTCGCCGCAAGCCGGCCAAGCTGCTGCCGCTGGATTTCAGGAGGGCGGATCTCGTCATCTGCCTCAACGAGGCGGAACATCGCCCCCTGCTCCGGCGCGATTTCTCCGAATGGTCGGAGCAAGTCACCTTCTGGCACATTCCTGACATCGATGTTGAGCCCTCCGGCAGCGCGCTGACCACCTTGGAACAGAATGTGCTTGAGCTGATTGAGGGGCTGGCGGCGAGCCAGTCCGACTCCGAGCCGGTGATCGAGCCATCCTTTGCCTGCGAATTCTAACCTCACCACAACCTCCAACCCAAGCACATGAGCCAACCTCCGATTGCTGACCTCCAATCCTTTGCCGGCCAAGCCGAGCTTTTTCAACCCGCGCTCAATCGAAACCTGGACGATCCTGCGATCAAGGCGAAGAAGCATCGCTTTGACGGACTGAAAGCCCCCTCGGTGGTCGGCAAGAATTTCGTGCTCGATACCAACGTCCTCCTCCACGATCCGGAGTGCATTCACGCCTTTGCCGACAATCACGTCTGCATTCCCATTGAGGTGCTCTGCGAGCTGGATCGATTCAAAGGCGAGCAGAGCGAGCGAGGTGCCAACGCCCGGACGGTGCATCGCCTCCTCGCGGAGCTGTTCTCCACGCATCCCGAGCTCGCCACCCGCGGCATTCCCACCGGAAAAGGCGGAACGGTGCGCCTGGTCAATTGCAATCCCGACGAGCGGCAGGCACAAGCGGCGGTCGCCGATTTTCGCGAAGTCCTTTCGACCATCGACACCCCGGATCATCGCTTGCTGCTCTGCACCCGAGTCATTGGACAGGTGAATCCCGCTCCAGCCGTTCTCGTCACCAAGGACCTGAACCTGCAACTCAAGGCCCACGCTCTGGGCGTGCCCTGTGACGACTATCTCAACGACAAGGTCGAGTCCGACACGTCAGCCAAGCGCATGAGCACGCTGGAGATCGAGCCCAGCGATCTGCAACGTTTCGCCAGCACGGGAATGCTGGATCTCGCCTCCCGACACTTGCCCGATCTGACGCCGAACGAATACGTGCTGTTCAAAGCCGGCGACAAGCGCACCATGCCAGCGCGTGCGTTGGGAGGCAATGAGTTCACCCGGCTCCGTATCCCCGAGTCGATTCGCGTCATGAAAGGCGCCACCATCCGGCCGCTGAATCTCGGGCAGCAATGCTTTCTCGACGCTCTGCTGAATCCCGACATCTCGCTCGTTACCTGCTACGGCCAGGCGGGCACCGGCAAAACCCTGCTGGCCGTCGCATCCGCCCTACACGCCACCATGGCAGGCGAGTTCGCCGGCGTCACCGTCAGTCGTCCGGTGGTGCCGCTCGGGGATACCCTGGGATTTTTGCCGGGATCACTGGAAGAGAAACTGGATCCCTGGCTGAAGCCGATCTTTGATGCCTTGGAGTTCCTGCTCGCGCCACCGGATCACGCCGAGCGCGCCCGGAAACCGCGGCGGACACCGCAGAACGGACAAGGCGCTCCCGGCGGTCCGCCCCAGAAACCTTACCAGCCCTTTCTCGACTCAGGATTGATCGAAGTCGAAGCGCTCTGCTACATCCGCGGACGCTCGATTCCGAATCGTTTCTTCATCCTCGATGAGGCCCAACAACTGACGCCTCTCGAAGCCAAAACCATCGTCACCCGCATGGCCAAAGGCTCCAAGCTCGTCATGGTCGGAGATCCCGCCCAGATCGACAATCCCTACGTGGATCGCCGCAGCAATGGATTGGTCTACACTCGGGAGCGTCTGAAAGGACAATCCTGCAGCGCCCACGTCACCCTGGAGCGCGGAGAACGCAGCCCGCTGGCCGAAGCCGGCGCGAGGCTGATGTGAAGAATGGAGTATCGGACTTAACAGGGTTGAGTCGCCGACCTAACCCTGTTGAGTGACTCAAAGCGTCTGAATATC
>JAGROX010000151.1:3025-56344 GCA_020440025.1 Verrucomicrobiia bacterium
CCGGCCTCGCGATCATAGACACAGGAGGACATGTAACCACCCTGATCCCGAAGTTTTGCCAAGGATGTGGCGCGATCGGCCACCGAATTGCCCTTCGCTTTTTTGGCGTAACTTTCCGTCTGGCGTTGAAAGAAAGAGAAGAGGAGTTTCTCGGCCGCGTTGGAATCCAACTGAGTGGCAGCGTCGAGCAAGGCTAGTGTCACCTCGTCCCCAATCCCGGGAAAAATGCCGTTGGCTTTTTCCGTGAGGCGATAGAGTTTTTCCGGACGCCCGACCTGCTTGGGGCGGCGCCAGGTATCGAGATAGCCCAGTTTCTCAAGAGCCACGCAGTGTTTTTTCACCCCCATGTAGCTCATCTTGAGTTCCTTCGCCAATTCAGGCACTGAGAGGCCGGTGGAGCGCTTCACCGCATAGATGATGGCGAACCATTGAGGCCGAGTCAGGTCGCTGAAGGTCTTTAGAAACATCGGAAGACTTTTTACTCAGATTATCTGTAAAGTGACATAGATCCAGTGGTTTTCACAGCCTCAGCAGAATCATTGTAAGCAAAATGAACGGGAAATCGTCCATTCCCTGACGATTTGACATCGCTTTTCACAACCCTAGAATCGTAAAGTCTCTCACGAATCCACGAACCCGTTCACAGGGCGAGGGTTCGCCTCTCCTCCCCTTGCCTCAGCCAGCCAGTGACCATGCACCACGATCGGAAGCAGGATCTCGAAAAAACATTCACCTCATCTGCCCCCGGATACTGGGCCGATCAAGGAGTCACCACGGAGCAGTGGAATGACTACACCTGGCAGTTGAAGAACCGGATCACCAGCCTCTCCCAACTGGAGAAACATCTGAATCTGAGTCCGGAAGAGCGGAACGGGGTGATCCTTTCCGGCACCAAACTGGCGATGGCGATCACGCCCCATTTTTTCAATCTGATCGACCGGGACGACCCGGAGTGCCCGATTCGACGCCAAGTAATTCCCCGGATCGAGGAAACCTGGACCAACGAGGCGGAAATGGCGGATCCCTGCGGAGAGGACGCCCACATGCCGGTGCCGGGCCTGGTGCATCGCTATCCGGACCGAGTGCTGTTTCTGGTGACCGACCGGTGCGCATCCTACTGTCGCTACTGCACCCGCAGCCGCGTCGTCAGTGGAGCGGGAGAACAGGAACTGGAAACGGATTTCGAAGCGGCATTCAAGTATCTGGAAGAACACACCGAAGTTCGCGACGTGTTGCTTTCAGGCGGAGATCCCCTGCTTTTCTCGGACGCCAAGCTGGAAAAAATTCTGAGCCGACTGAGATCGATCAAGCACATCGAATTCCTGCGAATCGGCTCGCGTATTCCCATTTTTCTCCCTCAGCGCATCACGCCGGAGTTGTGCACGATGCTCGGCAAATATCATCCACTGTTCATCAGTATCCACGCCAATCATCCGCGCGAACTGACAACCGAAGTCCGAGCTGGATTGGAACGATTGGCGAATGCGGGCGTGCCCTTGGGAAACCAGAGTGTCCTGATGGGAGGGGTAAACGACGATCCCGAGACCATGAAGGCTCTGGTGCACAAGCTGCTGATGTGCCGGGTGCGCCCCTACTATCTCTATCAGATGGACCTGATCAGCGGTTCCAGCCACCTGAGGGCCTCAGTGGCGAAAGGAATCGAGATCATCGAGAATCTTCGTGGCCACACCACCGGCTATGCCATCCCACAGTATGTCATCGATGCTCCGGGCGGCGGCGGCAAGGTGCCGGTGAATCCGGATTATGTGATTCAGCGGAACGAGGAGCGCGTTCTCGTGCGCAACTACGAAGGCAAGATCTTCGAGTATCCCGAGCCTCCACAAGTGGTGAACGCTCCGCTGGAGCCCGCCGCTTATCTGGCAGAGTGAGCTGATCGCCCCCAGATTCCGCTTTCATCGCGGCAATGAGTCGTTGCCGCAGATTGACGGACAGCCTTTTCGGACGCATAGCTTTGCCGTCCGCATTCTTCTTGCGGGCTCTTCCGATTTTCCGAAATGTCATCTCTCATCGTCAAGGCACGCGCCCGCATCTACCACGGTCACGAGTGGGTCTACACCAGTGAAGTCCAACGCCTGACGGGAGATCCTCAACCGGGCGATGTCATCGAGCTGATTTCTGCCCGCAATCGACCGCTGGGATCAGCGATCTACAATCCTGCCTCGCAAATTGTGGCGCGACGGTTCTCCCGACGGAAGCAGGATCTGGATGCTGATTTTTTCCTGCGTCGTCTGGAGCGAGCTCGCGATCTGCGCGATAAACTTGGATTCTCCGATCCGGTCTACCGATTGGTCTGGAGCGAGGCAGACGGATTGCCCGGCGTGATCATCGACCGCTACGGCGACCATTTCGTGGTGCAAACCCTGACGATGGCGATGGATCAACGGAAAGACCTGATCGCCGATGCGATCCAGACGCTGTTCTCCCCGAAATCGATCGTGGAACGCAACGACTCTGCCATTCGCAAGGCGGAGTCGCTGGAGCAGGTCACTGGCATGCTTCGGGGAAAAAGTCCCGCTCCCTTCGAAATCTCGGTGAATGGGATTCGGCAGATTGTGGATTTGGCAGAAGGCCAAAAGACCGGCATTTATCTCGATCAGCTCGATGCCTATGTCGCGGTGGCCAAATACGCAAAGGGTCGCCGGGTGCTCGACTGTTTTTGCAATCAAGGCGGCTTCGCCCTTCACGCCGCCAAGGCTGGTGCCAGCAGCGTGACCGCCATCGATGTGAGTGAAAGCGCCATTCAGGCCACGGCGGCCAACGCGAATCTGAATCAGCTGCGCATCAACGCCCAAGAGGCCAATGTTTTTGATTTCCTCAAAGAAAGCGAAAGCCAATACAACCCGGACAAACCCGGGGTCGATGGCCTCTACGACCTGATCGTGCTCGACCCTCCGAGTTTCACACGCAATCGCAAATCAGTGAACGACGCCCTCCGGGGCTACAAAGAAATTCACCTCCGCGCGCTCAAATTGTTGAGTCGCGAAGGCGTTCTCGCCACCTTTTGTTGCTCTCACCATGTCAGTCGTGAGGAATTCCGCCAAGTCATCTGTGACGCATCGGTGGATGCTCGGAGAACCGTGCGTCAGATCGGCTCCCATTCCCAGCGTCTCGACCATCCGGTGATTCCAACAGTGCCGGAAACGGAGTATTTGAAGGGCTTTACCTTTCAAGCAGTGCCCGGTTGGTGAGAAAAAGTGGCCTGAAATCGCAAATCGAGCGATTCGAGTTGATCCCGAGCCCGGCTCCCGGCATGCTCATCAGCACGCTACTCCGCGATGTCTGAACTCGATCAATTCCGGCTACTCCTCCGCATTCACAGCCGGATCACTCGCACCCGGCTGATCAAAATGATCACGGGGTCACGCCTGATGGCACTGACGCTCGGGGGATTCCTCGTCGCCTATTCCGTGACAGCCTATTTCCTGTTTCGACGGGGATTGATCTACTTCGGGCAATTGCCAGCGGCCGGAGGGCTTTTGGTAGATCGCATGATGCATGTTGTCTTTTTCTGCTTCCTTCTCATGCTGATGTTCTCGGTGGCCGTCACGAGCTACATCGCGCTCTACCGAACGCGAGACACCCGTTGGCTGTTGTCACTGCCGATCTCTCATCGTGTCATCTTTCTGTGGAAAGTCTTCGAGGCGACGGCGTTTTCGAGTTGGGGGTTGCTTTTCATCACCGCTCCCCTGTTGGTCTCCTTTGCTGAGATTCGCGAGTCAGGTTGGAGTTTTCATGTCCGCACGATCATCGGGTTGATCCCCTTCCTTGTGATTACCAGCTCTCTCGCCGCTCTGGCGCTCCTGTCGGTGGTTCGCTGGGTGACCCGGCGTCAGTTGATCGCTATCGGCATCTTCGCCGGTCTGTTTTTCATCGTCGGCATCACTCGCACGATCATGCACGAACGCGAGATCACCGAGCGCGTCGGATTCAGTGCGGCCCTGACGTTTCAACAAGTCATTCGACATACCGACCTCGCGGTGAATCGCGCGATTCCCAGTACATGGTATGCAAGTTCGATCATCGAATGGAGCCGAGCACGCCCCTTGACCACTTCGGTTCTCTATCCGGCTCTCCTTTTGGCCTGGGCGCTGATGGGGATTCAAGCCACGCTCTGGCTCGCCAGGCGATGGTTCTATGACAGCTGGAATCACAGCGTGCAAAACGCCGCCATCGCCGCCCTGCGACAGCGCCCCCCAACACAGGCGGAGTTGCCAGCGCTGATCCACCGATATCGGCCGCGACGCTCCGTCCTTTCCTTAATCTTTGGACGCCCCTTGGCCGCGATCACTCGCAAAGATCTCATCAGCTTCCGTCGAGAGCCGGCTCAATGGATGCAATTCCTGATCGTATTCGGCTTGCTCGCCATCTATGCGACCGGCCTGCGACGATTGAACCAGCATCTGGATCAACCTCATGAAATCTATCTCGTCGCCTTCCTCAATCTGGCCGTTTGCGCCCTGGCTCTCTCGACGCTGACCACCCGTTTCATTTTTCCGCAATTCAGCCTGGAGGGACGCCGCCTGTGGGTTCTCGCCATGTCGCCCCTTCGCTTGCCTTCCGTCGTTTTACAAAAATTTTTCCTCAGCACCCTGTTCACCAGCTTGGCGGTATCGATCATCATCCTGATCTCGGGCAACACGCTCAACCTGACTCTGTCCGATACTCTCTTTTTCACCGCCGCCATTCTCATGCTGTCCATCGGGCTGAATGCAATGGCCGTGGGATTGGGCGTGCTGTTTCCCAATCTCGAGGAAACGAACGCCGCCAAGATCGTCAGCGGATTCGGCGGCACGCTGTGTCTCGTGATGAGTTTCGTCTACATCGTCATTTTTTTGATGCTTCTGGCTTGGGCTAAAATGGAAGTTTTTAAAGAAAACGACCTTCCGACGAACTGGTTTGATGGTCGCTACACCCTCCTCGCTCTTGGCTTGACCAGTGGTCTCACTCTGTTTCTGACGGTGGCTCCACTATTTTTTGCAATGAAACGACTAAAAAGACTGGAAATTTTAGGTAATTTGTAATATTAATTTACCTAAAGTAATTCTAGGTCTTTTCATAATGAGTTCACTTGCTTACGCCCCGCCCTCACTCCACGACGACGACAATGATCAGGAGGTCCTGATCCAATTCGACGACTCCACCTTCGAACCGGCCATTCCCAACGAAGAAAACTTTGAGGATCAAGTTCGGGAGGCGCAAGAGCAACTGGCTCAGCTCCGCCATCGAGAGGAGCAACTAGAGCGCCAAAAGCGCGAGTTGGAAGAGCTTCACCAGAAAAAAGCCGTCTTCGCCGAGGGACGCGCTCGCCTCAGCGAAGACCTGGCCCGCGCTGTCAGTGCTTTGGATCGCGAGGCAGATGAATGCCAGCGGCGCGCCGATCAGTGTCACTCCACCAAGGAGGCGCTGGAGCACTACCACCGCGTCGTGGAGAGCCTTCGCCCCGATCATTGGAGCCGAACTCAGCTGAAAGAGGAACTTTCTCGTGGTCAGTCTCAGTTGAACGAAGCCGAGGAAGAACTCGGTAGCGCCGCTTCTCTGCTGGCGTCCATTCGTGGTGCCAAGGGACGAAAGGCGGTAAAACGCTCCGTCGGTGATTCGTCAGACAACGAGCAAGGATTTCTCTACTGGTTCAAGAGTGGCCTCGCTTTCACGCTTCCGCTGATGATTTTCGCAGGCGTTTTCGGCCTGTTTTATCTGATTTTCGGCGGAGCCTGATCCCTCTTGAGAAAGGATCATCAGTCTTCTGCCGAGGTGGTTGATGATTTTTTCAGAGTCAGTTCTTTGCCTCGATTCCAATCAATTTTGCTCTCCCCTGTTTCCCGTCTTCTCACACCAAACCAGAAAAAGCCATGGGTAATCAACGACGTAACACTCGCAGCCGCAGTCAAAAATGGGCGTCTGATCGTGATGATCTCCTGAAATTGGAGCCATTGTCCAAGAAGCGCGGTCAATCTCGTTCCGCCAAAGGTGCGCCCGCCGATGAGGAGTGGCAGACTTTGAATGCCCAAATCGGTGCGTTGGAGAGCTTCCTCACCGGGGCCAGTGCCCGGGCCGATCGCCAGCGCCGCCAGCGGTTGGAGAATATTCTTCCTCCCCTCGACCGGGCTGATTTGCCTCGCGATCACCATCGCATGAGCCGCTGGCAGGAGCGCAATCACTACGGCGAGCGCCAACGCCACGGAGTGTCGTTCTTCCTTCTTTTCTGCGCAGTCTGTGCCCTCCTTTGGTGGTTGCTTCAAACTTCTGCCTCCATGTGAACTAGAGGCCACTCGGATTTTCCAGGACGCGAATCCCCTTTCTTTCGGGTGATTCGCGTTTTCTGTTTCTACCATGCACCGTCCCGCCACCACGACACAGATCCGGCTCATTTCGGGATTCACCGCCCTGTATTTGGCCGTTTCCGCTATCTCCGCGTGGATCAACGGAAATGGTGAGTTCGTTTTTTACATCCTGGTGATGTTGATCATCATCGGCGCGGTGGCCTGGGTTCATCACCAAGTGGGGTTCAGTGCTGGGTTGCTCTGCGGCCTCTGCGGTTGGGGACTGCTTCACATGGCGGGTGGATTGGTTCCCATTCCTACCTCTTGGCACACGGGATTGGATCAGGGCGTCCTCTACAATCTCTGGTTCATCCCCCAGCGCCTGAAATACGACCAAGTGGTTCATGCCTTTGGGTTCGGAGTGACCACTTGGCTCTGTTGGCAGTGTTTGAGTGTTGCCTTTCACTCGCGTTCCGGAACCACGCTTTTGCCCTCCCTCGGCTTGATGGTGCTTTGCGCCGCCGCAGGCATGGGCTTCGGGGCACTCAATGAAGTGGTCGAGTTTTTTGCCACTCTCCTGCTGCCGAGCACCAATGTGGGAGGTTACGAGAACACTGGCTGGGATCTGGTGGCCAACCTCGTGGGCTCCACAGCCGCCGCGCTCGTCATCTTTTTCCACGGCCATTCACGGTCTTGAGGCCCACAGCTGGATCTACTCTCGTCCCACGCAAACCAGATCGCCACGAGAGTTGCGCGCATACAGCAAACCGTCGGCAAACGATGGAGGTGTCCAACAACGCCCGCCCAAGACCTGCGCACGGGAGAGCATTCTGAATCCCTCAGGTGACGCCGGAGCGACCACGAGTTCCCCTTTTTCCGTCAGGATCAGGAGCTGCCCATCAGATGTCGAAATCAGAGAGCCGCATCCGAGCCCTTCGTCGGGAGACACCCGCCACCGCTCTTTTCCGCTTTCAAACTCGATGCAGACAAACTCGGTGGGACGACCGCGATGAGCCGTCCCATCGAATCCATAGAGATGACCATCGACCAACACCGCATTATTCATGTGGGTGCAAAGGCTCTGATTTTCGTAGCGACGATTCAGCGTTCTCCCATCGAAATGAAAGAGGGCACAACCGCGATCGTAGCCAGTCGAGACAAAAATTGACGCCCCACTGACGATCGGGGTCGTGGCATTGGTATCGAATGAAGTTTCCCAAGGCTCAAAACTGACCGTTCCCCCGTTGACCGGATCCAGAATGACCAGCCCGTCGGTTTTCAGAATCGCCAATCTCTCCACCTCGCCAACCTTGAAGCGAACGGGTGTACCATAGGCCGGACGGAAAGGTTGAGAACGCCAGAGGATTTCACCATTCTTCGGATCAAGCGAAAGAGTGACGCCCGCTTCCACGATTAATTGCCCTTCCATGAGGTAAGGCGATCCCGCGAATCCCCATTCCGGCGCTTTTTTCATCCCGGTATCTGCGAGGAGGTCGCGTTTCCACATCACTTTTCCGCTCGTCGCTTCGTGACAAAGCAGATCCCCGTTTTTTCCGAGCGAAAATACCCGATCATTGGCCACGGTTGGCGTGGCACCGGGCCCACCTTCATGAAGGTTCGACAACAGAGGCGCGGGCCACGAATCCGACCAAACCACCTCTCCCGTCTTGGCATCCAGACACCAGAGAGTTTCCTGCCCATCGGGCTTGGATCCGTCGTGTCCGAGGGTGTAGAGACGACCCGAGACGATGACGGGACTTGAGAAACCCACTCCGACTTGCGCTCGCCAGACCAACGCTTCGGCATCAAAGTCGGGAGGCAACGTCTCTCGGGCGACGCCATTCTCATCCGGCCCGCGCCATCGAGACCAGTCCTCGCTCTTCCCCGGGTTCAAGAAGACGGTCGAGAGAATGACGGCGAGAAACAAGGATCGGACAGAATTCACCCTTTCCTCTTATCAGCAACCGCAGCGCTTTGCAAAACTTCCCCATCGGGCCAGCAGGCCCCTTGGCGAATCCATTCTCCGATGAGGTTCTTCTCTTCCAAAGTCAGCCCATGACCGAGTGGCGGCATGGCTTGACCTGTTTTTTCAGTCAGATAGATGACTTGGAGCATTCGACTTTCCTCAGGTTTCCCCGGAACCACCAGCGGCGTTGGTCGGGAGGGATTGTAAACATCAGCTGACGTCCGGAAATCGGGGACTTTGGTTCCCAAAAGGTCGCCCTGATGGCAAGGCAGACAACGCTCCTGAAGGATCGGCTTCACCTGATCGAATCCGACCTCCTGATACATGGGCAGCTCGGCCACACCGATCTGCTGACAGCCGGAAACTCCCATGAAAAATGTGACGATGACCACAACGATCCAGATCAAACGGGGCAACAGGTCCTGTATCCTCATGGTGACAATCTATCACATCCCGATCAGGCTGACTCGGCGTGAATTGTGATCAGGGAGGCTTCGCTTGACCTTACCCGCCAATCCTGCCAACGAAAACTGGACCACCGGTTTCCCGATGGCCCCGTCGTTCAGAGCTTCAACAAAGAACGTCGTGTCTCGCTCAACCGAGCAACGGCACCAGGTTGTCCTTGCACCATTGGCCGTTCTGAATCGTGACACCGTCCGGATCATCGATGGCTACGTGAGCCTCGTCTTCGCAAATGATCCATCCTTCGTATTGGCGCAGGGTCAGCCATTCGGTGATCTTGTGGAAATCGAGCTTACCAGTTCCCATCTGAGCCCAAGGCTCCGGTCCGTTACCGCTGAAATCTTTGTAGTGAATGTGATTCACCAAGTGTTGCCACTTGTTCAAGGTTTCGATCACATCCATGCCACCACGAATGATGTGTCCCACATCCGGCGTCCACCCGGTCACGGACGGGTCCAGAGAACTGAGCACCACGTCATAGTCATACTGAGTGCGCACCAGAGAATCCGGCGGGCTGTTCGGATGATAGGAACACTTGAGGCCAAGATCAGCAGCCCGTTTCGATACGGCATTCACATTTCGGGCCACATTGAGGCGGCGGCGTTGCAGATCTTTGGCACGTCCGCTGGGCAACGTCACCGTACCGAGCATGGAACCTGGGAAATGCTTCAGCAGATCCATGGTAAAGTCAGCGGCGGCGCGCTCATCGGGAGTCTCTTCCTCGCCATCCCAGGCGCAGACCAGAGCCAATCCCGCCAGCTCCATGTTGTGCTCTTGAAGCGTATCCTTCAGCTTGATCGGATCGCAGAAATCGCCCAGCCAGTATTTGCCACAACCGAGAGCGCTCTCCGAGATTTCAAGCACCATGGGTTCGATCCCGGTGAATCCCGCCTGGGCCGCGACTTTGATCATGTGATCGAGCTTGTTGTCGTAGCCTTTGCCGGTGCCCTGCATGAACCAGGTGTAAACCTGGGAGCCAAATTTGATGTTTGCTGCCATGAGTCTTTGGAGTTTGGTTTTCTTCGTTAAAATATCGGATCAATGAGCCGCAAGCCAATTGCGGACACGGGGATTGAAATCATCCATCACTTCCCAGTGAAACGCATGTCCCGCATTGTCGTAGTGGTGCAGTTCACAGTTGGGAATGCCAGCAGCGACTTCCTCCCCCATCCAACGGGGCGTGAAGATGTCATCCTTTCCGCCAATCACCAGACAGGGTGCCTGAATGTTTCCGAGTTGATCCAGCACGTCGTGATTCACACAGGCCGCTGCCTGTCCCTTCAGTCCGTGAAGAGGCTGAGGTGCTGAATCGGTGTCTGCGCCGGCGCGCCCATCCAGCAGGCCCTGAAAGGCATCATCATTGTCCCAGAAAGGTTTGGTGAAAATCAGGAGCTGAATCCATTCCATGAACTCCGAAGGCGTCAGGCGGGCTTTGCAATCCTCCATGTGTTTGAAGACGGACTTGGCATAACGATCGCAACGAGCCCAAGGGCACATCAATACCGCGCTCTTGACCTTTTGAGGATGACGCAGCGCCAGTTGCTGAGCGATGATGCTTCCCATCGAGACACCCACGATCCGAGCCTGCTCGATTCCAAGCGCATCCATGAGCCCGGCGTAGTCATCGGCAAACATCTCGCTGGAATAGTCGCCAGCCGGTTTGTCACTCTGCCCGACGCCACGATTGTCAGGCATGATGCAACGAAATTGCTGGGACCAGTCATCGGCGTGAGCTTCCCAGACCGCGCCGGGAGCCGTGATTCCCATGATCATGATGATCGGGTCTCCGGAGCCACGCTCCTCGTAATACATTTTGATTCCGTTCGTTTCGACGTAGGGCATGATTGGTATGAGGTGGGTTTGTTTCCCGCGTCTACACGGGCTCGTTTTGTCTAGCGCAGAACTGGATGGGTTCCAAGAAAAAAGCTGCCGGTGAATCACGGACCGAAAAAAAGGCGAACTCTTTCGAGTCCGCCTTTTTCAAATGATTCTGTCGATCGCAGTCGGATCAGAAGTTCGCCGTGGCACCGATGTGCAGACGACCGTTCTCGTCGATGCCATCGGCCCCGCGGGTTCCCACCGGCAAACCGTAGTCGAGACGGAGGCGGAACCAGTCGCTGTAACGCCAGCGGAGACCGACACCCACACTCTGGAGTTCCTGCTGATTGGGCTCGCCTTCCAGACGATTCACATTGGTCAGCGCGGCGTGGTCGTAGAAGAAGAGGAAGCGAAGCTCATCCGTCTCATTTTCCCATTCCATGATGCGCCCCAGCGAGATCGGCGGCGTGTAGATTTCAGCAGAACCGAAGAAACCTTCGTCGCCGCGAATCACGCGCTGCTCGAAACCACGAACTGAATCATATCCACCAGCACCAAGCTGCTCGCTCGCCTGGAGGTTGCCGTTGGAGACCTGCCCCTGACCGCGGATGCGGGCAGACCATTCTTCCGGCAAACGTTGCTGACGCTCGATCCCAAGGTTGGCGTAAAGGTAATCGGCAGTAGAACCGGCACGAGCCTGTTCGAAGACGCTGTCGCTGTTCTGCGGGGTCCACTCACCCGGGCTGTAGAACCCGCGAAGATCGACTCGTGTGATACCGCTCTTGTCCGATACCATCCAGTCGTAACCAGCCATGAACTGGTAGATCTCGGTCGTCGTGTCGAAGACTTCCTGACCACCAAATTCCAGATTGTTGTTGCTGGACTTGGCGTCGAAACCGAACTGCATCTCGCGAACCTGACCACCCGGAGCATTCAATGGGATGCCGTAGCGAATGCTGCCTTGAGTGCTGGTGCCACCAGAGGTGATGAAGGTGCCGTCACCCACCGGGATATCTGCATCCACCGTCACATATGATCCCAGAATCGTGAGCCAGTGACGCCAAGGCAAACCGCCCTGATAGACGACCGAGTGGCCCACCACACTAGAGAACTCCAAGTCGGTGGTCAGCTGATAGCTCAGGCCCTGATCCGGTCCGAAAAGGTCACCCCAGTTGAAGCCCGCCAAGAAGCGGTCTTCACCGAGCGCTTCGGTGCCGGAGTTCTCATAACCGAGGTAATACCAGAAAGGATTGGCATCAACGACTCGAAGGATGATGTCGGTCTCACCGAACTCATAACCCGGAGCGTAGATCAGGTCGACTTTGCGATAGGGGCTCTTGTTCAGCCAGTTCAGGTCCTGCTGAATCTGCTGGGAACGAATCTCGTCACCCTTCTTGATGGACATCTGGCGTCGCAGATATTCCTCATACTCGGCATCGACACCTTCCACTCGAATGCGGCTGAGTTCACCTTCGATCACGACCAACTGGACCACTCCCGGAGTGATGTCTTGCTCCGGAAGCAGAACGTCAACCACCGGACGACCGGAATCACGATAGGCACGAATCACATCGCGAACCATGATGTCCAAAGATGCCAGCGACACAGGAGTGCCGATGTAGGCATTCAGGGTCTCACCAACCTTCGGCGGGAAATCGTCAAAGTCGTGCCAGATACCTTCGATGCCCGCCCAACCTTCGGCGCGCACATCTCCGGGACGAGGAACGATGACCACCCCGCGGAGATAATCGACAAGCACTTCCTCACTGAGGCCGGCAGAAGCCCCCGGATTCAAATAGAACTGGCCATCGGTATTGACCTTCAAAGGTCCCTGTCCGATACCGGCTTCGAGATTCTGCTGGGTTTCAAACACCTGTGCCTGCATGTCCGGCGGCAAAGCGTCGGTCAGGAATTCGGTGCCATCGGCCGTCATCACGGTTTGCTGGGCGTGGACGCACAGTGGCGTCGCGGCCGTTAAAATCGCGACTTGTAGGGCTGTTTTGAATGCGACTCTCATTACTGAGTGGGATTGAAAAAATGAACGGATCTCCGTCAAAACCATCCGATTAACACAGTCTTGTGATAATGAAAAAGCCTTTTTTCGAAAATTTCCGAGGCCATCTGAAGCAAATTGTGGGTTTTGGTCAAGCATCATTTCAGTTTTCAGTGGCTTCCGGGTCTGTTTTTTTCTCTGATTCAGCCGCTGGATCGTGAGGCTTGAGCGACGTTTTCGCGAAATCGGAGGGCACTTCGAACCATCCGGATTCGACTGGCTCATGGTCAATCCTCAGCAAGCCGATGCTCTCGGCAGGTTCATCACCGCTCTTTTCCTGGTCGAGTTTCACGATCAGCTGGCCATCCTCAGTCACTATCCCCGACTTACCAAACAATTGACCGACTGCGGCGGGAAGCCCTTTCGTGACAGAATCGAAGTAGCGCTGGAACGCCAAAGCTGCCGAAAAATCCTCTGCCGACAATCCGATGCTGGCGCCATCGGCAATCAGCGCAGTCCCCCACATTTTTTCGCGCAAGTAGACATTGGCCCGCTTCACCTTCTTGCCCAACCACTCGCCGGTTTTGCCCGTAGTTTCGAAGCGCAGCTCTCCTGCCTTGCCGGCAGAATCGGGATCGTTGGACCGGTGCAGGACTTCCATCACCCTTCGAAGTTCTTCTCGTTTTTCCTTGGGCAGGTCGCGAAGCTTGCCCTCCATCTCCTCGAGAACCAGGCGCTGGGTCTCGATGAGTTCGGCTGCCATCTCCTCGAACGCAGCCCGGTTTAGCTCCGCCACCTCTTTCTTCCCATGATCCACGACCGAAGCGGTGTTGGTGGCAGAATCATAAACCAAGAGTCGTTTGTCGTTCGCGTTGGCGATTGAAACTTTCCCGGCTTTGAGGTGAATCTGATGACTCGGCTGAGTCTTGCCCTCTCCGGTAGATCCGAAAACCAGAGTCGCGTCGGCAAACGTCGAAAAGGGAAAAGCCAAAACCAATAGCGCTGAGAGGAATTGTTTCTGATTCGGAATCAATGACATGGAGAACCCTAGGGTGAAAATGACTAAGTTGATCAAAGCAGGGGTGATACCAAACCCCCCGTCCATTCACAAGCTCGATTGCATGAGATTCATCAATCTCCTCGGTGAATGGGTGGAAACGCGATTTCGCCAACCGAAAGGAGCCGTTTTTACTTCCCCCGTCGTAGCCTTCTGTTAAGTTCACTCTCATTAGGAAAACTGGATAACCCTCTTCTTCAACCATGCTCCAAGTCATTCTCGTCATCGGCGGCGTTCTCGTCAGCCTCGTCCTGCTTCTGATTCTCATGAAGTTCTTCGGCATCTGGATCAGAGCCAGAGTCGCCAACACCCCGGTCAGCATCCTGACACTTGTAGCCATGTGGCTCCGCAAAGTGCCGCCGTCGCTGATCGTGGATACCCGAATCACCGCTGCCAAGGCAGGATTGGAATACAACACCGATCAACTCGAAGCCCACTACATGGCTGGCGGTATGGTGGATCACGTCGTCCTCGCCCTCATCGCAGCTGACAAAGCCGGGATCCCGCTCACCTTTGATCGAGCCTGCGCCATCGACCTCGCGGTGAAAGGCACCTCCAAAACGGTGTTGGAAGCCGTTCGGACCTCCATCAACCCTGCCGTGATCGACTGTCCCGGCGGCGGCGGAAAAATCGATGCGGTGGCCCGCGATGGCATTCAGCTGCGTGCTCGCGCCCGAGTCACGGTTCGCTCCAATCTTGATCGCTTCGTCGGTGGTGCCACCGAGGAGACCATCATCGCCCGAGTCAATGAAGGCATCGTCACCTCCATCGGCTCGGCCCAGAGCCACAAGGATGTGCTGGAAAATCCTGATCACATTTCCAAGCGAGTGTTGGAGAAAGGTCTCGATGCCAACACGGCATTCGAAATTCTCTCCATCGACATCGCCGACATTGATGTCGGAGAAAACATCGGCGCGACCCTCCAGAAGAGCCAAGCGGAGGCCGACAAGCATGTTGCTCAGGCCAAGGCGGAAGTGAGGCGGGCCGCCGCAGTGGCCACCGAGCAGGAAATGTCCGCCCGCACCCAGGAAATGAGAGCGAAGGTGGTCGAGGCAGAATCCCAGATCCCCATGGCCATTGCCGAAGCATTCCGCAGCGGAAACCTGGGGGTCATGGATTACATGCGCTATCGCAATGTCATGGCCGACACCGATATGCGGGAGAGCATCGCCGGTGACACCGAAGCTGCTCCTGACAAGCCGAACTGACGCGCGCTTGACTGAACAGGGTTAGGTCGCTGACTTGACCCTGTTGAATCCGTTCTCTCCACTCCCCTCCTTAGCTTCCTCTCCATGAACGACAATCCTCCTTGGTTTTACCTCGCGATGGTGGTGATCGCGTTCATCTCGTGGGTTTTTAACCGAATCCAAGAAGCGACGGCGGAGCGGCGACGGGTGAAGGAATTGAAGAGGCGGCGGGAAGAACAGGAACAGGATCCTTATCGCAGTCCTCAGCAATCGCCACCTCCGGTTCGTAGACCTCAACCCCAGCCTGCCGACGAATCCGGTGAAATGCTTCGGGACCTGATGGAGGCTTTGGGCGGCGCTCCAAAACCGGCGCCGGCACCGGCCCAGCGCCAGGCTCCGCCACTCCCAAAAGCGAGAGTGGTTTCATCTCAACCCAAGAAACCTGCTCCCGCCCCCGGTGCCAAATTGTCAGCGGCAGAGAGGGCGGCTCTGGAACGCATTCAATCCAGCTCGGCCATGGCAACGCCTCCAGCGACTGTCGCCGTCCATCGGGCCGGAAAATCGGGAGCAGGGCTGAGAAAACTCCTTCGATCTCCGGGGGGCATGCGTCAGGCAGTGCTGTTGAAAGAGGTGCTCGATACCCCGGTCGGCCTGCGTCAGGAAGATCGGATGTAAAGAAGCGTCGATTCCTGCTGCTTGCCGCTTGAAATCTTTCCGTTACGAAGTATAGGCTTCCTTTCTCAGTTGCCGGTGTGGCGGAATGGTAGACGCGCGCGATTCAAAATCGCGTTCCTTCGGGAGTGAGGGTTCGAGTCCCTCCGCCGGTATTTCCTTTGGTTTCCGCCATGTTCCCCAGCTATCTGACGTCTTCTGTTTGCGCCCCGAGATGAGCGTGATTCCGCTGACGCTCACCTGCCTCCTCCTGCTCTTGGTGGCGATTTTCTCCGCGGTAGTCTCCGCTCTCGAAACGGCCCTTCTCTCACTGAAGGAACATCACATCGCCGTGATCGGTGACGACAGCCCGGAGATCACCGGCATGATGCGCGCGATCGCCAGACAGCCTCGACGCAGTTTGCATCAAGTCATCCTCCTCGGGTCGGTGCTCAATCTTTCCATGGCAGTGCTCGGTCTGCTCGTGCTTCAGGAATTCGGCCCCGTCATCCCGGGACGCCCCCTGCTCTCAGGCATTGTCTTGTTTGGAGCCTTGGTGCTGATCGGTGAAGTCATTCCCACTCTCGCGGCAATGGCGGCCCCAACTCAAGTGTTTCGCACCTTGATCACCCCGTTCATCTGGATTTCTCCCTGGCTGGAAAAGATCTCGGAGCGATTGGAATCCCTGACGGATCGACTCGGAGCCAGTCTCTTGCCTTTTGCCCTGAAACCACGCACCACCCTGACCGACGACGAAGTCGAAACTCTGGTGGAAATGCGTCGGGAACAAGGCGTGCTCGCCCCAGCTGAGAGCGAGATCATTCACGACATCATCCGGCTCGGGAACAAGACGGTGAAGGACTGCATGACCCCGCGGGTCGCCACGCTCATGCTCAACGACGCTCTGGACAATGAGGCAGCCTTGGCAGAGATGCACGAGGAGGAAAAGTGGCACTGGTTCGTTCCTGTTTTCCAAGGCAGCCCCGATTTGGTGATCGGCGTGCTGGACGTGAAACGTTGGCTCTACGACTCGTCACGGGATTTTCGGGAGTTTGTGACGCCGCCCGTTTTCGTCTCGGAAACGATGAAAGCTCTCGATGCTTTTCGCGAACATTTGGGCGAACCCAAAAATCTCTGCGTCGTTGTCGACGAATATGGCGGGGTCGAAGGAGTGATCACTCATTCCGACATCATCGAAGAGATTCTCGCCGATGCCGCGCCGACCTTGGATCAGGAAGAGGAGTTCCTCATTCTGTCCCCCGGTCGGATTCGAGCAGATGGAGAGGCACGCCTGGACGACATCGGAGAGGAGCTGGGCATGGATCTTGACCACGAAGGCTTGGATACTATCGGAGGCTTGGTCTTCAATGAACTGGGCCATCTGCCGCCTCCCGGTACCGAAGTCATCATAGACGGCCTCCGAATCACCGTCCTGCTCTGCGAAAATCAGCGGGTAGCTTCCGTCGAGATCGAGAAGCTCTCTGAGGGCTCGGAACCTCTCTCCCACGATCTGACGACTCCGAACGAGCATTCGTGAATCTCCTGACCTCCATCATCGCAAGCCTGGTGCTGTCTTTCCTGCTTTCGGGATTGGAGAGCGCCATTCTTTCCCTGAGTCCGGCGCGCCTCAGGCATCTCGCCAACTCGGGAAAGCGGCAGGCGATCATCCTCGAACAACTGCTTCGGAAAAAGGATCAGTTGCTGGCCTCCATCCTTCTCCTCAATGCCTCAGCCAATCTGGTGGCCTTTGCCCTGATCACCGCAGAGACGGTCACTTGGCTCGGTCCGTGGGGTTATCTGGTGGCGTTCGTGATTTCGCTCCCTGTTTATCTCATCTGGGTGGAATCACTCCCGAAATCCCTTTTCAAACGCGCGCCGATTCGGCTGCTGTCATTTTTTTCTCCGGTTCTGGTGCTCCTGCATTACACGGTAAGACCGCTCATCCTCCTCCTTGCCATGCCGGGGCGTTGGTTGGGAAAACGTCTCGGCGGTTCGCCAGAAGCGCCCCCCGGCAGTTCACGCGCCGAGTTTCGAGCGCTGACAGAGGTGATGGAGCGAAATGGCACCCTCGATCCACGCGAGGGGCGGATGATTCGCGGCGTGTTGGATTTCCAGCAGGTGAGGGTCGGTGAGGTCATGCTACCGTTGTCAAAAGTCACGGCCGTCTCTCCGGAGATGCCCATTGATTCGGTCATTTCGCTCGGGCGCCAAACAGGCTTCGATCAATTTCCCGTCATGGGAAATGGGGGGGCAGTGGTCGGCATCGTGAACATCCTTGAGTTGCTGCGAAACCACGCCTCCGGAGGCACCGTCAATGATCATCGCCGCGATCTGGTGCGCAGTGCCCCCGATGACACCGCGATTCAAGTGATTCGGCGACTGCGAGAGGCGGGCCATCAGGTGGCCGCTGTTTTCAACGAAAACGGTCGCCCCATCGGCATTGTCAGCATCGAGGACATGGTCGGTCGACTGACCCTGAGCGGTGTTTGAGACCATGCTGCGGTCGAACTGATCGCTTGCTGATCAGCCACCATGAATTAGTGTGGAAGGACGGCAGGAAAGCGCCAAAAGGCGGCATTTCCTAAGCGATATGGACTTATCCTCCTCAACCAGAATTTCTCATCCGGGTCTCACTCCATTGCGGGTGATCGATCTGATGAGCCCTCGTCTCGATGGCGCGGATCTGTTGAGTGAAGGCAAGATGTCTCGCTTTTGCCTTCTACCACGACGGAGTTTTGAGATGGCAGAACCCGGCAACCTCAGGTCGATGGACCTAATGGGGCTTGCCGAATGGAAATCGAGCTATCATCTGGATCGAGCATCGCATCAGCTGGACAGCCTGTCCGCCGCGATGGCCGGCTCCGTCTCCCATCCCACCCCGGACTCTCAGCAGATGAGCAGTCCCTGTCACACTTCGATATCCCATGGAATCATCCAATCCCGGCGGCCAGAGCGGTCGCCCCTCAGGTCAAGGCGGAGACCGCAATCAGAACCGGAATCGCAATCGTAACCGAAATCGTTCCCGGAACCGAAATCGCAATCAAAATTCAGACGGCGGCCCCACCTCTCAGGGACCCCGTCCTCAGGGCAACAAGAACAACGGCCCGCGTAAGAGCGGATCCCGAAACGGGGGACCAAGAAAGCGCAGCGGTCGTGGACCACGCAAGGCTCCCCAGCCCACGCTGATGGAGCGCATCCTCTCGGTGCTGACCTTCGGTCTGCTCGGAAAGCCAAAACCCACCAACCGGAGTAAAGGCCAGGCAAAATCCAAAAAGCCCCGTCAGAAGGAGCCCGTCGATCACGGTGCCATCATCGCGGCGAAAAAGCGACCGGCTCGCAATCGCCCCGTCGCGGTGGAAGTGACCAGCGCTCGTCTCTATGTTGGCAATCTGGACTACCAAGCGCAGGAGGATGACCTTGAGGAGCTCTTCCGCGGTGTCGGCACCGTGGCCAGCGCCGAGATCGTCACCAATCCACGCACCCAGCAGTCCAAAGGTTTTGCCTTTATCGAAATGGGCCACATCGACGAAGCTCGCCGCGCCGTGAATGTGCTCCACGATCAGGACTTCATGGGCCGCAAGCTGCTGGTCACCGGTGCCAAGAGTGCCGAGGAAACCCGCGCCGACAACGAGGCAGCCGAGGCCGCTGCCGCCAAGAAAGCCGATGATGATAGCAGCGCTGCTGCCTGATTTGTCATCAGTTGAGAGACTCTTTGAAGCAAAGGGACGGCGGAAACGTCGTCCCTTTCTTGTTTCCTTTGTTTCTCTGCCTCTGGTATGAAAGCCCGAACCGAATCGAGTTTTGTCCGAATCCCCCTTCACTGCCCAGCAAGCCACGATCGATCCCGTTCTCTATATCTCGGGCCCGACGGGTAGCGGCAAGAGTGCAGTCGCCCTCGCTCTGGCAAAAAGCCTGGGCAAAGCCGCCATCGTCAATGCGGATGCGTTTCAACTTTATCGGGGCTACGAGATTCTCAGCGCGGCGCCGAGCCAGCGAGATCAGGCGGAAATACCTCATCATCTCTACGGTGTTCTTTCGCTGACAGAAACCTGTGACGCGATCCGCTTCGCTGACATGGCTCGGACCGTGATCGACGATCTGGTCAGCCGTGACATTCAACCCATCGTCGCTGGCGGCAGTGGGCTCTATCTCAAAGCACTCACCCACGGCCTCGCCCCCACTCCGGCTGGCGATGCCGAATTGCGTGCTCAGCTCGATGACCTCTCGCTCTCGGAATTGGTCGCGTGGTATCAGCGGCTCGATCCCGAAGGCGCCGCCGCTACCAATCTGTTGAACCGCCGCTACGTCACGCGGAACTTGGAGATTTCCCTTCTCTCCGGGAAACCAGCCTCCGAGTTGAAACGCGAATTTGTCGTGCCCGAGCCCCACCTGCGAGCCGTGGTTCTGACTCGGGAGCGCGAAGATCTCTACGAACGGATCAACCGCCGCACCGCCCAGATGTTTCAGGACGGCGTCGTTGATGAAATTCGGCGATTGGAGGGCACTCCGCTCTCCGCCACTGCCGAGAAAGCCATCGGTCTCGCCGAGATCCGCGCGTTCATCAGGGACGAAACCGATCAGGACTCGGCCATCGAGCGAATTCGTCAGTCCACCCGCCACTACGCCAAACGACAACTGACGTGGTTCCGACGCGAGAAAGCGTTTCAAAGCGTTTGCCTCGACGCCTCGGAAACGGCAGATTCGGCGACCGACCGAATCCTGGCGTTGTTTCCTGAACTTCCGAACACCGCCCATCCACGCTAGGCTTTCCCTTTTTTCGATACCATGCCCGAGATTTCTGAAGACGACGGAGTGACTCGTATCTCACTCACTCTGGATCAAGATCGCTACGACGTGATCGTCGGCGAAGCGATCCTCGCGAATCTGCCGACCCACCTGGCCGAGGTGGGCGGCTTTCGGAAACGGGCTGTGTTGGTGACGGACAGCAATGTCGGCCCACTTTATGCCGATGCCGTCACCAAACCGCTGCGGGCGGCTGGTTACGAGATTTTCGAAATCACGGTTCCCGCCGGAGAGGCATCCAAGTCCATGGAGGTTGCCACCGACGTCTGTCGGCAAATGCTGCGGGCCGGGTTTGACCGAAAGTCATTCCTCATCGCCCTCGGCGGCGGCGTTGTTGGCGATCTTGCCGGATTCGTTGCGGCGATTTTCCAGCGCGGTATTCCCTTTGTCCAGATGCCGACGACCGTGGTCGCCCAGGTCGACAGCTCGGTCGGAGGAAAGACCGGAGTCAATACCCCCGAGGGAAAGAACCTGCTCGGCGCGTTCCATCAACCCCGACTTGTTCTCGCCGATGTGGCGACGTTGCAATCTCTCCCTGATCGTGAATACAACGAAGGCTTCGCCGAAGTCATCAAGCACGCCGCGATTCGCGACGCCAGCCTGCTCTCTCTTCTGGAAAGGGTCGGCACCCGCCGGGAGAACCTGGTTCCCTTGATCGCCAGAAACGTCGCCATCAAAGCGGCCATCGTGGAAGAGGACGAACGCGAAACCACCGGCGTCAGGGCTCTGTTAAATTTCGGCCACACCGTCGGCCATGGAATCGAGAACGCCGCCGGCTACGGTCGCATGCTCCACGGAGAAGCCATCAGCCTCGGACTCGTCGCCGCCGTCCGCCTTTCGGTTGCCTACAGCCATCTGAATCAGAAGATCGCCGATCGGCTCATCGCCGTGTTGAAGCAGTTTGAACTTCCGACCTCATTGCCATCGGACCTGAGCCGGCACGACATTGTCGAAGCCATGGCCCGCGACAAGAAATTCGAGGAAGGCGCGGTGCGTTTCGTGCTCCTGAAATCGCTCGGCGATGCCTTCGTCAGTGCCGACGTCCCGATCACTGCGGTTGAGGATGCGGTCTTGACCCTGTATGGTCCTTGACCTAACCCTCTTGGATTCCTCCTCCTTTTCGTGACCCACACCGAAGCCTACCTCGCCCTCAATCTCCTGCCTGGAATCGGTCCGATTCGGGTGCAGCGATTACTGGAGCGCTTCGAAAGTCCGGAAAGAATCCTGACGGCGACCGGCTCCGAGTTGCAATCGGTCTCGGGCATCGGGCGGGAAATGGCGGACGCGATTCGGGATTGGGAAAATCTCGTCGACGTCACCGAAGAACTCCGCCGCATGGAGGAGCATGGCATTTCCGCCCTCACTCTGGAGGACGACGCCTATCCGCCAGCCCTCCGCGAAATTCACAATCCCCCGCATCTCCTCTATTTAAAGGGAGAGATCCTGGATCGAGATCGGCACGCCATCGCCGTGGTCGGTTCGCGTCGAATCACTCACTACGGTCGGGAGACCGCGCGACGCCTCAGTTTTCAACTCGCTCACACGGGAGTGACCATCATCTCCGGCCTGGCACGGGGCATCGATACCGCCGCTCATGAGGCAGCCATTGCGGCCGGTGGCAGGACCATTGCCGTGCTCGGTTCAGGGATCGGAAACATCTATCCCCCCGAAAATGCCGCCCTCGCCCAGCGAATTTCCGAAAATGGAGCCGTCCTCTCTGAATTCCCCGTCCTCTACGTGCCCGATCGCCAGTCCTTTCCGCTTCGCAACCGGATCGTGTCCGGCATGAGCCAAGGCATCCTCGTGGTCGAAGCTCCCTCGCGAAGCGGAGCCCTGATCACCGCCAACCAAGCCATGGAACAGGGCCGAAATGTCTACGCTGTGCCGGGTCCCATCGACCGGCCTTCATCCGAAGGCTGCAACCGCCTGATTCAGGATGGCGCGAAACTCGTGATCGACAGTCGGGACATTCTGGATGAGATGGAGATGCTGTTCAGCCTGAACTCGGAACCTTCCTCATCCGGCGGCAGTGGCTCGACTTCGCCGGTTTTGGAAGGATTGGACGATACCGAACGAGCCGTCCTTGCTGCTTTGGGCGACGAAGAATTACCCATCGACACCATCATTGAAACGGCTGAAATGCCCAGTGCCATCGTCTCCGGAACCCTCCTCAGGCTCGAAATGAAACGCCTCGTCAAACAACTTCCCGGGAAATACTTCGTAAAACTTATTTGACGGCTACCCTATCGTGATTCAGGCGTGGTTGACTCGCCGCCACCAATTCCCCCTATGGGCAAAACACTGATCATCGCAGAAAAACCCAGCGTCGCCACCGATCTCGCTCGCGTACTCGGGGGGCAACCCGCCGTCGGCAAGTTTATGAAGGAGAAGGATTTCTTCGAGAACGACGGCTACATCATCTCATCGGCCATTGGTCATCTGGTGGAACAGCGACTGCCCACCACGCCCGATGGCAAGACGCTGCCGTGGAAATTCGACTGCCTGCCAGTCATCCCGGAGAAGTTCGAGTTGGAACCTATCGAAGGCAACAAGGCGCGCCTCAATCTGTTGAAGCGCCTGATGAAGCGCAAGGATGTTACCGAAATCATCAATGCCTGCGATGCCGGGCGCGAGGGAGAACTGATCTTTCGCTACATCATGCAGATCTCCGGCGTCACCAAGCCCACCCGCCGACTGTGGATGCAGTCGATGACGAATCAGTCCATCATCGACGCCTTTCAGCATCTGCGCACCGATGAGGAAATGCAGCCACTGGCGGCAGCGGCCGTTTGTCGTTCCGAAAGTGACTGGTTGGTCGGGATCAACTCGACCCGCGCCATGACCGCCTACAACTCGCGCTACGGTGGATTCAACAAGACTCCCGTCGGTCGCGTTCAAACGCCCACTTTGGCCGTGCTGGTGGAACGGGAAATGGAAATCGAGCGCTTTGTCTCGCGTCCCTATTACGAAGTCCACGCCGACTTTGGCGTTTCGGCGGGCAACTATGCCGGACGCTGGCTCGACGAGAGCTTCAAAAAATCGGAAGACGAATCTCACGGCCGCCCCGAGCGCCTATGGGATCGAGCCCAAGCCGAGGCTATCGTGGCTCGTTGTGAGGGCCGTGATGCCATCGTCGAAGAGAAAAAGAAGCCGACCAAACAGACGCCTCCCGGCCTCTATGATCTCACCTCGCTGCAACGCGAAGCCAACGGACGCTTCGGCTTCAGTGCCCGTCGCACGCTGCAGTTGGCGCAACGCCTTTACGAAACTCACAAGGCCCTGACCTATCCGAGAACGGATTCCCGCTATCTGCCGGACGACTATGTCGATACCACCATCGAAACGATGAAGAAAATCTCGGGGGAATCCGGGGGTGCCGTCACCAATCTGCCGAGTTTTGCGGGCAAGGTCGTCAAGGAGCAGTGGGTCAGCGGAAAAAATCGCCGTATTTTCAATGGTGCCAAAGTCAGTGATCACTTTGCCATCATTCCCACCGGTCAGTTTCCCACCAAACTCGACGCTGAAGAGCAGAAGATCTACGACATGGTCACCCGGCGATTTGTGGCCACCTTCTTTCCTCCCGCCGAGTTTGAGATCACGACCCGTATTTCTCGAATCGGTGAAGACGCCTTCAAGACCGACGGAAAAATCCTCGTCGTCTCCGGTTGGCTCGAAGTTTACGGAAAAGAAACTCAAGCCGAAGCCGATGAGGACAGCGAAGGCAGCGGCAACAGCGGAAAGAACCTTGTTCCAGTCGGCGAGGGAGAAAAAGCCAAGACCGAAGACATTCGGATCGAAGACAAGGAAACCCGGCCCCCGGCTCGATTCAACGAAAGCACCCTGCTGTCCGCGATGGAAACCGCCGGAAAGCGGGTCGATGACGAGGCCTTGCGCGAAGCGATGAGCGAGCGAGGACTCGGCACACCCGCCACCCGCTCGTCCATCATCGAAGGCCTGATCGCGGACAAATACGTCAGTCGCCAGGGGCGCGATTTATTCGTCAGCAATCGAGGCGTCCGCGTCATCCATCAACTCGGCGAGATGGGGATCGATATCCTGACCTCGCCCGAGATGACCGGCGAGTGGGAGTTCAAACTCAAGCAGATGGAACAGGGGCGACTCGGACGACCCGAGTTCATGGCCGAAATCAAGAAGCTCACCGAAGGTGTCGTCACGAGCGCCAAGACCGCCGCCCGCGATTCACTGAATCGAGAGTATCCCGACTTCCCGGTTCCCTGTCCGGTCTGTGGGGCCAAAACCCTGGGCCAGGACGAAGTCCGCTACAAGTGCAAGGAACTCGACTGTAATTTCTCACTCTCCAAAGTGCTCGCGACCCGCGCCTTTTCAGAGGAAGAGGCCAAGCAACTGCTCACGACCAAGCACGTCGGTCCGCTCACGGATTTCCTGAGCCGCTTCAAGCAACCCTTCGATGCCGCCGTGGAACTGGTCGAAGACAAGAAGTCCGGACTCAAAGCCTCCTTCGTGTTTCAGAAAACCGCCGAGGAAGAAGCCGAAGCCGAGGCCATTCTCCCCGAAAACAAACTGTGCCCCTGCCCTGTTTGTAAAAAAGGTGACATCTACGAGACCGACACGTCCTATGTATGCAGCGAGCGCGTCAAAGGCGAGAAGTGCAAAGGCCGGCTCTCTAAGGAGATGTGCAAATACGTGATTCCCCGGGATCAGGCCCTGAAATTCTTCACCGAAGGAAAAACTGATCTTATCGAGCATTTCATCTCGAAGAAAGGGCGCCCGTTCAAAGCCCATCTCAGCTGCAATCCTCTCGGAAAGCGCATCCTCAATTGGGAGTTTCCGCCCAGGGAACCTGCCAAGAAGAAGACCGCGACCAAGAAGGCCAGTTCTTGATTTTTGGTTCCATTCACTCGGCTCGGGTGAAAAGACAGGAAAACGTGATCACCTTTATGAGTGAAACGTTTTTCCGGGATTTTCCATGTTTTCACTTAGTTTTTAGAACAAGAGCCTGCTCATGCTTCCCTGGATGGGGAAAAACCACATCTTGTGCTCGGATTTCTTTTGACTACACAACATCTTGTTTGTATGTCTCGTCTTTGAGACTCAAACATGCGCTGCCTGAAGTGTAATAGCCTGGAGGACAAGGTCATTGATTCTCGGATGAGCAAGGATGGACTTTCCATTCGCCGCCGCCGAGAATGTCTGGGCTGTAATCATCGCTTCACGACCTACGAGCAGCTGGAACACAGCGATCTGCGGGTCATCAAACGCGATGGAACCCGTGAACCTTTCAAGCGGGAAAAGATCCTCGACGGAATGGTCCGAGCCTGCGAAAAGCGCCCGGTTTCCATTCACACTCTGGAAACTTCTGCTGATCAGATCGTGAACGATCTCGCCACCGAAGGGCTTAAGGAAGTGCCGAGTCGCATCATCGGCCCCAAGGTGATGGCAAAGCTCCAAGAAATCGATCCCGTCGCCTTTGTCCGATATGCCTCCGTCTATCGCCAATTTCAGGATGTTGGTGAGTTCATCGATGAAATTCAATCGCTCGAACGCCTGCCACTCGATGCCGCGATGCAGCCCGAGTTGTTCGAGCCCAAAGTCCGCTAACATCACTCCGCCCCTTTCCTACCCCAACCTGCTTTCTCGCCGCCTCAACTCGACCGTCTGCTTGTCCCTGCCGCAATCATGATCGCCCTTCCCGCCGAATATCCTTTCATCCGAATCAGTCAGGAGAATCTAGCCCTGTGCGAGCCAGCATGGTTGCAAGAGACTCTGAAACACGCCGCCAACGCCGCCGAAATGCCGGAATGGTTGGCGGAAGATGTCAGCAAGGGGGTGGAATCCTACCTGAAAAACCACTACCCCGGCACGGTCATCGAAGTCGGCGACTTGTTTGACCGAATCCGATCCACCTTGAACGGTCTGGGTCTCACCGACCTCGCCAATCATCTCAACGACGAGCCGCCTCCGGTACGGATCTCGTTGACGGAACTGGCCCGGCGGGCAGGCCCCGGATTTGAGATCGGCTTCTTTCAGATGCTTCGTCGCCAGTTTCAAACCGCCACTCATGGAGGCGCTCGCCAACTCGTTTGCTATGGCTTGCGCGGTTGCGTCAAGAAACTGGCAGGTGCGGAAAAGTGGAGCCCGCGCTGCCGTCGATTGGAATCCGAGATTCGGGAATTTCTCGGCGACGAACACTGCCGCCTCTGCGACGACATTCCCGATCTCAAGCTGGCGATCAACTGATCCGGCCGCCTCTTCCCTCCGATTTCCATGACCTTGTTCGAAAAGATCATCGCCCGCGAAATCCCGGCCGATATCGTCCACGAGGATGAGTTGAGCTTGGTTTTCAGGGACATCAATCCCCAGGCTCCGATCCATCTTCTGATCATTCCCAAAAAGCCCATCCCTCGAATCGGAGAGGCCGGATCAGAAGATCAATCCCTGCTCGGTCATTTGCTGTTGGTCGCCGGGAAGGTCGCCGATCAGCTCGGGATCAATTCGACCGACAAGGGATTTCGTCTGATTATCAACAACGGCGCCAACGGAGGCGAGGCGGTGCCTCATCTCCATATCCACCTCCTGGCAGATCGGCCCCTGAATTGGCCTCCGGGCTAGTCGGTCATCTTTCCACCTAACAGGGTTAGGTCAGCGACTTGACCCTGTTGAATCACTGACCGAATCGGATCTCAAAGCGGGTAATTTCGTCGGTCGCTTTCCGGAGGATCAACTCGCCCTCGATCGCTCGGACGATTTCCCATGCCAGATTGAGACCGAGCCCAAACCCGTCGATATTTCGGCTGCGCGCTCGATCCACGCGGTAAAACCGATCAAAAATCTTCTCTCGTGCTTCTTCCGGAATTCCCGCTCCGGTATTGGAGATCTCGAAGATCGCCTCAGCCGTCACCGGGTCTCGGTAGAGTCGGATCGAGACGACTCCACCCGCTTTGTTGTATTTCACCGCGTTGCTGACGAGATTCTGGAGGGCCTGCCTCATCAGAACATGGTCGGTACACATCGTGATTCCCGGAGTGACATCGATCTCCAATTTCAGACCTGCATCCTCGCAAAGAATCTCCGCATCTTCGCCGAGAGCTTCGATTTCATCGGACAGCGAAAAGGTTTCCTTTCGAATCGCCAATTGCCCGGCATCCGCCTGGGCCAAGAGCATTAGACTGCGGGTAATCAGACTGAGCCGCTGGGCTTCCTGACTGACAACAATCAGATTCTGCTCTGCCGTGGATCCGGGTTCGCACTCTTTCAACGCCGTTTGCACGGAAGCCTGCATCACCGTCAGCGGTGTCTTGAGCTCATGAGAGACATCAGCGCTAAAACGAACGGCATGACGAAAACTGTGCTCCAGACGATTCATCATGCCATTCAACACCTCCACGAGACGAGAGAGTTCGTGGTATTCATGAGCCTCTCTGGGGATCCGCTGATCCAACCCGTGAGCCGTGATCCGACTGGCAGTTTCGGCAATGAGGTTCACGGGCCTCATTGCCCTGTGAGCCACGAACCAACCACCAAATCCGATCACCAGGAGACAAATCGGAAGCGAGAGGAAAAACAGGCTGCGAACACGACGAATCTCACTTTGAAGATCCGACAACTCGGTCGCCATCAATACGAGATGTCCATGGTCACGAATCACGCCTGCACGCCACTGATGACCGTTTATTTTCAGTGTGTGAAACGCCACCTTTGGCATCCCCGTCGGCATTGGAGGCAGACGCGGCCGTCGATTCTCATCAGGAGGCCCGAATCTCCACGGCTCCCCTTTGGGTCGTCCGGGCCCCATTCCGCGTTCCTCTTCTAGCAATCGATCCAGATCGAATCCTCCGCCCGGCTTGGGATGGTCTGCATCGCTTCTGGTGGGATGATTGGTCTCAGGGTCACCAAAGTCGTCGCCGAAATCCTCAGTCGACTTCAGCAGAGTCTCATCTATCTCGGACACCCAATCCTCATCGGGAGCACGGTAGAGAATTTCACCGCCCCTGCCCGTGACCAATATGAGCCGTTTTCCTTCGCTCACCTCGTCTCCGAATCCGATTTCGAGATTCGCCAGAGTCTGCTTCACATCTCCGCGAGGATGCAGCTCTCGAACCGTGCGATCGAGCGGGACTGACAGGCGGAGATCGACCGCTTCTCTCAACATTCCGACGGTCAGCATCCATCCGGCCAATCCAAATCCGATGATGACGATCCCAGAGATCGCCGTCGACAGGAGTGCCAATCTGAGACGAAGTGATTTCATGTCGGGGGATTCCCAATGCGATATCCAACACCCCTCACTGTCTCAATCAACTTACTATCAAAGGATTGGTCGACCTTTTTCCTCAATCTTTGAATATAGACATCGACCAGATTCGTCTCAGGATCGAAGCCATAGTTCCAGACATGTTCACAGATTTGCGTCCGAGTGAGAACCCTCCCCGGCGCCTGCATCAGATACTCCAGCAAAGCGTATTCGCGCATGGACAGGGAGATCTCTTCACCGGCTCGCCTCACGCTGTGATGCAGTCGATCAAGGACGAGATCCTCCACTTTGAGCAGATGATCCGCCTCACCGCCCGAACGCCTGACGACCGTATGCAGACGAGCGATCAACTCCTCGATGTAGAAGGGTTTCGTCAGATAGTCATCCGCTCCAAGATTGAGTCCTTCCAGCCGTTCGTCCAGTTCGCTGCGGGCGGTCAATAGGATCACCGAGACCGGATTCCCCTGCTTCCTCAGGTTTTTCAAAATGCTGAGCCCATCCCGCCCGGGCAGCATGATGTCAAGAACGATGGCATCGTAAGGTTCTGTCGTCGCCAGATGGTAGCCATCGTCACCGTCGTGACAGACATCGACAATCATGCGTCGTTCTTCGAGCCCTTTTCGAATGAAAGAGGCAATTTTTTTCTGATCTTCGACAACGAGAATGCGCATCGGTTTGGCTGCTTCCCTCGAAGACTGACACAGATTGTTGGGTGAGGAAATCATTTGTCTACCGGTTGAATGAACCCCCGCCCCAGATCCTTCTCGGCCCGAGGCGGCGGCATTGGTGAGTTCTCAGTCTCAGCGTCGTCCGCCGCCACCACGAGGCGGGCCCTGACCCGGCAACATTCCTCCACGTGGCTGGATTTCGAGCGCGCGGGGTGCGATGAAGACGTTGTCTTGGATTTCGCCGGCGATTTCGGTATTTCTCCGGATGATGGTGGCCAAGGTCTGGCGGTCGATCAATTTTTGAAACTCTCCGTCCAGATAGTTCTGATACCAGAATCGATCGCCATTCCGAAGTCGCAGAAACTGCGCTCGGAGCACGGTGAAGAGCGTTTCCCCCACCATGGCTTCCCGAACATGGGGTTCGCAAAGAGCGCCTACCCATAGATCGATCTCATTCGGATCGCCGTATACGGCTTCCAGTTGGTCCTGAACGTCCCGATCCCTCGTGATATCCGAAAACCGGCGCGCGGGGCGCAATCCATAGGCCGCACGGGTGGCATTGTAAGAGGCCAGACCGTGATCTCGACCTCGCTGAAGATTCAACGAAGCCAGATCGAATCCTCCTGCTCCGGGAGGTCCAAACAGGAAGTTACGGACATCATCAACCAACAGGGCATCGATTTCCTGAGCCTGCTGTCGGGCAAGCCCGCGAAGAACCGGCTCAATGCCGCCCTCATCGGTGAGCAGCGCGGGATCGAAGAAGGCATTCGCCAGCGGAAGATTTCCCTCCGGGATCTCATTCCCCCGATGATCCAAGCGCAACAGGGTCGACGACAACATGCTGTGACCGAAACGATAGGCCGAGGTGGCAAACTCGTTGGCGATTCCGGCATTCATTCGGGGAGAGTATCCGGCATAGCGCGGAATCGCTTTGGGCCCGAGCATAAGAGGCAGGAACTCGTTGTAGGTGATGGCTTGAATTTCGGCCACCACGATCACCCGGGCAGCTTCGTAGATCTGATCACCGCTGAGCCCAGGATTGGAGCTGCCCAATACATCGGCCCAGTAATTGTGCTCCCGCACAAAAAGAGTGTGCATGGCAGTCAGTCCGACCTGCTCGTTGGCTCGAAAGTCGCCAGCCAGAAAAAACGAGGGATCGTGTTCGGTGGGCGCGTTGGGAAGCGCTTCCGTATTGAATGGCAGCAAGTCTCCGGCACTCGTCAGGAGCCGCCCGCTTCCGTCATTGGTTCTCAGGGCGATGGCTCGCTCGGCATCTGACCCGTAGACATTCGAGGCGTCGACATAGGCGGTGATTTCATTGATTTGCTCCCGGACGCCATCGATCATCTCAAAGTAGGACCGATCCAGCCCGATGGTGACCGTTCCCAGTCCCTGCGGATCGAAAAAGGGATCTCCCGCCGGGACCGGGATGTCGAAAGGCTCCACCGGGTCGGCCACCGGAGTCAGGTCGATGTCATGGTCGAGAAACTGTCCCCACTGCCAGACGAAATCCGAAGCGCCACGCCGATTGGGTCGGGATTCAGATTGGGCACAGAGCGCATTGCTGATCACTCTGGCGCTGGGACGATTCTCGCCCGAGGGAGCGGACACTCCATCTGCATAATCTGCGGGAACACCTCGGAGGAAAGGTTGCTCGACGCTCCCCCACTCTGGATTCTCCACGTTGTTTCCAGACCCATCAATCGTCCGAAATTCCCCGGGAATCACGATGGAGCGAATTCCCATCTGAACACTGCCCGTACCCGGAGTCATTTCTCTCCCTCCGGGGGCAGGACCTCGGGTATGGGTCTTGCGCAGGCTGTTTGGTGAGCTTTTCGGGGGCGTCGGCTGCTGTGCGAAGGAGATCGCGGCGATGAGAGAGGACGCGAGAACAGCTGCAGAAACGATGAGTGAAGTGTGGCGTGGGGATCGGAGGTGAATCTTCATGTTCACCACTTTGACCGGAGAACATGACGGAACTCTGGGCAGACACATGACAAAACTGTCATCCTACTTCTTCCGGATCGGCAGGAGTTCCCATTTCTCACCGAAAAACCCAGCGGCAGGAATCCCACCCGGCCAACGAGTGCTCACGGGTTCCTTGAGATCGACCACTGCCCAATCGGGCAGCTTGGGAGTCTGCCGAGCGTTGTTGAGATAGTCATACTCCCGATAGGTGAAACCACTGTTGAGAACCAAATAGCGATCGGGATTGAGTGGGTTGGGATAAATCATGACCACGGCGTGATCGCTGGAATCGAACGATTGATCGCCGATCATGATGGCATCCTTCTCCCAGTGAATCGGCAGCTTCGCCGCTATGCGCTTGAGGACCGCATTGCTTTGAGGATCGCCCCACAGCACCAAGTTGTGATTGGCAATATCTTCATCGGTCACTTCGGCATCGGTTTTGACGCGGGCATCCCCTCGGAATTGGCGACGCCAGTGAGTGATGGCGTGCTCCATCTCGGCGCCACACCAGCCACCGACTTTGGAGTTCATCGGAGTTCCCGTCGGCGATATCATGAGGAAAGAGTCCATGAAAGCGTCATCGATGGGACCTTGGAGACCATGATGCTTCGTGAGACCCTCCAACTCTTCGGAGGCAAGTTTCCAAATACCGGCGTCATCTTTGTCAAATCCGACCTCCCATGACCGATCCGTCCAGATTCGGGGAGCCTGAAGGTTCTTACCATCAATGATCACCTGAGGGATCTCGGCGGGATCCAGCGGACATTCGCCGGAAGGAAAGACCAAGGAAAAAGCCTCAACTCCCTCAGTCTTGACCTTGATCCGGTTGCCCTCTTCCATGGTCGCATCGATCTGAGCTTTCTCCCAATGCTGGGACATCCGATCCACTCTCACCCAATGCATACGATCGTAGCGCAAGGTGTAGGTGACAAATCGGACCGTTTGGGGCACCCTCTGCCTGCCGATCTCGGCAATGTTGGCGAGGCGTCCTTCGATCTCGGCCAAAGTTGCCGGATGCAAGGCATGAGCGGTCTCGGGGCCGATCAGGTGAACGAGGCGCAGCCCTACCTTTTCGGTCGCTTCCACCATCATGTCGGCAGCCTGCTTCTGCCGATCGATTTCCCCACTGTAGGCAATCGTCGGGGTGTTGGAGAGGTTGATGGCCCAGTTGGTCGCGTCATACCACCGCCAGAGCTTCTCCTCCCACCAGGTCGGCGAGAGGGTTTCTCCCTGAAAAGTCTTCAAGAAATCGGGAGTCTCCGAAAAACCCGCTCCCGGTTGAGCCCCAGCCCAGAGACCGGCGTGATGCACCGCAAACTGCCAACAGGCGGCTCCTCCCATGGAAAATCCGCGAACAAAGATTCGATCTTCGTCGATGCGGTAGTCGCGGCGAGCATGATCCAACGCTTCGAACAAGTCGACTTCTCCCGCAAACTTGTTGGCATTTGAGTAGCGCCCATAGGGATGGAGGACGATGGCATTTTCCGGCTTCACTTTTCCACCCGAGCCCTTGGCCCGCTGCTGGAGAAAGGACACTTCACTGAGTTTTTCGCCGCGACCATGAAACCAAAAATCGAGACGAATTGGTTCGCCGCCGTCAAAATCGTAGCCGGCTGGAATTTCAAGGCCGTACGGCTGAGCCGATCCATCGATTCGGGAAAGATAGGCCCGGATAACGTTGCCCGTCTCCCGAGTCCAGGGAGTCTCACCCGCTTTCAAAGCAGCCGCCCTGGTCATGCCAATCTGGAGGAGTTGAAACGACCATTCTATTTCCTTGGGAGAAAAGAACTCACCATATTTCAAGGCATCGCGAACCGAGCGGTGACAGATCTCGACATCCGGGAGATAGGCATCGATGACGGCCGCATGCTCCTTTTGACCTCGGAGTGATTGGATCGCCAAGTCGAGCAACTCCAGATTTTCTCCCAACTGCTTCGTCTGCTCGGGCGAAACGACAATTCCTTCGGGAGGGACGGGGCGCACCTGCTCAGGCAGATTGTCGGAGGGTCCATCGGCCAAAACCACATGACCTGTATTGAGCAGGATGAGGGAGAGCATTGAGATGCCAAACTTGGAAAGCTTCATTCAGCGATCCTCGCACCGGGGCCTCGCATGACCCAAGTGAAAAAACGCGCCATGGACAAGACTGCGTTTGGTCAGTGGCACAACGAAAGCTATGCTCAATTCCAATCATGGAATTTGTTCTCAAGAAAAAGGCCTTCATTCCGGTGAGTTCACATCTGAGTGAATATCTGGAGTCCTTCGGTCGATCCTCCGCCCTTCCTCCCGTCTATGAGGATCTGCATCGCTACGCGGAATTGTTTCCGCTTTTCGACAAAGAGGGCAACGACACCCTCTGGAAAACCGTTCACTACGATACCGCTACCCGGGCGGAACTGAACGAGCGCCTCACCACCATCTACGCCCGATTAAAGACGGGCGAGGCTCGAGTCGTCGATCACCTCCGACTGGAGCGGGTCGACTTTTGTGATTTCGGCAATTCCCGGCCCTTTCGAATTCGGATCATCAATAATTTCAACGACAACTACGACCACTTCTACGTGAAGGTCGCCGACTCCTCTCGGATCTACGGTCTGGAACTGGAACACATTCTCTCGCCCAATCGGATCAACTACCTCGTCAATGAGAACACCATTATCGAGGAACACATCGCCGGTGTGCCAGGAGATGTGTTTATCCGAAACTATTTCGATCATCCCGATACCAATTCTGTGCGTGTCGCCAAGGAATTCGTCAAGTTCAGCGAACGCTGCTTCTGTCGCTTGCTGGGAGACATGAGAAGCTACAACTACGTAGTCGATATCACACCGGACTTTGAAGAGGTGCAGTATCGGGTCCGGGCGATCGACTTTGATCAGCAATCCTACGAAGGCCGGAAGGAGATGTATTTGACCCAGTTTTTCGCCGAGAACCGCGCCGTGGTGGAACGTTGCACCGAGCTACTCAACTATCCGACGATGCAACAGTATCAGAATGAAGAGCGAGCCCTGATTGCCCGCCGGGTGAAAGTCGCGCAACGCCGGCTGGATGCGATGTTCACCAGCATGCAGAAGGATGAGATTTCGCCTCCGGAGAAGGCGACTCAGTTGGCGCACGAGCTGGGTGAGTATCACCAATCTGATGCCTTTAAAAACTGTTCCACGATGAGTGAAGTCGTGATGGCGAATCTAAAGGTGTGCATTGAGAAGGCGGGGCGCCGCTGAGGTTTTCACTCACTCGGCACCCTGTACCCCGGGCTCGACGGGTTCGGACAATGCCGTCGATCCCATTTCTTCCAGCCTCATTTGGAGTTCCTCCAAATAGCGGCGGAATTCATCGTCATCGAGGGTCGGCGAATCTCCCATCGGTAGGATGTAGATGGTGCCTTGGTAATCACTACCGAAGACATCGAAACTACTCGAACCGGAAGAACCTTCCGTGTCGTAGCTGACTGAGAAATCCTCTTTCGTGCTGTCACCCCAGGGATCACGAACTTCGCGATGCTCCACGACAAATTCCGTCTGGTCGTCATTGAAGCGATCATCCAACAGTCCCTCCAAGACGAAGCCAACCGGCACAAAGGGAGAGTTCGGTGAGAGTCGACCCGGCGTGAATCCGACGGTACCATCCGGCAGCGTCAGGAACAGTCCCAGCTCCTCGCCGGGAGTTCCAAAGATCACGATGTTGTTTCCATTCGGCCCCACCACGGTAAAGAGCGGAACGGAGCCTTCTCCAGTCCCAGCGGAACCCGCGGCCCCACCGTCGATCGCTCCGGCACTCCCAGCAGCTCCGGCCGCACCTCCCGCCGCCCCGGCAGCGCCGCCACCTGGAGTGGTCGGCACGACTGGCGGGCCTGCCTGATTTACCACCACGGTATCATAGTAGAGACTGTAGTTCCCCAGGACCGGGCTGTAATTCGCGCTGTCAGAAGTCACGGTCAGGGAAGCACGATTGGCGGCCGCATTCGACAAATTGTCATGCTCGCTCGGCATGGCTAACAGGGTGCCTCCACCATTGACCTGATTGATGACCAATTCATCGATCTGCTGATTCATCGGATCGACATTTGCACCCGGATAGGCCAACCCATTGAGAGAGGTGCCAACCAGTTGGTTCTGTGGGCGGCCGGGAAGATACAGTCGTAGTTCGCCTCCTGGGGATGATGCCAAGACCGAATCGGCGTCACCGATCAAGGCGCCCATGCCACCACCTGCCGCCGTCGGATTCAGGTGGCTGACCGCCACGTAGGTGTCGCCGGTGATGCTCAATGCCTGGTTGTTGAGGTCGGGGTCCAGATGACCGATCAGCCCACCGGTGAGAGACACATCCCGCCCCGCCGTCACCTGAACATCTCCAGCCACGGTGCCCGCACCGCCCACCAATTGGGCAGGGACTGCTACCGGAGTGAATTCCTGATCGCCATGACCGATCTTCGCATAAGCGTTGTCGCCCGCTCCGCGTGTGATTAACACATCGTTTCCGGCCGTGGCGAAAATGTCGCCGCTCTTGGCACCTCCAGCCAATCCACCGCCATTGCCGATCTGTGCGGCGGCCCACGCAGCAGCACCACCGGTCAGAACAATATCGCCACCAGCATCGGCCACCACATCGCCAGCCGTATTGAAGACGGAGCTTGAGAAGTATCCCCCGCTGCCGACCATAGCCATGGACCCGACCGCAGTATCGGAAGCTCTGAGTCGCAAATCACCTCCCGCAATCACCCGCACCAGATCATCGCTGGCACCCAGCGTATTGCCGGGAGAGTTGAACCCACCAAGACCAATCTGAGAGAAGGATCCTGCTCCGATTCCCGCAGTCAAAGCAACATCCTGGAGGGCTGCCACCTGGACGCTTCCTGTCTTGGTTCCGTTCACCTCATAACCCCCGTTTCCGATCAGGGCGAACGCGCCATCCCCACCTCCATCGAGAGTGACGGCTCCACCATCGGCAGTGACCGTCACATCTCCATTGATCGGCGTAACGCCCACGTTCCGGCTACCGCCTCCACCGATGATGGCGAAGCTATCGGTAGCCGCGCCAGCACTCAGCTGAACATCACCTCCCGCCGCACTAACCACCACATTTGAAGAAATCGCTCCTCCACTCATCAGACCACCGTGGCCGATCTGAGCAAAACTGCCGTCTCCGCCGCCCATCAGTGCAATGGAATCTGCTTCGACAATAACATCGCCGTCCTCAGCCCCTTGATTGCCCGTCCCACCGTGACCGATCTGCGCGGAACTTCCAGCGCCTGCTCCGCCCGTCAGAGCGACACTTCCTCCCACCGTGGCATTGATCAATCCTGCCCGATCTCCAACGGTATTGATGCCACCGTGGCCGATGGTGCCATATGCTTGATCGCCCACACCGCCGGCCACCGCGAGATCGCCTCCCAATGTCACCTGAATGACACCAGTCTTGCTACCGATCTGACCAATACCCCCATGCCCGATCTGAGCATAACTCTCTGCCGACGTTCCACCTTCCACCAAAACCCCTTGGACAGCCGACACCTCAATGTCGCCAACCAAACTACCCAAAGACCGGGCGTGTCCGATTTGGGCAAAGCCTGCCAGACCGCCTGAGGTGCTTCCTTTGAGCGTGACTGATCCACCAGCGCCTTGAGTCGCTCTCACAATCACGTTCCCCGCGAGATCGCCACTGGCATTACCGCTTCCAGCCTCGTTGACGATGCCGCCACCATTTCCAATGAGGGCGAAACTCTCTTCCTGAGTTCCCGCAGTCAGACTCACATTGGCAGCCTCCACCTGAATCGTTTCCGAGGCATCCCCGTGGTCCCCTGAATTGCCATGGCCACCGTTTCCGATCTGCGCATAGTTTGGAGTCAGATTGTTATTGATCCCATTTTCTCCGCCGCCGCCCTGCAGGATCACATCGCCATTCGAAGCCAGCACGGTGATGCTGCCGCGAGTGGTCGATGTCTGCTGGGCTCCACCGTTTCCGATCTGAGCGTAGCTGTCATCGTCGTTGCTACCCGATTCCGGACCTCCCGTGAGAGAGATCGTTCCATTCGCCGAGGTGACGCTGATGTCCGCACGATGGGTTCCGCTGTTCGCCAAGCCACCGTTGCCCAACTGGGCGTATCCGTTGTTTTGCGTGCCCGCAACAAGTGATATATCCCCCCCAAAGGAAGCTGAGATGAAATCATCACTGTCTCCATTGGTCACACCGCCAATCACTCCCGCTCCTCCGTGACCAATTTGGGAATAGTTGAAATCTCCGTTGCCTCCTCCTACCAAGGTCAGCGCACCTGCCGCACCTGATGAGGTGATCTCGATACTCCCCGTATGAATACCACCTGAGTCTCGTCCGCCGTGTCCGATCTGGGCATGCGTATTGCTCGTCGTATTGCCAGCCGACACATTCATGCTTCCACTGAGATCCAGGCGAATGTCTCCGGTGGCGTTGCCGTCCCCGTTATATCCCCCGTGACCAATCTGCACGTAGGAAAGATTTCCACTGCCAGCATCAAGGGAAACATCCGCTGCCGCACCCAGGCGAATGTCGCCGGTTTTGGTGCCCACATCGGAATTGAGACCGCCATGACCGATCTGGGAATAGCTTTCGCTCCCCGTGCCGCCATCCAAAGTCACGTTTCCACCACCAAGCGCAACATTGTTGATGGGATCATAGTTGAGGTAAATTCCTCCCATCAGGTTTCCGTCCGACTCGTGACCACCATGACCGATCTGAGTGTAGCCCCGAGTTCCGGCACTATTCATGTCGATTCCCCCGAGAGAAACCACGACGATGGCTTCATCGGCCAATCCCTTGTCTCCATCGTTGGACCGACCTCCGTGGCCGATCTGAGTCCACGCATCCGTTCCGCTACCCGCATTGAGCGTGGTGGCACCGGTTGAGAAAGTGACCACATTCCCGCTAGCTGCGCCGGCGCCTGCGTCACCACCGTTCCCGACTTGGGAGTAGGTGCCCGTGGCTGATCCGCCGGCCAGAGTGATTGCCCCTCCTCCGTTGGGCAGTCCCGTGAGGGGATTCACATTCAGGAAAATATGCGCATGATCCTCTCCCGAAGCAGAACCGCCACCATTGCCGATCTGGGCGTAGGACTGTCCACTGGTTCCGCCAGCCAGGCTAATGCCATTGGCGCCACTGACCGCGATCACCTCACCGGCAAGGCCATGATTCCCAGGATTCAAATGCCCTCCATTGCCGATCTGTGCATAGGCATCCGTCGCCACAGAGCCGCCCTGCAGGCTGACACTTCCCAGCGACGTGATCGAGATCGATCCGTTGGTGTCTCCAGCGCTCTGATCGCCACCGTGACCAATCTGGACATAGGTATCGCTGGCGCTACCGCCGTTGAGAGCCACATCTCCGGTGGCGTTCAATACGATATCGCCACTTGCGTTGCCATCGGCCAATTCTCCGCCGTGACCGATCTGTGCATAACCATCGGTAAATGTCCCACCGTTCAGGGCCACGTTGGCTACCCTCGCAATGGTAATATCACCGCTCCGATCTGCAGGGCCTGTGCCCGCATTCCCGTCCGCCCGGGAGCCACCATGCCCGATCTGAGCATAGCTGTTGGTTCCACTGCCATTGAGGGTGATGTCGCCCGTTCCGGTTCCCGCCGCCTGGTTGATGAAGATATCGGAATCACTCGCCCCCAAGGTCATGGTGTTAAAGCCACCGTGCCCGATCTGGGCGTATGAGTTGCCCGAATTCCCCGTGTCCGCATTCAAATCGATGCCTCCAACCACATCTATCGTGATGTCCGCACCGGAAATGCTTCCCGTCGCGCCTGATCCACCATGCCCCACTTGGACATAGCCGTTGTTGGAGTCGGCGGTAAGAACCAAATCACCACCAGCACCGAGGTTGATCAAGCCAGATGTCGTGAAGCTTCCCGTCAAACCACCATGCCCGATCTGCGCGTAGGTATCGGTGGACCTGCCTCCGTTGAGGTAAACGGAACCCACAGCGGTCACGGCGATATCACTGACGAAAGTCCCGCCACTGCTTCTCCCTCCATGTCCGATATGAGTGTAGTTGCCCGTCGAACCACCCCCCGTCATCGAGATGTCTGCTGAAGAATTCACCGTCACTGAGCCCGTCTGATTGCCACTCGATGACTGGCCTCCGTGTCCGATTTGTGTGTAACCTGTGGAACTGCCTCCCGTCATCGAGATACCTGAGGAAGAATCAACCGTCACCGAGCCCGTATGGTTGCCGCTGGAGGTGTGACCACCGTGACCGATCTGGGTGTAGCTCTCGCCGCCAGTTCCCCCGAGGAGGGTCACGGGTCCACCATTAAAGCTGATGTCAGCCGAATGGTTTCCGCCCGCCGTACGTCCCCCGTTGCCAACCTGAGCATAGGAACGGGTTCCGCCCCCGAGAAGACTCAAACCATTGATCGCCGAAAGACTGATCACGTCACCAGCCACTCCATGGTCAGCACTGTTCTGGTAGCCCCCGTGGCCAATCTGAGCATAGGCATCAGATCCGACACCTCCTTGGACTGTCAACAGGCCCAACGCATCAATGGTAATGGAGCCGCTGGTGTTTCCATCATTGCCTGTGGCACCACTGTCATTTCCTCCATGCCCGATCTGGGCATAGCTGAGGTTCTGGCCGCCCGTCACCGAGACATTGTCTGCTGTCCCAATGACAATGTCCCCGCTCTTGGTTCCCGCAAGGTTTCGCCCACCATGCCCGATTTGGGCCGTGGTTCCGTAGTTCGGTTCCGCGGTGGTCTTCGTGGTGGCCAGAAGCACGACATCTCCTCCACCAGCTGCGGTGTCTGAATCTGGATCGTAGTTGAGGTAGATGCTTCCCGAAAGGGTTCCATCGGCATCATACCCGCCATTGCCGATCTGGGCGTAGGCCCCGTAGGTCGTTCCAGCAGTATTGCCACCTGTCAGGCTGATCCCTTGGTTGGCGATCACCACGGTGGCGTCATCCAACACACCATGATTGGCTCGATTGTCATGGCCACCATGGCCAATCTGGGTGTAGGCATCTTGATCGGTGCCTCCGGTCAGGACCACCTGGTTGGAGGACACCACCCGGATATCTCCCTGCGTCGCACCGCTTCCACCGATGCCACCATGCCCGATCTGGGCGTAGTTCTGACTTTGGCTGCCTCCGTTCAGTCTGACGTTCCCGGCCCCATTGACGAGATCTCGGCCCACGATACGAATATCACCGGCTTTGGTTCCGCCCACAGATAGGCCACCGTGTCCTATCTGAGCATACGCATTGCCACCCGTTCCCGCGTTGAGCGTCACATCACCCGGGTCGCAAAAGCTGATTGTGATATCCGCCGTGTCAGTGATGTTGGCACTCACAGCTCCTTTGCCTCCATGACCAATCTGGGCATAGGCATCACTGGTGCCGGCGTTGAGACTGAGACCACCGTCCTTCAGACGAACGTCGATTTCCCCGCTGATGTCTCCGCTGCCGTTGCCAAAGAATCCCAACTGGGTCGCGGCAGAAGAAGTGGCGGTGCTGGCGTTCAATTCCAGACCATATCCATAGACCATCGTTCTTCCCAAGCGAGATCCTACCCGCAACGCTGTCGTCTGCGAGGCATCCCCGAGGTAGACCGTGCCGTTGTTGTTTCCGAAGACACCACAATCGTTGAAGTCGAGAACCGAGGGAACTATGGCGGGAATGATCACCGGATCACATGGCACGCCAAGGTCAAGACTCGCACCAGTGCTGGAACTGCCGTCCCATCCAGCAATCAGGATGAGATTCCCGGCACCAGCGTTCTGGTAACTGTGGAGCATGGTGATGTCGCCCCCTGTCATAACGATGAAGTTGAAACTGTTGTTTGTCGCAACGTCGGGGCCTGACAGCACGATATCGACGTCCCCAGGATTCGTGAAAACCACGTTTCCGGACCCAATGCTTCCGTTGATCATCGCGCTCAAGCCTTCGAGGGCATTGGCGGGAATGGTCTGGGAACGGTTGGCAACAACCTGATATCCATTTCCACCCAGATAATTCCCCGCTCCCTCAAGTCCGCCGGCATTGTTGGTCCGATGGTGCAGATAGGTGTTGCTGCCGACACCACCTCCATTGGTGAGGGTCAGATCTCCGTCGGCAAAATATTGGATTCCTCCCTGTCTGGTCCCCCCAGAGGTACCACTGTCGAGCACTCCGGCAGTGCCAACGCCATCACCATGACCGCCCATGGCATAGGCATTGGTCCCGGCACCGCCGGTCATCACGACACGGCCTCCAGCATCAGCACCGATGAAAATTTCGCCGGACATCGCCCCGTTCGTGTTGATACCGCCATGACCGACTTGAGTAAAACGTCCCGTTGAGGCGCCGTCACCACCTCGAAGATTCACTCCCCCACTCCCTGCGGTAACGACAATGTCCCCCCGATAGAGAGAGCTTCCTGACCCGGAAAGCGTGCCTCCATTTCCGATCATGGTGTAGGCATCGGTGCCAGCACTCTGGTTGGAATCAAGAATCACTGCCGTGGTCGCGTGGACGCAGATATCTCCCGTGAGGTTGCCTCCCGCATCGTAGCCCCCCATGCCGATCTGGGCGTAGGACTGGACCCCTGACCCGGAGATCAACTGGACGATGTCACCAGTGACTTCGATCTTATTCCCCAGCGCTCCAAGAGTCCCGGTATTCTCATGGCCGCCATGTCCGATCTGCGAGTAGTTTGGCGTATCTGCCCCCGTATTCGTGGGAGTGGGATTGGTCCCTGCCCGCAGTTCAACCAGTCCCCCGGCATTCACTGTAATATTGCCTCGGATCGTGTTGCTGGTCTGGGCACCACCATGACCGATCTGTGCGTAGGCATCATCGCCCCCCGCTTGTCCGCCGGTCACCAGCACGTCACGGCCCGCCGTCACCGAAATGTCACCCAACTTGGTTCCGCTCGACGCCAAGCCACCATTTCCGATCTGGGCCAAAGTGTTGTTGGTGGTTCCAGCCACCACCCGCACATCGCGAGTGGCACTGACCTCAATCAACTGACCGTCGAGCCCCTTGTTTCCTGTGTCTTGAGTGCCGCCATGACCGATCATCGCCAAGGCCTCGTTTCCGGTTCCGCCCAGAACCGCCACATCCGCATCAACACCGTTGGCGATCACCGAAATATTTCCATTGGCTGATCCGGAACCCGATCGCCCGCCGTGGCCGACTTGAGCCGTCGCATTCGAATCCGTTGCGCTGTCTGCTCCGGCTTGAATGGTGATACTTCCGTCAGCCGTGGTGATCGCGATGTTTCCCAGCTGATTGCCATTTACCAGGTTTCCACCGTGTCCCACCTTCGAGTAGGAATTGCTGCTGGGGCCGCCCATAATGTCCACACTACCTGATCCCGTCATCGTGATGTCACCCGCCACGTCGGCATCAAAATCGTGACCGCCATGGCCGATCTGGGCATAGGCGAGACTTCCGCCAGCCTCAATCACGACATCTCCCGGATCGCAGAATGTGATGGTGATCGGAGCGCTGACGGCCGTGCTGGAGGCACTCCGCCCCCCATGACCGATCTGGGTATAGGCGCCCGACGCATTGCCTGAGTCGAGATTCAGGCCACCGCCCTGAAGGTGAAGGTCGATTCCGCCAGTGATTGCACCACCCCCATCACCATAAAATCCGAGATGAGTTGCCGCATTGCTGGTCGTGTCACTACCGAAAAGTGCAAGACTATTGCCCGCCAAAGTCGTCAATCCATCGCGGCTACCCACTCGAACGGCACTGGTTTGCGCCGCGCTTCCCAGTGTCAGCCCCGCTCCGTTGTTCCCAAAAGAGGTGCAGGTATTGAAATCGATCGAAGCCACGGCTCCGGTAACCACCGGGGCGCAAAAATCACCTCCAGCAAAGGTGACGCCTCCCCCCGCAAAACTTCCACTCCCATCCCAACCGGCGACCAAGGTCGTCTCACCAGTCCCTGCATTCTGATAGGAACTGAGCATCTCCAGACTCCCTCCCGTCATCAGGACAAAATTGTCCGCGGTGTTGACGTTCCTATCCAAACCCGCAGCAATGCTCAAGTCGATCTCATTAGAAAAGGCGGCCCAAATCGGACCCGTGGCAAAGTTGCCGTTGAGCATCGTATTCACGTCGACAAGCGCCGAATCGTCCACGGTGACGCCACCATTACTGACCATCTGGAAACCATCGCCACCGAGATAGTCGACCGTCGCCAAGCCGCCGTTGGTCTGATGGAAAACGTAGGCATTGCTCCCGGCTCCGCCTCCATTCGCTGCCGTCAGAGCCCCATCGGCAAACAAGTGTACCCCACCTTGGCGCGTGCCGGTCGTCGAACTCGCTCCATCGCCATGGCCGAGCATGGCATAGGAACCACTGCCGCTACCGCCATTCACCGCGATCGCTCCTCCATTTGCCGCAATCACATTCAGGTTTCCACTCATGTCACCGCCCGACAGCAGGCCACCGTGCCCGACTTGCGCGAAAGCGGAATCCCCAGCTCCGGCCGTCAAGGCCACCCCTCCCGTTCCTGTGCTGCCAGTGGTCAGGGTGACGTCGCCGGATTTGGTTCCCTGAAGATTGATACCGCCGTGTCCGACCATCGCGTAGGCCGCCTCGCCGCCGTTGGTGGCCGCATTGACCGTCGTCCCATCGGCTGAAACGACGCAAATCTCGCCGTCGATCTCCACCAGCTCGACACTTTCGACCGCACCGCCGTGCCCGATCTGAGCGCTGCTGCCGAGGGTGCTGCCTGCCAGGGCACCTCCACTGACCAAGTCGACACTTCCACTGGAATGGACTTCGACCTTACCGCTGAGAGTTGCCGGTCCTTCGGCGTCGTTGAGGTTGTAGGCGGAAATTCCGTCACCGCCGTGACCGATTTTCGCTCCGTTGCTGGCAAAGAAACCACCATCCAGCCCGATATTACCGCCCTCAACCAAGATGTCTCCAAACGCGTCGAAATCAGCCCGACTACCATGATGTCCGATTGAGGCGTAGCGGCCTGTTGCGAGCGCCGAATCTCCCTCCACTTGGCCACCAGCCAGGGTGATGTTGCCACCACTGCTGCGAACGGTCACATTTGCCCCCGTCGTCGCACTTCCATAACTGACGCGTCCAGCGAGGTTGTTGATGTCTGAACCACCATGACCGATGGCGGCGTGAGCGCCGTCGTTAATGCCCCCCGTCACTGAGATGTCGCCGACCGCATTGACCGTCACGTTTCCAGTAGCACCCGCCCGCAACTCATAGGTCGGTGCAGGACCTTGGCCTGTTGGTGCGGCCAGCGCCACCTGCTGCATCACGAGCGCATCAAGGGCCAAGCCATCTTCCCTAGCAATCGCCCGGACCGTGTAGGTGCCCGGTGAGTTAAACGTCCAAGTGGTCGCGGTTCGAGGAGTGGCCCCGGCATTGTTAGCTTCGGCGGCTCCCGTCAAGGACCATGCCGGATTGTCGAAATTCGAGTTGCCGCCTTCGGCATATTCATACCAATCGGCGATCGCTCCTCCATTTCCGTCTTTCAGCTCGACCACATCGAAAAAGATCGAATCACTACCGCCATCGTATCCTGTCCACCGGGGAAAGAATTGATAGGTGCCTGGATTCGTGACGGTGATCTGGTAGGTGACTTCGCGTCCCGTGGTCAAGGGGCCGACGCCACCAGCGCCCTCCTCCAACTGCAGGTAAACTCCACCCCGAGGATTGTTAAACAAACCCGGTCCCGGGAACGGATCGGCCCCAGTGGGAACCACGACCCAGCGATTGCTCGGATTCGTCAGATAGCTTTCGGCCTCAATGACGATCTGGCCATTGACCTCCACGAAGTTGTTCCCGTAGCCAGCCGTAGCTCCCTGAAGAGAATGCCCGATCTGTCCAAAATTGTTGGTTCCAATCGAACTATCTCCAGCGGTTCCTCCGGCCAGTACATTGACCGCTCCACCGGCATCGACACCGATATCGCCATCGTAGTAACCCGTCGAAAAGAGCCCCCCATGTCCGACCAGGGCATAGGATGCGTCGCCTCCTCCGGCGATCACGTCGACGTTGCCACCCGCGGTCAGATTGATCGCTCCGGTTCCGTTTCCAAGGGAATTGATACCCCCGTGACCGATCTGGGCGAACTGACCCTCGGCTCCGAGGCTGCCACCGAGAACCGAGATCGCTCCGGCACCGGCATCGACATCGATCTGTCCCGTCATGTTTCCGGCACTGTCGTAACCCCCGTGACCGATCTGGGTATAGGCCCGGTCGCCGAGGCGTGTGCTGGAATCCACTGATACCCCCGTGGTCGCGCTGACAGAGATGGCGCCATCACGAGAGAAGTTTCCCGTCTCGGCGCCGCCGTGCCCGATCTGCGCGGAACTGAAGCTGTGGTCGCCCGCCGTTTGCAAGGAATTGGCATCATCTCCTCCGCCATTTCTCAGGGTCACGGCACCACCACCCGTACTGACGGTAATCGCACCATCGGCGGCACCCGTTGCGCGGAATCCCCCATGACCAATCTGGGCTGCGGTCAACTCGTGGATAATTCCACCTGAAAGCGAGATGTTTCCTGCCGTGGTGATGGCAGAGATCGCCCCACTCTTGGTTCCGTCAGCCAGATCACCCCCGTGACCGATCAATGCGTAGTTGTGATCCCGACCGCCCCCGGTCACGGAAATCCCCGTGGCGGCATTGAGCTGAATCGGTGCAGTGCGGCTCCCGTCTCCGGCATATCCCCCCAGTCCGATCTGGGCATAGGCCTGACGCCCATCCTGATTGGACGAACCCGCATTGCCAGCAGTGACTTCAATAGCTCCCGCAGAAGTCGTCACCTCGATCGAGGTGGCACTCATGTTCCCGTTTGCCCCAAATCCGCCGTGCCCGATCTGGGCAAAAGTGATGTCATTCGTGCCACCCACCAAACGGATGTCATTCACTGCGGTAACTTGAACCTGTCCGCTGTGATTCCCGCTGGCGCCATGGCCGCCATGGCCGATCAGCTTGTAGGCGCCATCCCGGACTCCCTGCAACAGGGTAACCTCATCAGCACTGGTGACCGTGATGTCACCGCTGTGATTGCCAGTTGCCGAAGTGCCCCCATGTCCGACTTGGGCGTAGGCAAATTCACCGCCACCCCCACCATTGCCCCCAACGAGGTCCAGGCTTCCTGCCGTGATATCGATCGTGATATTCCCGTCGTTGTCGCCGACGTTTTCGTTCCGACCGCCGTGCCCGATCTGAGCATAGCTCTCTCGGCTCAAACCCGCGCGGACCACGACATCGTTGACCGCTGTCAGATCGATATTCCCGGAATGGGCACCATCACCATCCCAACCACCATGTCCGATCTGGGCATAGTTCTGAGCGCGAGAGGTCCCCGCGTCCATCAAAACGCCACCGTTCACATTCACACCACCGTCGATCGAGAGATCAATCGATCCCTGCGTATCTCCACGGGCCTGGGCACCGCCATGTCCGATCTGGGCGTAGGCCCAACGGCCATCCGCAAGTGACCCGCCAGTTTGATTACCGCTCACGGTCAGATTGCCTCCCGCCACCGTGGTCAACTCGATCTTTCCTTCAAAATCTGGATTTCCATCCGCCATCGATGCCGGAGAATCTCCAATCGCTCCTCTGCCACCGTGGCCGATCTGGGCATAGGAGCCGCCATTGTTGCCCCCCTGCAACAGCACGTCTCCGCTGCCATCGATGAGGATGTCTCCGGCGATTCCTTCTCCCGCAAAGCTGCGCCCGCCATTTCCGATCTGGGCATAAGCGTTGGCGCCTCCGCCGGCCAAAAGTGAGAGAGCTCCGGGATCACAGAAGCTGATGGAGATCGGCGCATTCACCAAAGCCCCGACACTGGAGAACCCTCCATGTCCGATCTGGGTCGAGGCATCATCAACCGCTCCCGAAGTCATCGAGAGGCCATCGCCTTTCACTCCGATTTCAATGCCACCTGTGACATCTCCGCTACCGTCACTGAAAAATCCGACCTGAGTGCCTGCCCCAATTGTGGAGTCGCTGGCAACCAAGTTCACCCCCTTGCCGAATAGTCCGGTAGTTCCCGCTCGGCTCCCCACTCTGACGGCGGCCAATTGAGCCGAATCACCGAGAGTGATCGAACCCGCTCCATTGCCACCCAAGTCGTTGCCAAAGGCATCGCAGGTATTGAAATCGACAGCCACGCCACTCCCCGAAATCACCGGCTGGCAGAAATCTCCGCCCGTGAACGTGACCTGACCAGTAGCGGTGCCGCCGGTCCCATCCCATCCGGCTACCAGAGTGATCTTACCTGAGCCCGCATTCTGATACGAACTCAGCATCGTGATGCTGCCGCCCGTGGCGAGGGTGAAATCTTCCGCCGAATTTAAGAAGCGGTCGTTTCCAGCAGCAATCGTGAGATCGATATCATTGGCAAAGGCCACATTGATTGGTCCACTGCCAAAGTTTCCGTTGATCATGGTTCCCACATCCACCAACGCGGAGCCCGGCAAAGTCACCCCTCCGTTGGCCACCATCTGGAACCCGTCGCCGCCCAAGTAATCCACCGCTGCCAATCCCCCGTTGGTCTGGTGAAACACATTCACATTGCCACCCGCAATGCCGTTGGTGGCCGTCAACGCCCCACCGGCAAAAAGGTGAACCCCACCCTCACGAGTGCCAGTCGTTGCCACCCCCGCGCCGTGACCGTGTCCGATCATTGCATATCGGAGCGTGTTGTTCCCACCCGTCAGGATGATATCGCCCGCAGTTCCGCTGCCATCGTCGGCAATCACCCGAATGTCCCCCGACATCGCCCCGTCGGCTGACTCGCCGCCGTGACCGATCTGACTCATCGCTCCGGCATTGCCTGCTATCAGTTCGACGTTTCCATCGGATGCCACCACGGTGATGTCACCGTCGAAATCTCCGTCCACCAAACGACCACCGTGACCAATCGCTGCGTAGGCATTGCCACCCGCTCCAGAGCCATCTACGATCACCCCATTGGCACCCACCACGCAGATGTCACCGTTGGCATCGACCAGCATCGTGCCATTACTCCAGCCTCCGTGACCGATCCGGGCGTAGTTGCCATATTCCTCGCCGCTCTTAAGTGTCACCTGCCCCGATTTGGCATGAACCGTGACACCATCGGAATAGGTGCCGGCGAAGGCGGCGTCATTGTTGTAGCCACCGTGTCCAATCTGCGCGTGAGAATACCGGCTGGTGGTGAAATCTCCACCGCCGAGAAGCTCGATATCACCGGCATCGGCAGTCACCGAGACCACACCCGAGCGATCCATGTCGATGTCTCGTCCTCCGTGACCAATCATCGCGGAAGCGAAGTAGCCAGCGGTGCCACCCTCTACCTTCACGCCACCATTGATCACACTCACGATGATATCACCGATCAAACTTCCGGTACCTCCGTAGTAGTTGGAATGTCCGATCGTCGCGATGGCCGCTTCCCCACCTTCACCGCCTTTCACATAGATCCCATCAGTAGCGGCCGTGCCTGTGGCGCGCACTGTGGTCGCTCCGCTGATGTCCCCCTCAAGCTGAGCGCCACCATTTCCGATCGTCGCAAAATTGTAAGTATTATCGCCGCCGATGACTTTCACCCCTCCTGCGCCAGCGGTCACACTAACATCGCCACTGAGATCACCGTCGGCATTGTAGCCGCCGTGACCGATCTGGGCGTAGGAATAGACCCCCGAACCGCCACCTCTAACTTCGACGCTGCCCGACGCATTCACCGTGATCTTACCGGCCTGACTGCCGTTGGAGTCACGGCCACCATGTCCCATCTGCGCATGCGTGGCATTGTCCAAACCACCTTCGAACATCACACCTCCGCCACCCGTTGTCGTGACGGTAATGTCCCCAAGCATTGTGCCATCGGAGTCATAGCCGCCATGTCCCAGCTGCGCGTAGCTTTCCAGTCCTGTATTGGCACCACCGCTGCTGCCCCCGATAAAGTTGACCCCACCGGCACCGGCAGTAACAAAAATATCACCCTGATGATCGACCAAGCCGTCCTGCAGGCCCTTGACCTGATATCCGCCCAGCCCCAGTTGAGCCTGGCTGCGTCTCCCCGCTCCGGCGGTGAAGTTGACAGCGTCGCCTGCCGTCACGCTGATGCCATCGGCGAGTCCCAACGTGCCTCCGACCGAATTCGCCGAAAAACGTCCGATACCCGCCGCCGTGCTTCCCCAAGTGGACGTTCCGAAATGCCCGATGGCAACCGAGTTGTAAACGTCGGTGGTTGGGCTGACCACTCCGGTGGTGTTGTTGACGGAAAAGTCCACCGTCTCGGCACCGCCGGTAAACACCACACTCCCGGTAGTGGCCTCGACCTGAATGGCTCCAGTGTGATCCCCGGTTGACGCTGGGCCACCATGACCTATGGCGGCCATGTGCAAACGCCCTTCGTTATTTCCCGCACTGCCATTGGCGGTATCGCCACCATTGAACGAAATGTTGCCGGTAGCGGTAACGACTCGGATGTCGCCCCGATGTCCGACGCCCGCATTGTATTCGTTACCGACTCCAGCATCGGCATCGTAGCCGCCGTGACCGAGTTGGGCCGACAGCCTTCCGTCGGCATAGATGCCCTCGTCGCCATTGGTGATATCAGCATCGGTGGGCAGCGTGGAGAAAGGAGCAAGGTCGGTGAATCCATTTGCGGTAGTTCGGGCCAGCATTGTTCCAGCAGTAAAAGTGATCCCAGTGGCCGCCGAGACATCGATGTCCCCCAAGAAACCCGTCGTGGTGCTGTCGCTCTTCGCACCGCGCCCGCCGTGCCCGAGTTGGACGTAGTTGTCGGAAAGATTACCCGCCTTGAACAATAGAGCGCCCCCCGTTGATTGGACCGAGATATCTCCTGAATGCGCACCAGATGTCTGAAGTCCGCCATGACCGAGCTGAGCATAGGCTTGCCGCTCGCGCGCCAGAGTGCCAACTCCGGCGAGGAAGGTGATGTCGCCCCCTGCGGTGACATCGATATCGCCAGTCTGGATTCCATCTGACTCGTTGCCACCATTGCCGAGTTGGGCATGACTCAGACGTCCACCAGCCGTGAATTGGATGCCCCCAGTTCCGGCATTGACCGTAATATCGGCGTGGTGGCTTCCACGGGTGGCATTGCCTCCGTGGCCAAGTTGAGCATAGGAGACATCTCCCTGACCACCAGTGAAAACGATGTCTCCATTGGCCCCCACAGTGATGTCGCCGACATTGTCGCCATAGTTGGCGTAGCCCCCATGACCGATTTGAGCCATCGCGTACGAAGCACTTCCTCCCGTGAAGGTGATCCCGGCACCTGCATTCACCTCAATGTTCCCCGTGCTCCCGACACTCGGTAGCGCCCCGTTCACGTTGTCCGCGTCGTAGCCGCCATGACCCAACACGGCACTATTGCGGTCGCCATTTCCCGATAAGAAAGTGATCGCGCCCAAGGCATCGACATCAATGTCACCGAGGTGATCTCCTCGCGACTGGTAGCCGCCGTGGCCAAGCTGGGCATAGGCTTCTGCCTGGCCCAGTTGGCCCGCTGTGAAAGTAATGGCTCCCGAGGAATTGACCGTAATCTTGCTGATCGTTGCATCCCCTGGATTGCCCGAGTCAGCGCCTTGGTCTCCCAACGCGTCACGCCCTCCGTGTCCGATTTGAGCATAGGCCCGATAATCACCACCGGTGAAACTGATATCTCCACCACCCAGAGTAGCGACGCTGATCGTACCAAAATGACTGCCGCTGCTGTCTCGCCCACCATGTCCGATTTGCGTGAACGAATCGTTACTGTCGCTATCAAGTGAGACCGCGCTGAAATCGATATCTCCGCCACCTTTGGCCGTCACCGAAATATTGCCGCTATTCCCAACTGTCGCATCCGCATTCCAGCCACCATGACCGATCTGCGTCCATGATTGGGAGCCATCACCAGCCTTGAATCGAATACCCGTGGCTCCGTTTGATTCTACGGTGATGTCTCCCTTGAAATCACCCGTCGCCGAAGTGCCACCATGACCGATGCTGGCCGAATTGTAGGAAGTGGAATTCAGGGGGCCCCCATCAAAATTGATGTTTCCTCCCGCGGTGACAAAAATCGACGCCTCGGCATCCCCTTGAGAATCCCGACCGCCATGCCCGATTTGCGCGTGGCTGTAGGCACCATCGCTTCCCGCCGTGAAGTTGATATCTCCCGAATTCGACGTCACGACAATCGTCTCACCCACCCCGCCCTTGCTGCCGTCCACATCTCTTCCGCCGTGGCCGAGTTGAGCAAAATTGTAGGCATTGCTGGTCCCGCCGGTGAACGTGATGTCGTTCTCTGCGATCACGGAGATATTGCCGGAAAAGGTGCCGTCGATTCCAGTTCCCGCACCGAATCCACCATGACCGATCATCGCATAGGTTCCGTAGTCCTGCCCACCACTTACGGTAACGGCACCCGCAGTAGCCTCTACCGAGATCGAGCCACGGGAGTTGTAGAATTCGCCGTCTAGAATATTGCCGTATCCGCCATGACCGATCTGAGCATGGTTGTAGCTGCTGCCAGCGATGCGGTCCCCTCCTGCCGTGACCTCGATATCACCCGAGGCTACGGTGACATTGATGGCACCAGTCCTATCGCCCCTCGTGTCACGACTGTTATGGCCGATGGCCGCGTGGGAAAAATAGCCGTCCGTAGAGGCAGTCAGAGATAAGCCGCCTGCCGCAACCTCAACGGTGATATCATCGACCGCAGAAGAGGTCGCAGGAGAGAAATAGTTTCCATGCCCAATCGTCGCGCCGGCATAGGAACCCGTGCCGCCCTGCATGACGATACCATCTGTTGCAGCCAGACCGACCGCTTTCACGATCGTGTCACCTGCCGTCTCTCCATCAAGTTGATAGCCTCCACTGCCTATCTGGGCAAACGATGAGGTCCCCGATCCCCCTTGGAGCAGGATTCCTCCGGTCCCCGCCTGAACCGAAACAATCCCGAAGCGATCTCCATCCAAGGCCGCTCCACCGTTCCCGATCAGCGCGTAATTGTAACTGGTATCCCCCCCCAGCAAAGAGACCTTGCCACCGGCTTCCACCGTGACATCGCCACTGAAGATCGATCCACCCACAGGCCCATCGTAATCTGAATCATACCCACCATGACCAATCTGGGCGTATGAGGTGCTTCCGTATACCACCGCAGGCGCCGCTCCTTGAAGGCTGATGTCTCCTCCAGCCGTGACATTAATCTCATTCTTGGTAAATGAAGCCAGATCATGAGTTACCCCACCGTGCCCGATCTGAGCAAATGCGGTGGCTCCTGCTCCTCCCGTGAACGTGATGTTTCCCCCAGCCGTCACCGTGATCGCAGCAGCTCCGATCACCGCTGTAGAATCGACACGCTTGTTGTCATAGCCACCGTGACCGATCATCACGAAGTTCTCTCGGTGCACGCCACCTTCTGCCGTGATGTCATTGCCGGCCTCGACGATTATATCTCCTGACAGGTCACTACCCAGAACAGCTTCCCGTTCACCTCCATGACCAATTTTGGCATAGGCTGCCAATCCGGTGTGATCTGCGTTGGTCCAAGCCGCATAAGGCAATGTGCCAACCGCTGCCTTGTTGGAGGTAATATCGATATTGTTGACCGCTTTGACTCTGATTCTTCCGGTCGCAGGTTCAGTCGCACTGAGTCCCGCATCTCGTCTGTTGTAGCCGATTTGCGAATACTTCCGCTCGCCGACATTGATCCCGCCAGTCAAAGGATACCCCCACACATTAACATCGTATCCTGCCACATTGGTCTGGCCGGTTCGACTGGCGACCACCACTCCGGTGTCAGCACCGGTGAGGGCATCTCCTACCGTACCCACAAAAACGCTGCCGTTGTTGTTGCCAAAGGCCCCGGCGACATCGAACACCGAGGCATCCATGTCCACATCCAGCGGAGTGTTGTAGAAAGTGCCGTCAGTGATCCCCAAAGGCGCGGTGATTGGGTTCCAGCCCGCCACCAGATTGACGTTGCCCGATCCACGATTGATCACGTCGTTGCCGACATAGATGTCTCCCTCAGCCAAAGTGGTAAAACTAAAGGCAGAGTTCCAAATCACCGAGTCTTCGATACTGATATTTCCCGCATCGGCCGAACCCGAGTCAAATGTCGAAACAACCACATTGTTTGACGCCAGGGCCGTCTGCAGGGTATTGCGGTTGATGATGAAAGGAGATCCGGCTGGCGCATGAGCTGCCGTGCTGATGATCCCGTTGCGAGGATCGAGCAGCAGCACCCCCGCCGAGCCATTTGCGGCCAAGGTCGAAAC
>JAGROX010000152.1:0-2262 GCA_020440025.1 Verrucomicrobiia bacterium
TTTTTTACCGAAGAGGAAGCAGCGGCAGTCTTTCGCCCAGGCCCAGCGCGGCACAGCCGTAGATGGCGACCAGGACGATGAAGGCGACGGTGAGCAGGTGATAGCCGATGCGGTAGAGGCGGCGGGTTAGCCAGGGGCGGGCATCGAAGACGAAAGCCTGAACGAGGAGTCGGGCGGTCCAGAAAATCGCGATGACGGCGGCGACACTGCGAGCGACCGGTTCGCCGGCGGCCATGGCGGGAGCATGGAGCAGGGTGAGAATCGCGAAGCAGATGATGATCAGGACGATGAACACGCCATAGACCCAGAACATGCGCCGAAGCAGCGGAGGCAGGGGGGCGAGTGTTTCGCGCCAGTTCAGTGCTCGGGGAGTCAGGGCACTGGCGCTGAGAATGCCGAAGTGGATGGCGGCACCCAGGTAGAGGGCAAGAGTGAGCGGGTTCATGGTGGTTCGATTCTAGTGGTGAGTGAGTGGGGCGATGACGTTTTCGAGAAAGGGGCGATGAAAGAGGAGGGGCGCAGGAGCAAGGATGAGGAACCAGGCGTAGCAGCGCCTGAGAATGGGATGGCTTTCTTTGGCGAACAGGCTTCGCTCAACCAGGACCCCGAGTCCCTGAATGGCGAAATACAGCGTGGGCAATCCCCATCCGGCTCGAGCTGGGACCGAGATGACGAGTTCATGGGCGACACCCGATACGAGGAATCCTGCGAGGGTGCCCGTGGCGGTCCCAAGTCGCCGGACCAGAGGGCGAAAGACCGCGATGCGGGCGACGTCGCTGAAGGCGCGGTTCCATCGAGTGCCCCAGAATTCGGCAAGGCCGGTGGTCAGCCATGGCGCGCGCATGATGGGGGTGACGGGATAGCCGAGTCGATTCCATCCCTTGGCCATCATGGCAAAAATGCCAAAATGAAGGCTGACCACGATGCCTGTCATGGTGAGCGCGCCACCGATGGCGAGGTGGCCGTGATCAACTGCAGTTGGAGCGGCGATTCCGAGGAGGAGGGCGCCGATGACGAGAAATCCGAGGGCTTGCCAGACGCTCCCGTGTTTCGGAAGTGGCGTTGCCTTTGGCGCCGTGAACGCTTCGGCATCCATTCCCACCCAGGTGAAAAATCGCCAATGCGGTGTCGTCGTGGGTCTGGTCCAAGCGATGACTTTGAAAACAATCCACTGGGCCAAAGCGAGGGCCCACATGACGGCCAAGGGAGTGGCATGGGGATAGGAGACTCGGACGGTCCCATACACGGTAGCGACCAGAATCAGGGCGACTGTCCACATCATCGTCAGCGATGGACGAACTCGAGGTTTGCGGAGTGGTAGTTCACAGGCACCATTGAGGCAATGGCGGCGGCTCGCGATCTGACGGTAGATCAGGTGAGCGAGCGGACGAATGCCAGGGAGGAAAGCCAGCCCACGGAGCGGCCGAGTCCACCAGATATGACCCGTGAGAAAGATGGCCGCGTCGGCCCCGCCGAATTCGCGTCCATCGTTCCAGCGCAGTCGCATTTCCGGTTCGGTCGCGCCGTTGGCAAAGGGCTCGGGCTTGATGCCGTAGCGATTCAAAACCGGTCGCAGTCGGGCGATCGATTCCCGACAGAAGCGACAGGTGTCGTCATAGAAAAGCTTTCCGTGCTCGGTGTTGGCATTAATGTCAGGCATTTCTGTAAAAAGAGAAATTTAGAGGCAAAAGAGGGACTGAGGGAAAGTCAGGGAGGGGATTCATGGGTGAATCACCCGATGCGATCTCAAGTAGCAGGCGAAGAGGGAGGTTCCGGATTTCCCGCCCCTCCGCCTCCACCAGTTAATCCGACGGCGCGGATCAGTTTGTCGCCCATCCGAAACGCCTTCACGGCCGTCTTGGTGGGAAGTCGATTCATTTGCTCGTAAAACTGGGTAGCCAGTTCGAAAAAGTCGAGGAGATCGCCGATACGCTGGCGGGTGTGGCTCTCGCTGGGTGTCTCTCCGGCGTCCGACTCTGCGAGGCACTCCCGGAGGATGCTCAGGGTGGGATCGATTTCCCGCCGTTTCCGTTCCGCTGCGATGACTCGGAACATTTCCCAGACGTCTTGAATCGACTCGAAGTGATCCCGGCGATCGCCCGAAAGATGGACGATCCGAACGATGCCCCAGTTTTGCAACTCTTTGAGGCTGTTGCTGACATTTGACCGCGCTACCGCCAAGGCATCGCAGATTTCCTCGGCATTGAGCGGACGATCTGAAGTGAACAGCAGGGCGTGAATTTGAGCCACCGTGCGATTGAT
>JAGROX010000152.1:2354-6960 GCA_020440025.1 Verrucomicrobiia bacterium
TGACAGAAATGCATGAAACGCTTTCTGACAAGGATTTTTTGTGAAAAAACCGATGAATCCCGCAAGGTGACCGGAAAAACTTGGCGAAAGACTCGGTTTTGACTGCTTGATTTTGTAGAAAAGAAGGGTAGTAAGTTCACCCCTGCCGAAAAAAGCGGCGGTACACAAGGCGATGGTAAAGATTAGACTCAGACGCGAGGGCACAAAAGACCGCCCCTATTATCGGATCGTGGTGGCTGACAGCCGCGCGCGTAAGGAAGGCCGTTTCATCGAGATCGTGGGTAGCTACGATCCGTTGATTGATGGAGACAACTACAAGATCGACCTTGAGAAGGTGGATGCTTGGATCGGTAAGGGCGCACAGCCTTCCGAGACGGTTCAGTCCATCATTCGCAAGGCCAAGGGTGCCGCGGCCTGACGCCGTGACGCAACCTTTGGAGGGTGTCCCGTTCGGATGCCTTCCCGATCACACGGAGAGATTCCAAGCCAGCGGAAGCTGTTTTGGCGATTCTCCGTGTTTTGCTTTTTCACTGCCGCTGCGCTCTTCGATCTGACATCACTCTGATGTCGTGACCGGGACGAAGCGTCCTTTTGCCTCGTTGCGGAGTCGGGCGAGATCCTCGGCCCGGGTGCGGGAAAGGGGAACGGTCTGCTGTAGCTCCCGCAGCAGCAACTCGGTAGTAGGGGCCTGGCGCTGGTAGAGGGATTCGTAGAGGGTGGCGATGATCGCTTGCTCGATCTCGGCCCCCGAAAAGCCCTCGGAAGCGTCGACCAAGGCCGGGAGGTCGAAATGCTCGGGAGCCTGCTTGCGAAGTTTCAGATGAATGCCGAAAATGGCGTGTCGCTCGACGGGCTTGGGCAGGTCGATGAAGAAGATCTCATCGAATCGGCCTTTCCTCAAAAACTCGGGAGGGAGAGAAAAGAGGTCGTTGGAAGTGCCGACGACAAAGACGCTGGAGGATTTCTCCTGAAGCCAGGTGAGGAATCCGCCGAGAAGTCGACGACTGGTGCCACCGTCGGCATCGCCGGAACCACTGCCTCCGGCAAAGGCTTTCTCGATTTCATCGATCCAGAGAACGGCCGGAGCCAGAGATTCGGCAAGTCGCGTGGCCTTTCGAAAATTACTCTCGGATTCGCCGACATACTTGTTGAACAGGCGCCCGGCATCGAGTTTCAGCAGGGGCACCCCCCAGTCGCGCGCGATCAGTTTGGCGGCGAGGGATTTGCCGCATCCCTGCACCCCGGTCAGGAGGACGCCTTTCGGAGGATCGAGATTCATGGCCCGCGCCTCCTCGGAGAAACCGACGGCCGCCCTTTCGAGCCACCGTTTCAGATTGTCGAAACCCCCGAGGCTCGGGATGGCCTCGCCGGGAGGGTAGTATTCGAGGAGTCCATCCTGACGCAACTGGGCGGCCTTCTGTTGAAGGATTCGCCAGCAATCGTTCAGGTCCAGCACTCCGTCGTCGAGGGCGGCCTGGGCCACGGATTGCCGGGCCTGGCTGAGGGTCATGCCGGTGAGTGAGTTGATGAGATGTTCACGAATCTCACTGTCAAACTTGCCGGTGAGATGCTGACGATCCTGGAGGGTGCGAATGGTGCCGTCGATGGTGGCACCCAGTTCAGCGCGGGAAGGAGGCCGCATCTCGAAGTGGACAGCCATGGCATCGATCTCAGGTGGCAGCGTCACCGAATGACCGCTGAGGACGAGGCAGGAGTGGGTGTGGGTGAAGCGGGTCGCCACCTCTCGAAACTGCCGGGCAGTGGCGGGATCGGACAGAAACGGGGCGATGTCTTTCAGAAAGAAGATCGCTTCGATGGTCAACTCGCCGAGATATTGAAGGGCGGCCCGCGGCTCTGTGGTGGCGCGATTCATCGACCGGCCATCGTCATCGCGCCGCAATCCCTCGACCGCCGACCAGGTGAAGATCGGGATCAGCAACGCTTCGCTGACTTCCTTGAGCAGGCCCTCGACTCGCGATTCCTCGGTGGACTCCATCACCACGATGGGATGGAAGGACTGGATGAGGAGTCGGAGATCGTGAGGGCTGGAACTCATGGGCAGGAAACAAACACTGACAGGTGGCCCCAAGATCGGGCCTCTGACGGCGGCGTCAAATGCCCACCGTTTCCCGCCAAACCTTGGCCATCAGGGCGTGGCCGGCGTGGGTCGGATGGACGCCGTCTCCGGCCCAATAGTTCGGCTCGGTGCCTGCGGCAATCGCTTCGTTGAATTTTTGCTGAAAGGGAACCCAGATGGCTCCGGCGGCCTTGGCGACTTCCTCGGCGTAGGCGCGCCGGGTTTCGAACTCGGGAAACCAAGTGTCATTGACGGCTCCGCAACGCATTACGAAGGGTTCGCAGATGACGAGGGTGACGTCCGGGAGTGCGTCTTTGGTGCGTTTCAGCAGAGCGGTGAAGCCGTCGCGGTAGACCTCGGGAGTGCCGTCGTATTTGCCGTTCAGCTTGTGCCAAATGTCGTTCACTCCGATGAGAATACTCAGGATGCTGGGCTTCAAGTCGAGGCAATCGGCCTGCCAACGGGCATCGAGATCCGGGACCTTGTTTCCGGAAATCCCGCGATTGTAAATCTTGAGCCCCAGCGAGGCGTGATCGGCCAAAAGTCCACCGGCGATGGGGGAGGGATAGCCCCGGCCTAGCATGCTGGCATTGTTGGCGCTGCCCTCGTTCTTGCGATCGCGCCCGGCGTCGGTGATGGAGTCGCCCTGGAACAGAATGGTGGCACCTTTCGCGAGTTTGACCTCAGCCGCCTGAACGGAAGTGGGGCGCGTGGAGGAAGTGACTGCTGCTGCGGCAACGGCGGTTCCGTATGAGAAAATGCGACGACGGGAAATGGGGGTGTTTTTCATGGATGAGTTGGTTTCGTAAAGGATGGGAAGGGATAGATCAAGTCTCGATACCTAAGGATTCATGGATCGACCCGGACGACTTCGATCCCGTTGAGAACCGGGAGTTGGCCATTTCCTGCGGCGGCCGTTGATTCTTCGATCTCGAGAGAGTGAGTGACTTCGATGTTGTCGAATTCGAACACCTGAACCTCGGACGAACCTTCCGTGATCGCCGCATCCTCGAGGACGGTCTTTCCCTGGAGTTTCAGGCTGAAATGTCGCGGGCCGGAGTCGGCGCGGTTTTGGTCGCTTCCTTCGCCCGGTGCCGCGAGATGAACCCGGACCGTGTAGCGAGCGGGCGGATCGTTCTCGCCCAGCAGGGGGATGCTGGCATGAGTCAACCCGTCGGCCCAGGAGGTGTAGACCCATTCCGGAGCGGCCTGGGAAACGGAGTCCGTCTTCACTTCGGTGGCAGCGGCGTTGCGGCTCACCCATCCGCCGCCCTTGGAAAAGGCAGTCTCGAAATCCAGTGCCAGATCCAGGCTGGTGACTCTCTCGGGCGCCGGTCGCGGGTAGGCGAGCCAGATCTTGCCGACATCGTCTCTGCGATCACCGGGGGCTCCGAAATTGAAGGCAGCTTCCTTGATGGGTGTCTTGGCGCCGGTGGAACTGAAGATGGCCCATTCTTCCCGCTCTTCGCGTGGCTCCATCACGATCGTGGATGAGATCGAGAAAAGACAGACGCAACCCGCGCTGGATTCCGGAATGCTGATGAGTCCATTGGCAGGGATGGCATTGATCCAGCACCCGGTACGATGTCCGGCGAAATGCTGGGTTCCGGCATCCTCGTTGAGATCATAGAATCCGGTAAAACCGGAGCGGAAAGTGAGGAGATTGGGACTTCCCGCGAGCATGCCGCAGTGGTGGCCCGATCGCATCAGGCTCCAGGCTTCATCCTCGCCGGTCAGCGGATTCTTGCGTGTTTTCTGAGTGCCGGAATAGAGATTGTAGGACCAAGGCTCGGCGATGATCTCGTCGTTCACGATGATGGGTCGATGGCGATAGTTCGCATCCTTGGACCAGAGTTTTTTGCCATCGCCCGCCGAAAGCGCGAGAAGTCGGCGCTGAGAAAACTCGCCCGACATGAACTGCTGCCAGTAGTGGCCGTTGGCGTTGGCTCCACAGAGGACGAGGACATTGTTGTGATAGAGGAGGGAAAGTTTGCCGCCTCCGGTTCCGATGTCGCTGCAGTCGGTGACATCGACGGCTTGCTCCCACAGCTTGTTGCCGGTGCGACTTTCGATGGCAACCGCGAGACGCAGATCCTGGGTCTTCAACTCGGCCTCCGCCTTCGCTTTTTCTTCGTCACTGAGATTCTGAAAGCGGGTTTTGTCCTGTTGGAGGATGGCTTGTCGCTGATCGGCGGTGATACTGCTGTCGATAAAGTAGACCGCGTTGTCGCCGATGGCGATGGTGCGATGTTCGATGGTTTTTCCCCGGTATTGCCAGAGGTGCTTTCCTGTTGCCACCTCGATCGCAAACACGCCGTCGGTGGAGTCCTCGGTCTGTCGGCCGCGACGTTTCAGTTTGTCATCCAATTCCTCGCGAACCGTGGCGGTGCCAAAAAGAAGGCCGTCCTGATAGGCCACGAATCCCCATTCGTGGGTTCCGTCCCGGGTTCCCTCCGGCAGCAGGTGCTTGGCGAGCTCCTTGCCGGTCGCGGCATCGAGTTCGATGCATTCCTCGCCCTGCATGAAAAA
>JAGROX010000152.1:7012-11397 GCA_020440025.1 Verrucomicrobiia bacterium
TGGACTCGGGATTCTCGCGTTCCCACAAGAACATCCCATTGTAGGCGTCGTAGGCCATGATGCGATCCTCGCCCTGGGCAAAAAGTCTTCCATTGATCGCCAGAGGACCGACGGCTCCATCGTGACGATTGACCATTTTACCCTCGCCGGGGTCGCCATACCAGAGGACGCCGAGATTTCCTTTAAGCCGATAGTCGGAGCTGGCGGCGGTGTTTCCGGCTTCGCCATATTGGTGAGACCAACTGCCGGCTCCGGGCAGGGTGGCTCGCTTCAACAAGGCGAAGTCGCCCTGCTGGCTGATGGTGGCGCCTTCCGCATCCAGTCCCGTTCCCGCGAGCCATGCCTGTCCGTCGGTCGAAAACGTTTTGTCGGGACCCAGGCAAACCAATCCGCCCACCGGTTTCACCAGTCGCGCGATGGTCTTGGCGATGAGTCCATCCGGCAGTTTGCCGGTTCTGATCAGGGTGTCCGAGACGATGAGGTTGGCCACATAGTTGGGATAGGGGAGGGCATTCAGGTCGCCCTCGTGAATGGCGATGCGATTCCCGTAGAGTCCGGCCGCGGAGAGGCGTTGGCGAGCGGTGGCCACTTTGGCGGCATCGGATTCGGCGGCAAAGATTTCCAAATCGCTGCGCTGCGAGAGTTCCCAGGCGAGGCGACCGTCTTCATTGCCGAGAACGAGACAGAATCCGCGAGTGATGCCGGTAGTATCCAGAATTGCCTGAGCGGCGTCGGCGTATTTCTGGGTGAGTTCGTCTTGAGGAAAGGGATTCTCTTTGGTCGGGGCGTCCGTGAGCGATGGAGTGGTCTTGGCGTCTCCCGGCTGAAAGCAGATGATGTCGCCCTTGGTAGTGCTGACGATCAACTGGCCATCGGCCACCGCTAGCCCGCGCGCTTCTCCATCGACAGCAGCCTTCCAGACCTCATTTCCGGTTGCCGTGTCGAGAATGGCCACCTCGTCGATGCCGCCGACGATGAGTCGATCACCTGCCACGATCAACTGTGACTCATGAGGCGAGGGCGTCCTCCAGACAATGCCGACATCGGCGATCGATTTGAGCTTTGCCTGCTTCTCTTTGATCTCGGCGCGCATTTTTGAAAGCTCGGGTTCTTTGAGGGAACGAACTTTGGTATTCAAGGCAGCGAGGTCGAGATCCAGTTGATGGCGTACCCGGCTGTTTTCGGCATAGACCTGGCGATCGAGTTTGGTGATCTCCGTGCCATTGGACGCGTAGGCCGCGTCGCCGCCGATGGCGAGTTGATGTCCGGCGAACCATCCGTATCCGACATCGCCGGATTTCTGATCCATCGCCAGGATGTGATGCGCGCCCCAGGAGTAAATCTGCCCATCGGAAAGCAGAGCTTGAGTGCCGCCGACCACGCCCCCGGCCGTGCTGCGCCACGCGTGTTTGTCCTTGTGCAGAAACTCTCCTGTCTTTCGATCAAATACGGCAGGCAAACTGCGCCCTGACGGCACCACGAGCACATCGTCGTTGGTCAGGAGATAGCCCTGAGGCGAGAGGTCGTTGCGGGCCGCACTGTCCTGGCTCAAGTTGTCCAGTTTCCAGATCGGTTGACCGTCACTGGCGCGAACGGCGAGAAGAAAAATGTTTTCGTGAGGGAAAATCCCGGCACCGAAATAGGCGACCGCTCCATGTTCCTTGTCCGGCTGAATCGAGATGCCGGTCCGCACCGGCCAACGGGAAACCAGCTGCTGTCGACCGAGAATGCGCTCGTCTTTTGGTCCGGGGTGAATCTTCCACACCAGAGTGCCGTCGGCGGCGTTCAGGCAGTAGGCATTGCCATCATCGGAGCCGATGTAGAGTTTTCCCTCGTGAATGGTCGGCGCGAGCCTCACTGGCCCTTCGGTGAAAAAGGTCCAAATCGCCCTTCCGGTTTTCAGATCGACGCATCGGACCTGATGATCGACCGACGAACCGAAGTAGAGTTTTCCATCGACCACCGCGACGTGAAAGGCATCGTCAAAGGTGTTGCGATCGCGAATGTCTTTTCCTTCGATCACGCGATCCTCCGGACCGGGCCACGCTTTCTCGGGCAACTCAGGCGGAGACAGGGTCCAGGATGGCGTCAGCGGCGTTTGGATCGTTTCCTCGGTGGCCCCGAGCCGAGCATTGTCCCGCAGGTAAGTCGGCCAGTCACCGGCACGAGCTGAGGAGAAAAGGGAGACCGTGAGAACGGCGAGAGAGGTCCCGAGAGTCCGGGAGAGGTGGGTGGCTTTCATGGTGATTGCTGCGTGAGCAAGACCGGAAGCCTATCAGGAATGCCGCTGCCCTCACAAGCCCGCGACGGGGCCGTGATTGCGGCACGTGGCGTTGGTGGAGCCCCTACTTCAACGTCGCCAGATAGGCCATCACGTCGGCGAGTTCCTGCGGCTTCAGCAGCACGCCCATCGGGGGCATCGGGGAAACTTCCGCAGGAAATCCTTCCGCCAGCACGGCCCCGGGATCGATGAGACTCTGGTAAATGTAGTCGCGATCCTTGCGCGCGGAAATGCCATCGAGCGGTGGTCCAATGGGGCCGCCCTGACCCCCAAGCATGTGACAGCGAATGCAGGCCGCGACCTGGTGTTCGTGGAAAATTTTCTCGCCGCGTCCGGCATCGCCATCGGTCAACGAATCCGCGCCGGTTTCGAGAACGGCATAGGTCACCTTCTGCACGGCGACGTCATCCCACCAGGCCGTCCCGGTCGAGAGCCCCCAGCCTCCGAAGAGGGCATTGATGGTGATTTCCTTACGGTCGCCGGAATTGAAATCGACGGCCAACTCGGTCCAATCGTTGTTCTTTTGAAGCGCCGGAGTGCGTCCGCCACTCTTGTCCTGCTGCCGCTCGTGGACATTCATCTGCGCCCCGCGCGCACCATTGATGCCCTTGGTTTTGACCCAGCCGCTGAGTCGATAGTCGGTGTTGGGCTCCACCGGAATGTGGGCAAACCAACTGCTGTCGGCACCCTGGCCCGATCCAATGCGGACACTGTTTTTGCCAGAGTGGGCGTTCTCGGAATCGACCGCGTGAGTCGCCTGACCGCGATAGGTTCGCACGGTCCAATCTTTCGGCTCGCCCTTGTCGGTGAGTTCTTCAAAGGAGGGATTGGGCAACAGATTCGGCCCGAGGGTGGCGGGACCTCTCGCGCCCTGCTTCGCCCCGGCGGCCTTGAGGGCGAGGGAAAGCCACTCGTCTTCGCGGTTCTCGGGGCGCTTCATCAGTTGCTCGGCCGCGAGTTTCACCGCATCGCTTTCTGGAAACAACGCCAGCTTGGTGAAAGCCGCCAGCCGAACGGCGGGATCCTTGTCGGTGACCACGGCGGTATCGAAGAAAAGCTGAATCGCGGCCTCGTCGTTTCTAATCGCCCGGATCGCATTGCGCTTCAAAGCGGTGTCCGCCCCCAGCAGCGCGAGTTGATGCGTCTCGCGATCGAGCTCGCCCATGCCTTCGAGCGACCAGAGGGCGTGAATCGCCGCATGACCTCCGCCTTTGACGACCTCCCGCAGAGCGGGCGCGGCGGTCTTCTTCTGCCTCGAGACCAACAGGCGTTGCGCCGTCTGCTGCCAGAAAAGATTGTCGTCGCTCAGGGCGGCCACCAACTGTTCGTCGGACGCCCCCGCCAGCGTCGTGATCTTTGACGGCGATGCCTTTTCCCAAATCGTTCGGTAGATGCGTCCGTGCTGTTTATCGCGATTCGGATTCTCGTGAGCGTTGCCCTTGCCAGTCACCGCCTCGTAACCGCCGCGCTCCGGTTTGGGAGTGGGGTTGTGCTGAATGATGAAGTTGTACCAGTCGGCCACCCAGAGATTGCCATCGGGACCGACTTCCGCCGCGACGGGGGAGAACCACTCATCGGCACTGGCGAGAAAGGCGTAGGCGTTCTTGGCCTTGAACCCGCTGCCGTCGCGATCGATGGCGTAACGCCCGAGCAGATTTCCCGTCGGTCCGCCGATGAAGGCGACGCGATCCCGATACCACTCGGGGAAATTCGCTGACGTTGCCAGAGCCTGCCCCGCTCCGGCCGTGTAGCCGCCGAAGACATCGACCTGGCGGATGTTTGGGGTGATGGGGTGAAAGGTCGCCGAGTCGGCGATCATCATTGCGCTCATCCCCGGTTGGCTGTCGCCGTAGGCGGTGGCGGGCAGCCCTCCATAAAAGCTCGGATTGTTGTTCGCGGTGGAACCGAAAACATCGCCTTCCTCATTGAATCCCATGCCCCAGGTGTTGTTGTTGAACTGGTGCAAAAACTCGATCGCCGAGCCATCGGGCCGGAAGCGGAAGACGCCCATCTTGAACTCGTGGTGCTTTCCTCCCACCTCGCCCTTGAAACCCGAATAGCCCACCGTGCCATAGATCCAGTTGTCGAAACCGTAGCGAAGATT
>JAGROX010000152.1:11583-12417 GCA_020440025.1 Verrucomicrobiia bacterium
GTCGCAGCGTCCGTCACCGTCGGTGTCTTCGAGAATCTTGATGGTGTCGTTGCCGCTGCCATCGCGGACATCGTTGGGGTAATCGACCGTTTCCGCGACCCAGAGACGCCCGCGCTCGTCCCACGCGAGGGTGATGGGATTCACGATGTCAGGTTCGGCGGCGAACAGCTCCAGTCGAAACTCTGCCGGTGCCTGAGTGTATTTCATCGAATCCTCCGCCGAGAGAGGGAACTGCCACGGCAATGGCTCGGGCCGGTTTTCGTAATTGGGAATGTTGTCGCGCTTCTCGTAGGTCAGTGGCGTGCGTTCCTTCAGGAAAGTCTCGTAGTGAGTCCGACGCTCATCCCCGATGCTCCAGAGAATCCCGCGCTTCAGGAGTTCTGAAAACTCAGGGAGACTCCAGACCCGTTCGTCGTGTCCCGACGCGGTGTAGAAAACGCGGCCCTTGCCCTGTTCCCGCACCCAAGTCCATGGCTCGGGTTCGGTGATGTTGTCGTCGGCTTCCGCCACCTCGCGAACTTGGAGAACGGTGCGCCCGTTGGGATTGTGATTCTTGTGAACGTAAGTCTCATCCCAGGCTTCGAACTCGGGCACATTCTTGATCGCTGCGTGATCGGGCGCGATCGTCTTGGGGCGAAAGATCGCCGTCTTGTGATGGGCAAACCGGCCGCCGACCACTTGGTCAAATTCCGGGATGTTGGAGAAACACCAGCTCGCGCAATGCACCGGGACAAAGCCGCCGCCATGCTCGATGAAAGCCTTCAGGTTTTCCCAATGGGCTGGCTCGATCGTCGCGTGATTGGCGTAGAGCAGCACCGCATCGAAGTGATCGAG
>JAGROX010000497.1 GCA_020440025.1 Verrucomicrobiia bacterium
CTGATGCAAAGTAACTTACGTGGACACCACCCTCCCTCCTTTCGGACCGGAAAGACAATCGTCATGATTCACCAAAATCTCCGGACGGCCATACGCGGGTGTCGTGACGATCTCCTCGAGGGACATCATCCAGAACGACCGACTCTCGGCGCTGGGTTGGGTGAATATGGCGGTTGGTTGTGACATCGGGTGATGCGGTTGAGAATTTTTCGGTCGACACCTTTAACCGATCAATTCGAGATTGTCAACTATATATTTCAGATCGAATCTTGAATTGTATATATGTATCAATCACGATCTGATGATGAAACCTCTCCGTTTTGCCGTGAAGCAAAGCCCACCGAGATGAGGGGTCAACAGGGTCAGATAGACCACTTGACCCTGTCCAGTCACCAGCGAACTGCCATCGCCCTCATCGTTGCCTCGCTCCTTGGTCGCGCAGCGCTTTTCCCATCGATCGCCGAATGGCGATCAAACCCCGGTTTCCCCCATCTGATTTTTGGTATCCTCGCCGGGAATCGAACCCAGATCTAAGGTTTAGGAAACCCTTGTTCTATCCGTTGAACTACGAGGACAAATTCTGATCCGGCATTACCAGCTGGGGCCTTGGATCGGACAGATTCCTACCATCTGCCGCAGGGAGACTCAAGTTCCAGCATTCTCTCTCCACCAAAAAGGCGTTGTGAACCGGGACCCCTTACGCTAGGGATGGCGGTTCCAACTCGAATCTGGCCTATCGAGCCCGAGAAAGAACCATGATCGAATATCTCAAAGTCGCCCGCGTCGACCACTGGCTGAAGAACATTTTCATCGTCTTCGGCCATGCGGTTGCCGTGGTCCTCGTTCTAAACCTGGAAATCGACGGTCCCCTCATCGTTCAGGCGATCCTTTCCCTGATCCCTGCCTGCCTGATCGCGTCGGCGAACTACATCCTCAACGAGATCCTCGACGCGCCTTTTGATAAGCTGCATCCGCGCAAAAACGCCCGTCCCATTCCCGCCGGCAAGGTCAGCGTGCCCATTCTCTGGGGCATCATGGCGGGCTGCATCGTGATTGGCTTTGCTCTCGCTTTCTGGTGGTTCAAGAACCCCGGATACTGGATCGCTCTCGGTCTCCTGCTTTTCAGCGGTCTGGTCTACAACGTGCAGCCGGTGCGCCTGAAGGATCGGGCCTATCTCGATGTCATCGCGGAGTCATTCAACAACCCGATTCGCCTTTGGCTGGGCTGGTTCGCCCTGGTGGAGACGATGCGCTTTCCCCCGCTCTCCATCATGCTGGCCTGGTGGTGTTTTGGTGGCCTGCTGATGACCGGCAAGCGCTACTCGGAGTTCCGGTTCATCGACGACAAGGAACTCAGCGGCCAATACCGGAAGTCTTTCCAAGTCTACACGGACCGCAGCCTGATCATCGCGATGATCACCTACGCGAATCTGTTCTGCTTCTGCGCAGGCTGGGCCATGTGCAGCTATGCACCTCTGAACAATCTGGTGTTCGTGTTCCCGCTGGTGATCCTGGCGGTGGTCATGTATTTCCGCCATGCCATGAGCGAAATCGGTGCCCGCCTCGAGCCGGAGCAACTGCTACAGAACAAGTGGATCGTGCTTTCCACGGCGATCACGACCATCGTCGCGACCGCGCTGCTCTATGCGCACAAAACCGGTTTGTTCAATGCCCGCGAGTTGATGGATTCTCCCAGCCACTATTCGGAGACGTCATCACCTGAGTCGACCTCAGGCGGTCGCGACTCGACCAACTGACGGATTCGATAGAGTCCAAAGGCCTGCAATCCGCTGGAAAATCGTCCGCCCCACTTTCCCCGATAAGGCTGCCTCGGCAGCAAGGTTCGCCATCCGTGTTCGGCCCCGATGGCAGCAAATTTGGAGCTGGGATGAATCATCATGGCGCGCTCACAAATCGAGAGCAGCGGCACGTCGGCCGAACTGTCGGAGTAGCCCCAGCTATCCGGCAGACGATATCCGGCTTTCTCATCAAAGCCCGCAGGCAGTTGATGTCTCATCGCGTCGATCTTGGCCCCGTGCTTGTTATTGGGGCCATCGATCTGCGGGAAGAAGGGCATTTTTTCATACTCGACGAGACGGGTGGCGACCCAGTGATCGAATCCCAGCACTCGAGCAATGTCAGCCACATAGATCCCGGGGCTGGCCGAGTTGAGAATCGTTATCCTCCCGGCTTTCTGGTGACGCTGCAGTTCGGCGAGAACTTCGGGATAGAGCACCTGAGGAACGACGGTCTCGGCAAACTCTTTGGCATGGAGCTTCAGTCGCTCCTGAGACATTCCCCAGAGGTAGCTGCAGTACAGTCGTTTCAGCCAACGCAGCGACACCAGTCGCACGGCAGCCAGCGGCACGCAGGGCAGGAACCAGAGAAGATAGATGATGCGCCAGGGCTCGCGCCGAATGACGAAATTGCAGAAAAGCGCCTGGGTATCGAAGGGCAGCAGCGTGTGATCGAGATCAAAGAGCGCGTAGCCTTTGGGTGAAGACGGATCGGCAGGCGTTTCGGTGACA
>JAGROX010000153.1 GCA_020440025.1 Verrucomicrobiia bacterium
TTGTCTTTGGAATCGTTGGCTTCCTTCTTGTCGCCCTCAGTTTTCTTTTCATTCTTGCCTTGGTCGGCTGCGGCAGGAGCGGCCTTCTTTTTCGAGTCGCTGGCAGCAGCTGGCTCGGCGGGTTTCGGAGCAGCCGGGCGGGCGGGCTTTGCGTTGGCCGCGGCCGGAACTGCGGCGGCAGGCTCAGATTTGGCAACTTCTGGGGCCTCGTCAGCACTGGCGCTGATCAATGACCAGGCAAGGAACGCGATGGGAGAAATGACCCGGAAAAGGGGAAATAACTTCATGAATGGCAGGGTGTCGAGTTTCGTAACGGTCCTTCAAAATATTCGGAAAACCGTAATAACCATAAATATAGGCGTTTCTTTTCTAAGAAACAATCCCTGATTGCGTGACCTGATGACACCGATCCGAGCTCTCTCGATGGATCCCACCAAATTCAGGGATTCAGAAAAAACGCGGCGGCGGCGGTGTAGCCGTGGATGAAATTCTGACCACCGACCGGGCCGATCTCACCATTGCAGAAAAACCCGCTCAACGGGATTTTGCCGAAGACATCCTCGATGATGCCCGCGTCGTGGTTTGGCACTTCAAACATGCGCGCCCCGCGCCCGGCACAGGAAAAAAGTAAGGCAGCAAAAGGTTCGCCGTAGCGAGTCTGGGCACCGGCACATTGCACCAGCAGATCTTCATCGGCCGTGTCCTTGTCGCGAAGCTGAAACTGAAGGGTTTGGCCTACCCGCGGATACGCGCCCAGGGCGAGGACTCCGGCGGTCGGGTCGCCGCCCACGATGTTGCGCACCAGAAAATCGCCGCGTCGGAGTTCGTCCTTGTATTCGTTCATCGCCAAGCCGGCGAAAATATTTCCCTGGGCACCCACCTGTTCCTCCTCTTCCAAAGACTCATAGGCTTCCTCCAGCATTTCATAGGCCCGGCGCTGGCCGATGGTGACGACTACGTTTTCATCGACTTCGGTGATGGTGTAGGGCTCTCCAATGGGGCGACAGCCTTGACTGACGACGCCACCCAGACGCATGCCTCCGAGCAGATGAATGAGGATAAGCGATGCCTTGGAAAGGCCGGATTCCGTGAACAGAAACATCTCCTCGGGATCGGGACCACCGCTGCACAGGCCACCAAAAACGGCTTCGCCCGGATAAGCGGAATTCCATTGCCGCAGCCAGATGTCGGAGCGCATCCGCATGGGGTTGGCCAAAGCCAACCAACCGCCGAACTCGTCGGGAGTGATGCCCGTGATCGTCGGCCAGGGTTGACCCGATTCGGCGTCATCGAGATCGCTGTCGTCGACTTCCAATCGTCGAATCTCGGTGTTGGGAAGCCGAAGGAACAACAGGGACATTCCGCTGACATTCTCGTCTTCCTGACCCACACCCATGAGTCCGTAGCCCGAGCATCCCACGATCTGGAGGGCGTGGCCTTCGACCTGAACGATCTCCAGAAAATCCTTGAGGTGGGGTTTCCAGTCCGAACTGACGAAGGCGTAGACCAAAGTCGGCGCCCCACCGAGTCGTTCCCGGCAATCCCGCACGGCGGAAACCACTGCGTCATCGTCGAACGTGGTCCGTAGCAAGACCGAGGCTGAACGGTTGGCAGATTCGTCGGCGGGGGTCATGAAGGATTCGGGAGAAAAGGGGAGGGTTGCGCCGATTCGCCCCGGGGCAGGGGTTCATCAAAACGTTGCCCGGTAGTCTCCCTTTTCAGAACCGAAACGTCAATCAGGGTCTGTCGGAAACGGAGGGCTGGCGAGATTTCTCGGCAAACTGCTCCAGAAACTCCTCCAGGCTTCCTTTGCTGTATCCGGGGAGATCCCGGTAGCTCTCAGGCACGCCATTGAGTTCGGGATCATAGGTCCGAGTTGGTTTGTGAAACCAGGGCCCTTGTTGGCCGGCAAAAACCACGGTGCCGGTTCGATCGATCATGAACAATCGAATGGGCCAAGCTCCCCAACGGACGGCGGTGGCGTCGTCCATGGTGTCGACCAGGATGGGAAAACGCAAATTTCTCTGACTGGCCAGTTTCAGGGCAGCCGTCGACCTCGCGGTGAAATTCCGCGGAGCCGGAATGATAAACGGGTCGCCTTTGACAGGCGGCAAGAAACCGCCCTCGGGATGGGCTTCCTGAATATAGATTAGGACGAACTGTGCCAAGTCACCGAATCGCTCTGAAAGCGAGGAGACATCGGCCACCGAATCCTGGACCGAACAGCACGAAAAGCTGGCGAAGAACAGAACCGCCGGCCTTTTCTCAATAATCTGAGAAAGGGACACCGACCTTCCCGAAAACGGGTCCGTGAGGGCAAATGGCGGAGCCTTTTCCCCGACCTTCGGAGCATTGAGGATCCTGGCACTGACCATCTCACGAACATGTTCCGCCGTCATCGCTGGTTTTCCCGCCCACTGATCTGTCATGGGCGGTGCCGGCTTGGGAGGTGTCGGAGTGATGACCTCCTGCCCCAACAAGATCGCACTTAAAGTGCAGGTGACTCCTGCGCAGAAAATCACGCTTTCAAAAAGGCGGGCGCGTGGAGCCGACCAGCGGCGGTTCGGGGTCATGCAATGCAAACCCCGGCCAGTTGCATCGGTTTCCAAAATTTTGGTGAAGTTGGTCAGAAAAACCCCTGCCGAAAACCATGGACCAAAAACTACCAGAGACAGGACTCGAACCTGCACACCATAAGGCACTTGATCCTAAGTCAAGCGTGTCTACCAATTCCACCACTCTGGCTAATCTTGATGCCGCCAGAATCTTTTAGCGTCACCCTGAGGGCTGCCGTCCGAATCTGGAGCGACGCATGTTACCAGCATTTTTCTCACCATAAAAGCGGAACTTACTCCGTTCGGCTCGGCGAAATATATTGGTATTGCCTTGCGAGGCGGAGCCAGTTGCCGCTGTCCGTCTCCAAGAGAAACAACACGACGAAGATAAAATTTCGCATAGTAAAGGGGCCAAGAACCGATTTCGAAAAAGGGAAATAGTAATCCATAACGTTACGGTTTATGGTTCATGGTATGAATTTCGATTCACAGACTGAGAAAAGGCGTCACTTGGATGAGTTCAGGCCAATGCCAGAGGCGCTCCTGCGCAATCTTGATCAGTGGTTCAGAGTCGAGCTCACCTACACCAGCAACGCCATCGAGGGCAATACCCTCACTCGCCGAGAGACGGCGCTTGTCGTTGAGAAGGGTCTTACCGTCGGTGGTAAATCACTGGTTGAGCATTTGGAAGCGACCAACCACGCCCGTGCCTTGGATTTCGTAAAAGCGCAAGTTGCCCGCAAGCCTTCCGAAATCGCGGCTCGGGAGATTCTTATGATTCACGAAACCATTCTCAAGGGAATCGATGATGCGAATGCCGGACAGTTCCGCAGCGTTCCTGTGCGGATCTCGGGCTCAACGGTGGTGCTGCCAAATCCAATGAAAGTGCCCGATCTGATGGAGGAGTTTGGTGTCTGGCTGCAATCGGAATCCGATCTTCATCCCATCGAGCTGGCGGCAGAGGCGCATTATCGTCTGGTGACCATTCACCCGTTTGTTGACGGAAACGGGCGCACGGCCCGACTGCTCATGAACATGATTTTGATGATGCAGGGCTATCCGCCCGCCATCATCCGCAAGCGCGATCGCCTCGCGTATATCAGCTCACTAGAGCAAGCGCAAACTGGCGGCTCGAAGGAGGATTATTTGAAGCTCATCGCCAAGGCGGTGGACAGGTCGCTCGACATCTACTTGAAGGCATTGCTGGGAGTAGAGGAAAGACAGCCCCTTGCCCGGGAGAAGCTTCTCAAAATAGGTCAACTGGCAAAACTCATCGGCAAGAACAATTCGACCATTCGTCACTGGACGAAGGGTGGCCTGCTCACCGTTGAGGAGACGACCGATTCAGGCTATCAACTCTATTCCCCTGATGCGGTGGAGCAAGCCAAGCGGATTCTCGAACTACAGAATCAGCGTTTCACCCTCTCCGAAATCCGTCAGAAATTGACCGAGGGAAAGTGATGCAACTGAACGCGCACCAAATTCCTCTTTGGTCTACCCGACTCCCATCCGCCCATGAAATGGACCCTCTTCACCATCGGAAAACCGGCGCTCACCTATGCCAAAGCTGGGGTGGCTGAGTATGAGAAGCGACTTTCCCGCCATGGCGGAGTCGAACTGATTACCTTCAAGGAAGCGGGTCAGGAGGAAAATTCCCGCCGACTCCTGGAGGCAAGCGCGGACTGCGATCTGCGCCTGGTCCTCGATGAACGGGGCCATCTCCCCACCACCGATGAATTGGTCGTCCGAGTCGCTGCGTGGGAAATGGATCGATGCAAACGCGCCGCCGTGCTCATCGGTGGAGCCGATGGCCACACCGAGGAAGTGCGCCGCTCGGCCGATCTCGTCATGGCTCTCAGCAAACTGACACTCCAGCACGAACTCGCCCTCGTGGTGTTTCTCGAACAACTCTATCGAATCGGGACGGTTCGACGCGGCGAACCCTATCACCGTTGACTGATGACAGGTTGATGCGTGGCTCCTCCCATGCCAATCTGTCGGCCCCTGCATCCCTATTTCCCTATCCCGACCCCATTTACCCACTCATGAGCGAACATTTGGCAAAACTCACCTGGAACCGTGGCGACGCCGGGTTTGGCTACAAGGAATATCCCCGCACCCACGAGTGGGAATTCCCCAAAAGCGGCCAAACGGTTCGCGCGGCAGCGGCGATCGAATTTTTGGGAACCCCGGATTGTGTCGATCCCGAGGAAGCGTTTACCGCTTCCCTGACCAGTTGTCACCTGCTGACCTTTTTGGCGATCGCTTCCATGAGCGGCTACGTCATCGATTCCTACGAAGACGCTCCGGTGGGATATCTGGAAAAGGCCAAAGACGGCAAACCCTGGCTGGCCCGGGTCGTCATGCATCCCCGGATCACCTTTTCCGGCGACAAGCAGCCCACGCCCGAGCAGGTGGAAGTCCTCCACGAAAAAGCCCATAAAGAATGCTTTCTCGCCCGTTCCGTGAAAACGGCCGTCACTTGGGAAGCGTAAATCCCCGGTCCGAATACGAGGTGGAAAGTGCAAGATCGGCCCAGCATTTCTGTCCCATGCCGCCGAGTTTCGCGGCAGTTGACGCTTTCCCCGATTCGGAGAAAATTCTCATCCTTCCTACTTTCTTTCTCACCCTCTACTGACTCCCAACTATCATGGACCTGACACGTACTGCCTATGGCACTTGGAGCGGCGGCCGCTTCATGCACTTCGGGGAACAACTCAGCGAAGAGCGCTGCATCGAGTTGTTTCAACACGCCTACGAACAGGGCATTCGCACCTTTGTCACCGCCGACGTCTATGGCGTGGGCCGGGCCGATGAGATGCTGGGCAAGGCGATGGAAGGCATCGACCGCGATACCTATTGCCTCGTCGGCATCGTGGGGCACGATATTTACCACGGCACTCGTGAAGGCTCCAAAGGCTACCAACGTTTCACACATCCGGATCTTCGCGGGCCCGATGAGTATGCCGACTACCTGAAAATGGCGACGGAGAAATCGCTGGAGCGTTGCAAGACCGATCGATTCGATCTCGTCATGCTGCACAACCCCGATTCCATCGGCTACACCCATCCCGCCGTCTGGGCAGGAATGCGGAACCTGAAAGAACTCGGCCTCACCGAAATGACCGGGGTCGCCCCTGGGCCGGCCAACGGATTTGCCATCGATCTTGCGTACTGCTTCGAGAATTTCGCCGAAGACATGGACTGGGCCATGATCATCCTCAATCCCAACGAACCTTGGCCGGGCCGATACGTGCTCGGACCGGCGGTGGAGAACGATGTCAAAATCATCACCCGCGTGGTCGACTACGGCGGTCTGTTCCATGACGACGTGAAGCCCGGCCACTTTTTCCGCGACGGCGATCACCGGACCTTCCGTCCCGATGGTTGGGTGGAGCATGGGGCCGAGAAAATCGAAAAAATGCGCCACATCGCCGAGCGTCATGGTCTCACCCTGTTGCAACTCGCCTGTCAGTGGGATCTCGCCCACGAGCAAGTGATGAGCGTGGCCCCGACCTTCATCCAGGAAGCGGGCGAAGGTGCCAAGCCCATCGAAGACAAGATCACCGACATGGCCCAGTTGCCCGAAGAGAACCTCCTGACTTCCGACGAGGTCGAAGAAATCTTCCAGATCGGCAACAACGAAGGCTGCATGATCCTGAAGGGGGCGAGCACCCGTCACGAAGGCAACGATCCCTTGCCAGATCAATGGCCATTGAGCCCCGAGTTGGTGTCATTCGCCGACAAATGGGGAATGAACCCGGCTTGGTGATTTGATCAGAGCGTGGAACAGGTCCCCGGCTTAACCCTGTCAGGTCCATGACCTAACAGGGTTAAGTGGCTCATTTCGCCGGTGAAATCGGGTTTTCTTCGGCAAGCCTGTTGATGATCTGTTCGAGTCGGTAGTTAACCAATTGCGGGTAGAAATCGGGATGCTTTTCTTTCAGCGCGGTGAAAAGCAACATGGCCTGCCGGAAAGATTCCTGAGCTTTTGAGTTTTCACCCCGCTCTTCCTGTTCGAGGCCTTCTCTTAGGCGAGTGTAGGCGCCAAACCAGAGATCGCTGGGAGGCGGATGAAGATCGTGCCGATTCGCTGATTCGATTGTCTTTTCGGGAAACAGGCTGGGAACCGCTTCTTCGAGCAGTTGATCGATGTTCCCGTTTTTCTCCTCCTGTAGGTCTGTGCGCAGTTTCTCCCAGACTCTCAACAGTTGCTTCAGGTAGGCGTCGCGGCGCTCCTTTACGATGGAGTGATCCGGCAAATTGCGGAGGGATTCGATGAAAGCCAGCTCGGCTCCGACGAGATCGTCGTCGGCAATCAGCTGCGATCCGCGCAGGGCAAACTCGTCGGCCTTTTTCACCGCATCCTGCTGGGCGGCCGTCAAATCGGGTTCGGAGTCGGCCGGTTTTTCCGGGAGTTCCACTTTCGGCGGGTTCACGGACATACCCGCCGCATCGACCATTTGCGAGCCGATAAAGATCACTCGAACTCTTTTCCCTCCGTCGAGAGGTTCCGACCAGACAATGGTCTGCCCGTCCCAGATGGTGACGGAACCCGTGGGTGGTAGAACCACTTTTCCTTTTTCCAGCCAAGTCTCTCCTTTTTTGGGAAGGAAAAAATCGACATCGATGGTAAATCCGTCAGCGCCGACAACTCCTCTGACTCCCCAGCGGCGATCCTTGGCTTCGATCACTCCGGGTTGCCCCTGGCGAGTGAGAACAGATGGCATACTCAGAATTTCGACATCCTTGCGCTTGCTGAGCGCCCTTATCATTACTTGGAATTGCGGATCGGTGAGGACACCGTCGATTCCATCGTTATTCCGTTTAGGAGACGTCGTCGCGACGTCTGGCAACAGGAAAGCGAAGGGATCTCCTGCTTTGGGGGCATCCATGGTCACCTCCCTGATGGTGAAGAAGATTTGTTTCTTGGGTCGCTTCAATTCATCCACGATGGCTTCGACCATGGCGAGTTCCTCGGGCGAATTTCGGACGATGAGAGTGCCGTCTACTTTGTTGAAGGTGGCTTTTGCACCGGGGCCAAAGGTCACGCCGCGATCCTCCAGCGCTTTTTCAGCGGAGTGTGGAGTGGATGGATTGTCCGATGGAGCCAGCTCCTCTGATGTCATGACATAGGTTTTTGTCAGCAACTCAGGTGCAGCTGCCGGTTCTCGAGCGGCAGCGATGGGCAGTCCGGCGGGATCAACCAGCGTCGCCGTGAGCAGACGAGTGCGATAGCCGCCATTTTTCAATTTTTCGACCGAGACGGCGGTCTGGCCATTCAAAATGGTGAGTTGAAACGTTCCCTCTGCCTTGGGCGGTTCGTCCGGTCGCCCCGTGATTAGGTTCAGACTGAGATCGATGGAGAATTCGTCGGCACCGATGACTGGATCGATTTTGGTCAAGGCGTCTGCCACCCACATTTCCACTCGTGATCCCGACCGCGAGATGATCGAGGGAGCACGGCGAAGGTCTCCCAGTTTTTCTTTCTCCACCCGCCCAACGAACTCTTGGTAGCGCTCGGGATTCAGCGTCAGACGATCAACGATTTGCAGAGTCTGAACGCTGAGCGAATGGGCATTGGCCCCACGGGCACCGGAGTCGGGATCCACCGTTTCCGTCTTCCGCATATTATCGTTGGCCGTCGCTGGAACGGTAAACAAGGGTCTCTTGCTATCGATGATCTGGTAGACAAGATGGATCTGTTTTTCCGGTTCCGAATCCAGGCTGTCGATCAGGGCTTCGACCAGCTCCATTTGATCCCGGGTCTGCCGGACGATGAGTTGGGAAGTCTCCCGATTGAAG
>JAGROX010000154.1:0-241 GCA_020440025.1 Verrucomicrobiia bacterium
AACATGGGTGCGGGAATTAACCGCCAATTCGGCAGTTTTTCACGGAATGATTTGCTCGGCGCGTTCGCGGACTGGTTTCGTCGTCGTCAGGTCCGCTACCATCCCCATATCGTGAATCGAGCCTTTGCAGCGGTTGCCTTCGCCTCGGCGAGTCTCTCTCTCGGCGTTTTGCCAGGAGCGGAACCGGATTTGTCCAAGGCGCAGCGTGATTTTTTTGAGTCGAAGATCCGCCCGGTACTGG
>JAGROX010000154.1:348-541 GCA_020440025.1 Verrucomicrobiia bacterium
CGCGATGCGGTGATTCCCGGCGACCTTTCGGGAAGCCAGTTGTTGGAAGCGATTCGCTACGAGAATCCCAAGTTACAAATGCCGCCTTCGGACCATGGTGAAAAGCTGTCCGGCGCGGTCATCGCCGATTTTGAAACTTGGATCACCATGGGAGCGCCCGATCCTCGGGATGGGGAATCGAAACTGCCGCGAG
>JAGROX010000154.1:548-852 GCA_020440025.1 Verrucomicrobiia bacterium
GAATCGCATTGGGCGTTCCAGCCGGTGATCCGACCGGAGCTTCCCCCGGTCAAAAACGCCGACTGGCCGCGCGACCGCATCGATCACTTCGTGCTCGCGAAACTCGAGTCGAAAAAGCTGGAACCGGTTGGCGACGCGGATCGGTCGATGCTGATTCGCCGGGCCACCCTCGAACTCACGGGTCTGCCACCGACCCTGGAAGAAATTCGCGACTTTCTCATCGACCCGGCGCCGGACGATCAGGCCTTCGCCACGGTCGTGGATCGCCTCCTCGATTCACCCGCTTTCGGCGAACGCTGGGGAC
>JAGROX010000154.1:933-21488 GCA_020440025.1 Verrucomicrobiia bacterium
CGCGACTGGGTCATCGACGCGTTCAATGCCGACAAGCCCTACGACCGGTTCCTGACCGAACAACTCGCCGGCGATCTGCTCCCGGCCGACTCGCCCTCACAACGCGACGCCCGGCACATCGCCACCGGTTTTCTTACCATCGGTCCGAAGACGCTCAACGAGGGCGACCCGCTGCTCTTCGAGCTGAATGTCGCCGACGACCAGATCGACGCCACCTGCCGCGCCTTCCTCGCCCTCACCGCGAACTGTGCCCGTTGTCACGATCACAAATACGATCCCATCCCGACCGCCGACTACTACGCGCTCGCCGGAATCTTTCGCAGCAGTCAAAACCTCGCCGGAACCAGCACGAACGTTCGCGCCGAACACGAAACCGCCTGGGCGATGGGACCAGATGGTGAGCAGGCTTTGAAACGGATCGAGGAAGCCACCAAGAAAGCGGACGAAACCCAAGCCGCCTACATGGAGCTCGTGAAGAAGCGGAACGACATCCGTGACCCGCTCGAAAAAAAGGGGATCGACTGGCGGAAAAATCCGACGCCCGCGCTCACTGCTGCCGAGGCCGAGGTTCAGCGTTTTCAGGATTTGGTGAGAGCTGCAAAAGCCGCCATCCCCGCGTCGCCGGATTTTGCCATGGCGGTGAAAGACGCGCCGGTGATGACCGATGCCGATTGGAAGACGGAGGAAGAGGCTGCCGCCAAAGAAAAGAAACTCCCACGCCCTCTGCGCATCGCCGATTCACCGATTTTCAACAAAGGGCTTCACGATCAGCCCCTCGAACCGGTCGCGCGAGGCGTACTGAGTTTGTTCGAGCCTCAGTTGAAGGCGCCCAGCATTCCCGCCGATGAGAGCGGTCGCCGCCAGCTCGCTGCTTGGCTGACCGATCCCAACAATCCGCTTCCGGCCAGAGTTATGGTCAATCGCGTGTGGCATCACCTGTTCGGAACCGGGCTCGTCGAGACCGTCGACAATTTCGGCTTGCTGGGGGCATCGCCGAGTCATCCTGAGTTGCTCGACGATCTCGCGCTTCGGTTTTCCGGCGAGGAAATGAACTGGTCAATGAAACGCCTCATTCGCACCATCATGCTCAGTCGTGCCTGGCGTTTGTCCTCGACCGTTGATGAAACATCCTATGCGGTGGATCCCGACAACCGCTTGATCTGGCGATTTGCCCCGCAGCGCCTCGAGGGCGAAGCCATTCGCGACAGCCTGCTTTTCGTCGGCACCGGCCTCGATGAACCGCCCGCCGACGGCTCCCAGGTTTTCACCATTTCGATGAAGCAGGCCAAGCCACTGCAACGCGAGATCGGTCGGCGGGACTACTACTACCAGGACGTCGATGAAAATGTCCGCTACCGCAGTGTCTATCTCCCGATGGCGCGCGATGTCCTCTTCGATTCCCTCAAAGTCTTCGACGCGCCCGATCCCAACCTCGTGGTCGGCGGCCGTAAGCTCACCATCGTGCCTACCCAAGCGCTTTTCCTCATGAACAGCCAGTTGGTCCTCGAACAGGCCGCCGCGATGGCGGAACGGATCGCGGCGGGAGTACCCTACAACCCCGGCCAGCGCGCCATGGTCGTTTATCTGTCGCTGCTGGCGAGGGAGCCGTCACCGGAAGAAAAGTCCCTGATGAGCGAGTTCGTGCTCGCCGATGGCAATTCCGAAAAAGCCTGGGCCGAGGCAATCCAAGCGGTGATGGCTTCGGGGGAGTTTCGAACCGTGTATTGATACCACCGTCGGTATACTTGCATACTCGACAATAGCCATCGTCGAATCGTCATGAGATCACACCGCTTCCTTTGCTTCGCCACTTTTCTGTTCACCTTCTCCATGATTTCTCACTCGGCATTTGCACGGTTGGGTGACGATCGCGAAGCATTGGAAAAACGATTCGGGAAAGGCGAATCGGTCAAGCAAAGCGAGCAGGTCGACCTGGGATTGTGGGATCTCTTCGAAGAAGTCCTTTTCTTCGAAAAAAATGGTATCGACATCGTTGCGGGATTGTCGGAGGGCAAATGCCTGGCGATCAGTTACCAATTTCCCAAAGGAAATGAAGACAAGACCGGAGGTCGCTTCACCTGGTCCGAGGCACAGGTGCTCATAGAAAAGAATACGGGCGGCAGCCCTGTCATTTCCGAGTCCGTATTCGACGGGAATCCGCATCGTCAATATGAGGGCGATATCTTCGCCAAACTCGAAATCGTGGCCCCCCACACAGAGGAGTTTTTCACGAGGGTTGCCTTCTATAGCGGAGAACTTTTCGAAAATTTGGAGAATTTCGTGGGAGGTGTGAGCCGAAGTGAGTTCCTCAAGCAGAGTCCGCCGAGAGATTTGTCGGATTTCTGACTTCGGATCGAAGGAGACAAGATACCCTCCCCTCACTCTGGTACCCGATCAGGCCATTGTCACAAGAAAGGCCGATTGAATAGCTTTGCAGAAGATGACGTCCGCCTTGCTATCCCGGCGCGAAGCTCTCCGCACCTCGGCCTGCGGCTTCGGGTCCGTTGCGTTTTCCAGTCTATTGGCCAGCCAAGCCAAGGCAGCGATTGATGGAATCCAGAATCCGCTGGCACCGCGTCGCTCGCATTTTCCGGCCAAAGCCAAGCGCGTCATTTTTCTGTTCATGCGCGGTGGTCCGTCCCAGGTCGATTCCTTTGATTGGAAACCGGAACTGACCAAGCGCCATGAGGAGGATCTGGGTGGAGGACGGAGATACTACCAATCTCCGTGGAAGTTCAACCGACATGGCCAAAGCGGAATGCCGATCTCGGAGTTGTTTCCGCACATCGCCAGTCATGCCGACAAGCTTTGTGTGATCAACTCGATGCACACCGATATCGGCAATCATCCTCAGGCAATCCTGCAGATGAATACCGGCAGCTTCCAGTTTGTCCGTCCTTCGGTGGGGTCGTGGGTCGTTTATGGATTGGGAACGGAGAACCAGAATCTCCCCGGTTTTGTCACCATCAATCCCGATTTCTCCGCCGGCGGAGGCCGGAAATACGGTTGCGCTTTTCTCCCCTCGGCGACAGCAGGAACCGCCATCAACCAGTGGGGTGGGGCCGATGGCGCCGGGCCGCCTTCGCTCAAAGGTATCAAGATTCCCTACACCGAGAACGCATCGATCCCGGTGGATCGGCAACGAAAACAACTCGACCTGCTCCAGGCTATCAATCGCAAACGACTGGAGCATGATCGCATCAACGAGACGCTGGAAGGGGTGATCCAGAGTTACGAAACTGCTTTCCGGATGCAGAGCGAAATGCCGGAGTTGATGGATGTGGAACGCGAGCCCGCCTGGGTTTTGGAACGTTACGGCATCAACCGCGAGCCGACCGATAACTACGGGCGCGCCTGCCTGATGGCGCGTCGCATGATCGAGTCGGGCGTCCGCTTTGTGCAGATCAATCAGGGCTTCTGGGATCAACACAAGGATCTCATCCCCGGTCATCAGAAACTCGCTGACGAGAGTGATCGACCAATTGCGGCGATGCTTTCAGATCTGGAAGAACGCGGTCTGCTGGAAGACACCGTCGTACTTTGGGGAGGCGAGTTCGGGCGTCCACCCATCCTCAACAAGGATCAGGGTCGCGATCACAACAACGTCGGCTTCACCATGTGGATGGCCGGCGGAGGCGTGAAAGGCGGATTGCGCTATGGCGAGACCGATCCCACCGGCCAATCTGCCGAAGTGGACAAGGTTCACCTCCATGATCTCCACGCCACTCTGCTCCATCTGCTGGGTCTCGATCACGAGCGACTCACCTACCACTACGGCGGCCGTGATTTCCGCCTGACCGATGTTTACGGAAAAGTGGTGGAAGGGGTGTTGGCGTAGTGCTGGACGCCAGCCGCCGAGATTGATAGCCTATCCCCATCATGCAGGAAGGTGGGCGAAAGCGGATCGTGATTTATCTGATGCTGGCAACCCTCGGTTTGGGTTGGGTGAGTTGGTTTCCCCTGCACAGTCGACTTACCCAAGCTGTCTTTCTGGTTTGTCTGGCCGTCATCGCTTTCCTTTCGATCATGCTCGCTCCGATGGATGGACGAGCGAATCTTGCCAAGATGAGCCTTCTCGGGTTTGCCGGATTTGTTGGGTCGCTTTTCTTTTCCGGTAGGCCGCTTGATGCCGAGTCGTTCCAAAAAAGCTTGGTCAAGAATCTCGAAGCGCAGACCGGACGCTCCTACTACTGGGGCGGCGAAAGTGTGTCTGGAGTGGATTGTTCGGGGCTTCCTCGCAGGGCTTTCCGAACGACTTGCTGGGAGACGATCAATCCCGCTCTCTGGCGGAATGCCATCGACAACTGGTTGTTCGATGCGAGTGCTCGGGCGATGCAGGAGGGCTATCGGGGAAGGACGGTTTCCGTTGGTCTTCCCGTCATGGCCATCACCGAGATCGATCATACCCAGTTAGAACTCGGGGACATGGCAGTCACCGACAACGGCGTTCACATGCTTGTCTACCTCGGTGACTACTGATGGATTCAGGCAGATCCCGGAAAGTTGGAAGTCATCATCGAAGATGCGAGAAACACCAAGAATCATTGGATGCAGGCACCGGTCGAGATCATTCACTGGAAGATCTTGGTAGAAAAGTGATCTGGCTTAACAGGGTAGGATTCATGTAGCTGGCCTGCCCAAAGGTGCTTCGCAGACTGGAAGGTTTCGGAGGGATAAAACGATGGTAGTGGTGTAAGAAGTGAGTCCCGCAGATGTGGGACGATCAATCCACCGGCCAGGTCGTCACTTTGCGATTCAGGCCCGGAGGGACGGTAAAAACCCGTCGCGTCAATCAATGTCTGGAGACCGAATCGATTGGTGATCCGTTCCAATACCTTCTTCATTTGAGTGGATTGTTCGAACACGCGAAATCGGATCTCAATTTGCCAGTGTTGCTCATCGTAACCGAAGAGATCTTCTATAGCCGTCTGCGATAGGCGACTTCCTCTGGCAGACGAACCGCAACGAGAGGAGCTCGCTGACGCTGGCCGACGCCAGATCCGTGAGCGCCAGATTGGCGATACTTGTGGTGGAAGCATGAGAAGAAACGGTGGCGGCCAGGCTGAATCATCTGGCGAATGACCCCGATGCCGAGAGTGATGCCGATTATGCGGTCTATCGAAAACTGAAAGCGGCGTTCGAAGTGCCAACCGCCGACGAGGCGGATCGTCGGATCTTGGTGGCGGGCGATATCGCACCGAATGACGCGGCCGATCAGGTGTTGGCATCTCTGTTGAATCCGTAAATCGGTGGGTGCGTGAATTCGGACAAAAAATGACTGGCGCCAAGTAATATTGCTGTTTAGCTATAAACGAAAATAACCCCTATCTATTCATGAAAACCTTCAAAGCCTTTATTCTCGCTGTTACCATCGCTCTCATCGCGTCGTGGTCCGTTTTTGCAGCTCCTCCAGGAAAGGGTCCGGGAGCAGGAGGGAAGGGCTATGGCCCCGGTCACGGCCAGATGACCGACGACTTTCGGGGTGCCATTCACTCGCTCTTTGCCGAGCACGAAAAAGTGAAACGTTCCGTCGAACTGACCGACGACGGATATCGTGCCACGACGACTTCTGACGATCCCGAAGTCGCCGCCACGTTGAAGAAGCATGTCGCTCAGATGGAATCGCGACTCGAAGGGGGACTCGGCGTTCGCCATTGGGATCCCGCCTTTGTCGAGCTTCGCGAGCACTATGACGACATGGCGATCAAGGTGGAGAATGTCGAAAAAGGCGTGTCGGTGTCGGTGGTCGGCAAGACGCCGGCCGCTATTAAAGTGGCTCAGAATCATGCGAAGATTGTTAGTGGCTTCGTCAAAAAAGGCAGCGAACAAATGCACGCGACTCATCCTGCCGTAGTGGCGAAATCAGATGATGATGCGGGCGCGCCCGTCGCACAGAAAAGCGGTTGCGGTGACTGCGGAGCCGGGAAAGAAGGTGCCTGCGGTGACGGTCAATGCGGCAAAGGTGACAAGCCCTGCTGTGCGGCTCGGGCGGAGAAGGCGTCTCCTGAAACTGAAACAGTGAACACTTCAGGATCGTGAAATTCTTTTCCACTTTGATTGGTTCTTTCGCCGCTCTCCTTTTCGCGGGATGCGAAAGAGGCACGGAATCCTCTCCGCCAGCGGTAGAAAGGGATCGCACGCCCAGCGCCGAAGAGATTCAACACGTTCAAGCAACCGGTCAGGCTGCCGCCAAGGTGCTGATGGAAAGTCTGGGCGGGCAGTTGAAAGGAGCGCTGCAGACAGGTGGACCAGTGAAAGCGATCGAGATTTGTCAGCAAACGGCAATTCCGCTGACTTCATCCGTAGGAGTGAATCTCGATGGCGTCATCGTCAGTCGGAAGACCCTGAAGCCACGAAATCCGGCCAACTCGCCCGATGAGATGGATCGTGCGGTGCTCGAGAAAATGTCAAAGGCGGTGATGACTCCCGGTTCGCCGCCGCAGCCAATGATCGAGTGGCAGGCTGATGTCGCCCGCTTTTATCATCCGCTGATGATTCAAGAGGTCTGCCTGAACTGTCATGGTGATCCGACATTATTTTCTCCGGAACTGAATGATGCGCTGGCCAAAGCCTATCCGCAGGATCAGGCCACCGGCTACGCCCTGGGGGATTTCCGGGGCGTCATCCGCGTCGACATCGAACGGCCTTGATCGCATCACCGCTTTCGTCTTTGTTCTTCATCCTATGAAATACCCCCTCTTTTTACTCCTCGGTGTCGCGCTCCTCCTTCCGGTGATCGGTCAGGAAAAAAGCGTGAATCCCGGGATCAACGATTCCTTTCAGGATCCCGACCCGAAGTCCTTTGTCGAACGATTCGAAAAGGAAGGTCGTGAGGTCTATGACCAGCGCGAAGCCATCGTCGAAAAACTGGCCCTGAAGCCCGGCATGGTGGTGGCCGATGTCGGTGCGGGGACCGGGCTTTTCACGCGATTGATGGCACCCAAGGTTGGCGCCGAAGGAAAAGTCTACGCCGTGGACATCGCCAAGACTTTTGTCGATCACACGGTGATGAGCAGCCACGCTCGCGGGATGAAACAGGTGGAGGGCATCGTATGCACCGCCGATGACGCCAAGTTACCGCCGAATTCGGTCGATCTGGTTTTCATCTGCGACACCTATCACCATTTCGAGTTTCCTGAAAAAACGATGGAATCCATCCATCGTGCGCTCAAACCCGGCGGCCGCGTTGTCGTCCTGGATTTCGAACGGATCGAAGGCGTCAGTTCCGACTGGATCATGGGCCACGTCCGGGCGGGAAAAGAGGTGTTTCAAAAGGAGATCGAATCCGCAGGATTCACCCTCGATGAGGAACTCGACCTGTTTCAGGAAAACTACTTCCTGCGCTTCCGGAAGTCAGAGTGAAGCGCACGCGATCCCGTTGCCGCTGCCTCCGCAGATCGGTTCGTTGCTCGGTGGTAGTCCGGCGATGATCGCTTCGATTTGTTTGCGGTGAATGCCGTTGTGAATGGCGTTGAGTTTAAACCAGCGATCAGCGCTCATGGGGCCAAACCAAGGGTGAGCCAGTTTCGGGGAGTCGGGCCAAGGCAGTTCGAGAAGTCCTTTCGGATAGCTGTCGAGCCATGACGCAAACGCCTCAAGGATCTCCGGTCCGGTGACTGGATCGGGTTTCACATCCTCGATGCGGACTTCACGATCTGGAACCTTTCCCAGGTTCAGGGCCTTCACGGTGAGCCGAATCCCTTTTCCCACGATGATGAGATGCTGCAAGGTCATGGCGATGGACCAGTGACGGGAACTGTCTTCGATGCCGCTGATACGATCAATGAGGACCGGCTCGGACAGTCGGGAAGGAGGAACGTTCCTCGCCAATTCCAGCGCCCGGCGACCCTCGCGATCGAACTTTGCCAGGGCGGTTTCTCGGCACATCAGAGCTGAGATCAAGGGCATCCCGAGGTGGCGAAAAATCCAACTCTCTACCGTTGGCAAGCCAGCACCGGGACGTGCCAAGGACACATTCTGTTCATCGTTGGGTGAGGGCGTCGCGCTCATGCCATCTACGACGCGACACTCTGACTCCGCTTACAGTTTCTCGAAGACAACCGCTTTGAAATCGGGCATCGACTTGCCCACCAATTTCAACGCCTTTAGTTGCAGGGGCATTTCGCCAGTCTTGAGATCGATTTCGCCGACCACGACATCTTTCCAGTCGCGAGACAAGTAGCCATTGGGTTGCTTGGGGCCTTGTTCCGAGGCGGGATAGGCAGCGCTGACCCATGGATCCGTGATTTCGAACTCAAGTCGAGAATCTCCCGCCACAAAAGCGAAGCGGGAACCGATGCTCTCGGGTGGGCAGGCGTAGCGAAAGGTCACCCGGTAGCGTCCCTCCGCGACGATCTTCACCGGGCATTCGGCCGAGGCACCGAGATCGGTCCAGTGTTCGATCCATTGGTTGGCGTATCCCTGCGGTCCGCAATAGTTGATCCCTTTTGCGGCGTTCGGATAGATTTCGAACTCATGGGCTTTGATCGTTGTCTTTGGCCACTCGGCATGACCGAGATGGGCAGGGAGCGGCGAAGGCGAGAACGGCACTGCGTTCGCTTCCCAGGCGAGGTAGTCGTTCACTAGGGCGCGATGAATCTCAGGTTTCTCGGCTGCGAGATCATGTTCCTGTCCGGGATCATCGATGAGGTCGTGCAGGGTTTTGGCCGTGGCCCGGTAGCGATCCGAACGCACCGACCAGCGCTTCGGATTTCGCCAAGTGTAGTGATTTCGTTCCGGCATTTGGAAGTCCGAACTCCCAAGAAGTAGCGGCGAAATATTCAAGCCATCGAGCGGTTGAGTGCGAGCGCCCGGGTTCTCGATGCCTGCCATCGCACAAAGAGTGGGCAACAGGTCGATGTGGGCCACGTTAGGCCTCACCACCATTCCCGGAGCAATATGGCCGGGCCAGCGGACAAAGAGTGGCACCCGCACGCCGCCCTCGTGTTCGCTTCCTTTGAACCCCCGCATGCCGGCATTGAAGCGTTCGCCGTTGGCACCGTTGTCGGTGAGGTAGAGCACGATGGTATTTTCCGCGACGCCGAGTTCGTCGAGCTTGGCCAGCAGGCGCCCGATGTTTCGATCAAGGTTTTCACAAAGGGCGTACATCGCCCGGGTGAAATTATCGGTTACCTCGGGATGTTCCGCCCAGCGCTCCCAATCTTCGGGCATCACACTTGATGGAGTGTGCGGCGTGTTGAAGGGCACATAGCAGAAGAATGGGCCGCCTTTTCCCGAGATCCGCGTCTCCATGAATGCCATCGCTTCCTCCGTCAACACGTCCGCGATAAATCCACGTGCCTGAAATGGTTCGCCGTTTCGTTCCAGCGTCGGGTCGTAGTAATCGTTCCAGTGTCCACCGCAAAAGCCGACAAAGGTATCGAAACCCTGAGCGTTGGGATGATAGGGCCATTGGGCGCCGTTGTGCCATTTGCCAAAACAGCCGGTGGCATAGCCTGCCTGGTCGCGCAGCAACTCGGCGATGGTGACTTCTTCGCTGCGCATGTTCTCCCGTCCACGGGTGACGCCGTGAACTCCGACTCGAGTTGGGTAGCGCCCGCTCAGCAAAGCCGCACGAGTCGGGGCGCAGACGGGTTCGACAAAGAAACGGTCACAGCGAGCGCCTTCGGCGGCGAGTTGATCGAGGTGCGGTGTTCTCACCCATTCATTGCCGTGCGATGTCACATCGCCGAATCCCTGATCGTCGGTCAGGATCAGCAAAATATTGGGCGGCGATTCCTCAGCCGCCGAAACGAGTGATTCCAGAGGCGAGAAGACAAATCCAAAGAGGACGGTAAACAACAGCGGGCGCAGCAACATACCCCATTCAATCGCCCACGTTACTTGGAGGCAATGCCTATTTCTGGAGAGATGAGGCCGCAAAAACAAAGCCGGATGATTCAGCCAACATATCTTGCCTGAGTCATCGGTTCCCGGTGATCCAAGGTGATCGTGGCGGGCGTGCTTTCGATTTCCTGGATGAAGGCAGAACTGCGATAGGCGTTGGCGGTTAAGGCGAGGAAACTTTCGGCCCTAGTCATCGCGACGTACAAGAGGCGTCGATCGCTCGATTCTGCTTCGTGTCTCGGGGTGCCGTCGCTGGGGTAGAAAGGCATCTTGTCGGCCCACAGAACGATGACGGCACGATACTGAAGCCCCTTACTGGCGTGAATCGTCTGAATTTTCAGAGCGTTCGAGTTGATAGACTTTTCCTTTGCTGGGCCGGTCTGCCATTGCACCGGAATCCGAAAACGAAGGGAAAGGCTCGTTTTCAATTCTTCCAGCAACGGTTTCTCGGTCGTGAATGCCCTGGGATAGAGAATGGCGATCTCATTCGGTGTGAGTGGTCCAATCTTTTGGCCGTTCCATCTTCCGTTCAAGAGATCCCCGACGATTTCTTCGACTCGTGCCATCTCATTCTCTCGAGTGGATTCCAGGTGAAGGAGCGGAGTCGCGCCGGTGCTGCGCACACAACGACGGGGGTCCACTCGGACCGATTGGATGCCATCGTCGATATCATTACCATCACCGTTTCCTTCGACTTCCGTGCGGGTGGCGAACGTTTCCGCCAGTGTGAGGATCTCGGTGGAATTCCGGTAGTTTTGATCGAGATCGAACCGCGCGGAGTGTGATCGGCCGCGAGCTTTGATTCCGAGGTGGCTCCAACGGATTTTTGAACGCCGGTAGAGTCCCTGGGCCCCATCGGCGACGATCATGAGATCTCCGTTTTCAGGATCTTTGAGTGCTTTGAGCAGACAGCGGAACCAGATCGGTTCGAAATCTTGCGCCTCATCGACGAGGATGGCGTCGAATCGTTCGGCGTCCGGCGCGTCTTGATCCAGTTTTGCGATCAGGCGCTTTCCGAGGGTTTCGTCGGACCAATCTTTGTGAAAACCCGCGCCATTTCGGCATGCCCACGCGTGAAAGGTCGATACGTGGACGTTTCTCAAATCACTTACCTGCTGCGCCAGCCATTGTGACAACTGGCGATTGAAGCAAAGGAGAAGAATCCGGGCGTCTGGATTCTGGGCCGCAAGCAGACGAGCGCGGGTGAGGAGAATGATGGTCTTTCCTGATCCGGCGACGCCGTAGAGAATGCGATGACCGTCGCCGATCGCGTTGGCACATTCCTCCTGCTTCAGATCCAAAACCTTGAGAACGTCCTGACGATCGTGAATAGGGCGCGGGGCGTTTTCGAGACTGTCGATAGAAAAGCGATTTTCGAAATCGATTTCGGGATGGATGAGGGCCCTGAGGGCTTTCATCTGTTCAGTGCTCAACGGTGGAAACGGCCACCAAGGCTCGAAATAGGCTCGAAATGCTTCCAAGAGCTCGGTGGGAGAAAGCGATTGCCATGCCTCCAGTTGATCCTTGGTGATGGTGCGCTTTTTCTGAAAGATATCTGAGAGCGGCCGAAGGGAATCATGGAGTTGTGCGTCCGTGATGTTGGAGAGAGTCACCACATGAGCGACAGGGAAATTGAGTCGCCCTTCGTGAGGTCCATCGGGATGGAGAAAAAGCCGACTGAAACGGTGTTGAGAAGCCAGATCGCGAAGGCGTTCGTTGTATTGACGAGCTTGAAGCTCCGGATGAGTCACTGACGTGGGCGCTCCATCACCCTCTTTGATCCGAATGTTTGAGGAGTCGCCGGAAAGGACTGTTCCCAGTTTCCAATATTTGTCTTCGATGATGAGAATTCCCAGCTCCGGCGACAGAATCACGAAGTCAGGGTGTCGACCATTAACGTTGGGTTCGAAATAGACCACGCAGTTGTCAGGCAGCTTGGACAGGAGCGAGTGGAGACCTCTTTCGCCTGGGGTTGCGGCAGAACGGATGCGGGATGGAATGATGTGAGCCATGGCGATTTTGAGGAAAAACAGGAGAGCCAGGCAAGTTATTCCAAATTATGGAAATTATAAAGAAACATTTTCAGTGCCTCTGCAGATTCCCTGTGGGCATGTTTTCGCGAAGAAGTTCCGATGCATGCCGACGCAACTCCGATGGGGAGCGCTACCGAGTAGCTACGCGAAGTTCCTGACGCCAAACCGGGCGCCGGGAATTGCGGGTGTCCATCTCAGGACGAGTTTCAGAAATCGTCTACTCCACCTGACGCAATTGCAGGGTATCGATCACTTTTTCGTGAGCGAGGGCGTTGGTGATGACGACCAGCCAGGTGCCGGGGTCACACCAGTTTTTCCGTTTAAGGTAGGCTAGAGCGTTCACGATGGTTTCCTCCGGGTCTTCGGAAAACTCCATGAGGAAGGGCTCCACGCCCCAGGGGAACTGGAGTTGTCGGAAAATGGATTCGACATCGGTAAAGGCATAGATCGGCACACCTCGGGCACGCAAGGCACCCAGGACGTAGGCGAGAAAACCGCTGCGGGTGAAGACGACGATGCCTGAATTTCCGAGTTCCTGGGCGAGAACGGCGGCGGAGCGCAACATTTTGGCCTTGGGCTCCTTCAACTCGATATTGGCATTGAGTTCGCTTACCACGGTGGGCTCGATGCTTTGAATGATGTTTTTCAACACCTGCACGGACTCAAGTGGATAGGCACCGGTCGTGGTCTCTCCGGAGAGCATGACGGCATCGGCTTGCTCGCGAATGGCGTTGGAAACATCAGAGATCTCTGCCCGGGTCGGCATGGGAGACGTGATCATAGTCTCCAGCAAGTGAGTGGCAATGATGACGGGCTTTCCTTCAGCCTGGCAGGCTTTGACCAATTCGGTCTGCACCAGTGGCAGTTTGTGGTAGTCGATCTCGATCCCCAGATCGCCGCGCGCCACCATCACGCCATCGGACTCGCGGATAATTTCCTGCATGTTCCGAACCCCGGCCTGATCTTCGATCTTGGCGATGATCTTGGCTTTGGATCCCAAGCTGTCGAGGTAGTTTCTGAGGATGCGAATGTCCTCGGCCTGACGGACGAAAGAGAGCGCCACAAAGTCGATCCCTGCCTCGACCCCAGCCTTGAGATCGTTCTCATCCTTCAGGGTGAGAGACGGCAGGTTGACGTAAACGCCGGGGAGATTGATGTGACGCTTTGATCCGAGTGTCCCGGGGGTGAGGACTTCGCAGCGGACGTGTCCCTGATCTTTCTCGATCACCTTCATGCGCACCAGACCGCTGTCCACGAGGACGATGCCGCCGATTTCAAGGTCATCGGGGAGCCCGGGATAGTTGACCGAGACGGCTGGCATGTCGCCGGTTGGGGCGACGCTTTCGATGTGAAATTCGAAACGATCCCCGGTTTTCACCACGATGGGGACGTCGACGACTCCGGTGCGAATTTCCGGTCCCTTGACGTCCATCATCACCGCGACGTGTCTGCCCACTTCATTCGAGGCCTCCCGAATGAACCACATGGCGTCCTTCACCCACTGGTGGGAGGCGTGAGCCATGTTGAGGCGCAGAATGTCGACGCCGGCGAGAATGAGTTTCGCCAGCATCTCCTTCGACTCCGTGGCGGGTCCCAGGGTGGCAATGATTTTGGTATGTCGGAAGTAGTTGGGCATAGGAAAGTCCTCACGAATTGAGGGAGCAGAAATGAGGCCATGTCAGGTGACGGTCTCGCCCCACTCGAATCCGACCTCGTTGTCGACTGGCTACGCGCGAATCGCCCAACGCATCTTCGCGGAGGATGCCCGGGGATTGCTCCCGACTTCCTCGGGCGTTGGGCGGATGATGTCGGGAGAGATCTCGCGGTAAATCCCCGACCGAAATCCTTCGCGGAAATGGAGTTTCACTCGTCTGTCCTCTCCAGAGTGAAAACTCAGGATGGCGACGCGTCCGCCCGGCTTGAGGCAATTCGGCAGATTGGCGAGAAAGGCATCGAGGGCGCTGAATTCATCATTCACCGCAATGCGGATGGCTTGAAAAACCCGGGAAATCGTAGCGGCGCGGACGTCTTCTTTCAGATGCAGCGGTAGGGCCCCGTCAACAATTCTCCGGAGGTGACGGGTGTTTTCGATCGGAGCGTGGGCGGCGCCCTCGACGATGGCTTCGGCGATGATCTCGGCGCGCGGTTCATCTCCGCCTTCCGAGAGAATGCGAGTCAGCTTCTCCACCTTGCAGCGGGCCAGGAGATCTCGGGCCGGTGCGCCGCGCTCGGGATTCATTCGCATGTCGAGCGGGCCGTCGTGCTTGTAGGAAAAGCCGCGGGCAGGATTATCGATCTGCATCGATGACAGGCCGAGGTCGGCGAGCACGAAATCAACGCCATCATGCCACTCGATCTTGCCCAAGACGCCGGCGAGACCGGCGAAGTTGCTGCGGCGAACGATCAGGGTGTTTTCGTCGTGCCCCAGTGTCCGTAAGCGTGCCTCGGAGCGCGGGAGCTGCACCGCATCGACATCCAGCGCCAGCAGTTGGCCAACCGGCATGATTTTCTCCAACAGGACTTCGCTGTGTCCTCCGTACCCAAAGGTCACGTCCGCGCCCCGTTCGCCCGGTTGAGGGACGAGATGCTCCATGATTTCCTCCACGAGGATGGGGCGATGCTGACCGGCGGGTGTTTTTCCCGAGGCAAGGACCTTGGCGATCGTTTCCGGGTCGCGTTCTGGATCCAGTTCCTTGTATTTTTCCTCGTAGGTTCGAGGATGCGTGCCCCGATAGCGCAGTCGACGCCGCAGCTTCTGGGCGGCGGGCAAGCGGGGATCGATGGGATCTTTCTCGGGCATGAGACGATGAAGGAATTAGGCTGGGAAAAAGAGTCAATTGCCGGAGGATGACAAGGCGCGATTTTTCCGGTTCATTGGAGCCAGTCATGATGGACGAGGAAGACATTGAAAACAACCCGGCTGATCGGGCGCCGCGGCAGAATCCCGGGGCGGGCGATCCCCTCCATGGAATCACCTTGGAAAAAATGCTCACCCAACTGGTCGACTACCTTGGCTGGGAGGATCTGGGCTATCGAATCAATATCCGCTGCTTCAATCACGATCCGAGCATTGCCTCGAGTCTGAAATTTCTCCGGAAAACCCCGTGGGCGCGGAAGAAGGTGGAGGAACTCTACTTGCGTTACGACTACCCCGAGTGAAGGAAAGCGGTTCGCCGCTCTTCCCTTTTTCATTCCTGTTTCCCTCTCTCATGTCCTTCAGCCAATCCCAGGATTCCGCGACCGAGTCCGACGCCATTACCCGTCTCCGCGAGGCACTCAAGGTGATGGAATCGGTGGTCGAAGACCGCGCCCTGCTCAACGATCTTTCGCCGGAGGAACGGCAGCGTTTTCTTGGAGCTGCGGGTAACGTTTTCTGTCCCGATGTCAAACAGCGCCGTCGCCAGGTGAAAGAGCGGGTGAAGCAGCGCAAGGCGGACAAGATCAGTCGCGACCAGGAAATCCTGGCGGAAACGGGGATTCGAAAACTGCGCGCCCAGACGGTGTTCACCACGCCCAATGTCTATCCGCCCTTGAATTTCGAGCAGCAGGAGATCGAGGACGATCCCGATTTCCGCGAAGTGGTCGAGCCGCAGAATTGCTACATCTGCAAACAGAACTACGACCAGATTCATCACTTCTACGACCAACTCTGTCCTGCCTGTGCCGAGGTGAATTTCAAAAAACGCACCGAGACCGCCGATCTGCGCGGTCGAGTGGCGTTGCTGACCGGAGGCCGGGTAAAAATCGGCTATCAGGCAGGAATCAAGCTCTTGCGTGCCGGTGCCTCGCTCATCATGACGACGCGTTTCCCACGGGATGCCGCCAAGCGTTTCGCCGAGGAGCTCGATTTCGCGGACTGGGGTGATCGGCTGGAAATCTTCGGTCTCGACCTGCGCCACACCCCCAGCGTCGAAGCCTTTTGCCAGCATGTTTTGGACACGCGAGATCGCTTGGATTTCATCATCAGCAACGCCTGTCAGACGGTGCGTCGTCCGCCCGATTTCTATCGCCACATGATGGATCAGGAAACCGGTGCCTTGCAGGATCTTCCGGAAAAAGCCCGTCACCTCATTGGCGAATACGAGGGGTTGCGTGGCTATCATCTGTTGCCCGAGGGGAAGGGCGACACCGCCACCCTGGCCGAGCAATCTGGTGCGGCGGCAACGCTGGCGGGACTGACTCACGCGGCCGAGTTGTCACAGGCGCCTCTTCTTCCCGAGGAACTGGCGGCTCAGGGGCACCTGTTTCCCGAAGGACGGCTCGATCAGGATTTGCAGCAGGTCGATCTCCGCGATCGCAATTCCTGGCGCCTGATGTTGGCCGAAGTGTCATCGGTGGAATTGCTGGAGACGCAGCTCGTCAATGCCGTCGCTCCCTTCGTGCTCAATGCGCGCCTGAAATCGCTGATGATGCGAAGCCCCGAGCGCGACAAACACATCGTTAACGTGTCGGCGGTGGAGGGGCAGTTTTATCGAAAATTCAAGACCACCCGCCATCCCCACACCAACATGGCCAAGGCGGCTCTGAACATGATGACCCGCACCTCGGCCGCCGAATATCACGCCGACGGCATTCACATGAATGCTGTCGACACCGGTTGGGTCACTGATGAAGACCCGGTGCAGATCGCCGAGCGCAAAGTGAACGAACATCGATTTCATCCCCCGCTCGACATCGTCGACGGTGCCGCCCGCATCGTCGATCCCATCATCGACGGCTTCAATACCGGCAAGCACATTTGGGGCAAGTTCCTCAAAGACTATCAGCCGACCGACTGGTGAGGGCGCATTCAACCCTGTTAGGTCGCGGACTCAACAGGGTTAAGTCTGCGCGTTTCGAGGTTCTCAGAGTGGTTGGAATGTGAGAAAATGGGGAATCCATGAGCGAAACCACCTCTTCCCATCATCGCTGCCGAATCGTTCTTACCGGAGGTCCCGGTGGCGGGAAGACGACGGCGTCGGATCTTTTTCGACGTGAGATCGGGGACGGGGTCGTCATCGTGCCGGAGGCGGCGACGATGATGTTCACGGGTGGGTTTCCTCGGTACTCGGAACTCGATGCAGTACGCTCGGCGCAGTTGGCGATTTATCATGTGCAACGGAATCTTGAGGACATCCAAGCGACGAAGTATCCGGAGCGGATTCTTCTCTGCGATCGCGGTACCGTCGACGGTGCCGCCTATTGGCCGGAGCAGGATGGCGATTTCTTTGAAGCGCTTGACACCTCATTGGAGGACGAGTTAGCACGTTATGATGGAGTCATCTTTTTCGAAAGCGCCGCAGTTGGCGGACTCGGGATCGAGGGCGGAAACCCCGCCCGCCGCGAATCCTTGGAAGAGGCGGTAGCGCTCGATACAAAGCTTCGGCACTATTGGTCGCAGCATCCTCGCTTTGTGGTGGTGCATCACAACCAGAGCTTCTTCAAAAAGATTTCCTACGGGCTCGCAATTCTCGACGAGATGGTGACCACGTTGCGAGCCGAGCAAGACGCGATGGCGGCGCGGAAAAAGGGTCGCGCCTGATCAGATTTCGCTTTCTGTGTGGCTCGGGATGTCGGGCGCTGACAGGCGTACGATGATCCCAGAAAAAGCCAATTATCACCTCTGACAATCGATGAAATCAAAGACCCCATTTTTCCTGATCGGCAGCTCTCTGCTGATGTTTTCTGTTTCCGCGCAGGCCGAAGATCCCGCCACGCTGCTCGCCACCCGCGGGGAGTTGCTCCTCAGCGAGGATTTTTCCACCCCGGTTGAACCCGCCAAGGTGGAAAAGGGGAAGCCCTGGACCGCCGGTTGGCGTTTGCGTCCCGGTAAATGGGAATTCGCTGATGGTGCCGTGACGGGATCGGAAGTGTCCGCTGACAAGCATGGTGCGGTGGCTCGGTATCCGCTGAAATTCAAAAATGCTGTTATTCAGTATGAGGTCCAGCTGGATGGCGGTCGGATGACGACGCTGAGCATCAACGACGCCAAGGAGCATGTCTGCCGGGTGCTCATCAACAAGGGCGGATTCACTGCCCAGAAAGATGATCACGATCACGATGGTCCGGACAAGGCCGAGGTTTTTGGTAAGGTCGCGATGCCGATCAAGCCGGGTGAATGGAAGACCGTGGTGCTCGAGATCGTGGGCGATGAAATGGTGGCTCACATCGACGGCAAGGCGATCGCTGGTAAGCACGAACTGATCGGTGTCGATAAGGCCAATTTCGGTTTCACCGTCGCGGGTGAAAGTGCCTCGATTCGCAACCTCAGGGTGTGGGATGCGACGGCCAATCCGGATTGGGCGAAGAACCGCGCCAAGCTGTCCCAAAACTGAGGCACACCAGTTTCTCAAGATTTCGAACGCCTTTCGCGACCCAGCTTGGTGGTGGAAGGCGTTTTCGTTTCTCCGGGTGTTGCCCGGCAGGGATCGTGCTACTTTGAATCTGAGATGTTTGTCCGCCTGCTACTTTTCTTCATTGGAGTTCCCCTGATCGAACTCTATCTATTTCTCGCGATCGGGTCGAAGATTGGAATCTTGGCGACGGTGGCAACGGTCATCATCACGGGAGCTCTCGGGGCCTGGCTGACCAAGCAACAGGGACTGCGAACCCTGAGTCGCTATCAGCAGGCGCTGGCGGAAGGACGGTTGCCGCACGAGGAAGTGATCGAGGGCCTCATGATTCTCGTCGCCGGTGCGGTCTTGCTGACACCGGGATTCCTCACGGATGCGATCGGCTTTTCGCTGCTGGTGCCGCCGATTCGAGCGGTGGTGAGGGAAAGGCTGTCCGGATACCTCAAAGGCCGGGTCACGGTGGCGGGTGCGGCGATGGAAAATCCCCTGCAACGACCGGTATCGACGCGTCGCAGTGATCCCTCCGTCATCGAGATCGAGGCGGAAGTAGTCGACGAAAAGAAGTCGCCCCAGCCTTGAGTTCGAAGCCTGGATTTCTCAGGTGAAAAGAATTTGGGTCCGGGTCCCGGCTCCCTCTCGATAGAAGTCTCCCACCGTGAGGATATCATCGACACGGTCCCAGAGGTCATCCTTCGTCAGGTTGAACATGTCCATAGCCAACTTGCAGCCGTAGATCTTGCCACCGGCATCGGAGATCATCTCTAGAAATTCGCCGACCGGCGGGATGTCGAGCTCGTCCATCTTCTTGTTCATTAGATGGGTGGCAAAATTCGAGACACCGGGGATCGCGCCGACCGCGGTGGGAAAAGGCATGGTGATCGGCATTCCCAACAGGGGCATGGCCATGTTCATGGCGGCATTGCCGACCGTTGAAATTTTGAGTGAATCCATCGTTTTCTTCACCAGCGCATTGAGCCCGAAAAAGGTGAAAAACATCGAGGCCTCGATCCCTTCCATCCGGGCCCCATTGGCCATGATGAGGGCGGGATAGATGCCGTCGAGTGAGCCTTTGCTGACGACGATGAGGACTTTCTCCAACGGAGCGTTGTTGTCGGGATCGAAGGAGGGAGGGGTCATGGGAGAAGGATTTGGGATTGAGGATCTAGGATCGAGGGGGGATCGGGAATCAACTGGGAGCCCTGAATCGGAAACCGAGGAACCGGTCAAATACAACCAGCGGGCTTGGGGATGCCGGCTATGCGGGCGGCCTTTTTGAGGGGACCACCGGGGAAGAGGGCGTAGAGTTCTTTGGTTGAGATGACGCCGGATTTGTTGAGGCGACGAATGGTCATCTCTTCTCCGGCGGCTTGCTTCTCGCGCAGGTGATGGATGACTTTCCAATGATCGTCAGTCAGCGGGCCGACTTTTTCTTCGGCGGCAATGGCGTGAGCGATGGCTTCGGTCCATTGGCTGGGGTCGGTGAGGTAACCCTCCTCGTTCACGTCGACGGTAGTTTCGGCGATGGTCGTTTGCATGGATGCTTGTTGGTTGGGGAGTTGAAAAAAACGAAGGGTTCAGGGGTTGGTGGCAGCCTCTTTCGGCGGACGTTTCTGTCGGCTGATCCCGGGAAGCGGTCGGCCTTTCAGCAGAATATGCCAATAGATCCAGCGGAACGCCAGTTTCCCCCAGTGATTGAGTCGGCTTTCCTTGAGCAGCGCCAGCGGTCCCCAGTGGAAAGGAAATCCGCCGGGGTGGGGTTCGAACTCGTAGTTGAAATCGATGAGCAGCGCCTTGCCGTCGCCGGATTCGATGAAGCAGTTGGAGTGCCCATCGAACTCCTCAAGAAGGGGTTCGCCTTTCAGGTAGCGGAGAATGTTGTCGGTGAGCGTCTCGGCTTCGAAATGAGCCACCGATCCCGCCTTGGACGCGGGGAGGTTGGTGGCGTCGCCAATCACGAAGACATTCTCGTGTTTGATCGACTGAAGGGTGTGCTTGTGGGTGGCGACAAAGTTGAGATCGTCGCCCATTTCTGAGTCGGTGATGGCATCGCTGCCCATGTTGGTCGGGGTGGTCACCAGCAGATCATAGGGCACCTCGCGGTCGTCCCAGGATACGATGACCTTGCGCTCGGCATCGACGCGCTGAATCGCGAAGTCGGCTTCGAGGTGGATGCCTTTGTCGGCGAGCAGATGTCCCAGAGCTTTGGACGCCTTCGGTTTCGTGAACGCGCCGGAGAGCGGGGTGACGTAGGTGATTTCGCAACGATCTCGGATGCCGCGCTTTTTGAGAAAGGTATCGGCGAGAAAGGAGAACTCGAGTGGGGCGACCGGGCACTTGATCGGCA
>JAGROX010000155.1:0-1710 GCA_020440025.1 Verrucomicrobiia bacterium
AGGTCGCCGATGAAACATTTCGAGGCACCCGTGCTCAGCGCCTTCTCTTCGAGCCCGTCAAGTTCCTCCCCCTGACCGACATCGGCACAGTAGGCGATGATCTCCGCTTGGTATTTTTCCTTCAACCATAGCAAAAGAACGGAGGTATCCAGCCCACCGGAATAGGCAACGACGATTTTTTTGATGTCACTCATGAATGAATAAAGTCTGAAATTTTGCCGGTAAGAATGGCCCTGCTCCGCGGCAACGCAAGGCCAGACTCGCAATGACGCCATCAGTGTTTTCGTGCGCTTTTGAGCGACTCGGGTTACAGAATGCGTCAGCCACCCCAGTTCTCCCCATGCACCGCGCCTCACTTGTTTTCGCCGTCTCTCTTTTGCTGTCATCGACGCTCACGATCGATGCGGCTGAAAACTGGCCCGGTTGGCGCGGCCCGCGCGGCGATGGTAGTTCGGAGGATCGCGATTTGGCGGTCAGTTGGAAGGTCGATGAAGACACCGTTTGGAAGGTGCCCATGCCGGGAATCGGACACGCATCACCCATCATCTGGGAGGACCGCATTTTCCTCGTCGACGCCATCGAGACCACGGCGGAACGAGTGCTACTCTGTCTGGATCGCAAAACCGGAAAAACGCTGTGGCAGAAAACGGTCCTGAAAGCTCCGTTCGAAGATATTCATCGCCTCAATTCGCGAGCCTCGAGTACTCCCCTGACCGACGGCGAACGGGTCTACGTGAGTTTCCTCGACGGAGACCAGATGTTTGTAGCGGCCTACGATTTCGAAGGCAATCAACTCTGGGAAAAACGGCCGGGGGTTTTCTCCAGCAAACATGGCTACTGCTCCAGCCCAATTCTCTGGAAGGATACCGTCATCATCAACGGCGATCATGACGGTGATGCCTATCTGGTGTCGCTGAATCGCAAGACCGGCGAAGAGGTGTGGAAAGTCGACCGCCCCAATAAAACCCGGAGCTATTGCACGCCCATCATTCGGGAGATCGATGGCCGGAATCAGATGATCCTGTCGGGAAGTCTCTCGGTCACCAGTTATGATCCCGACACCGGGAAGCAACACTGGATCATCGACGGCCCCACGGAGCAGTATGTCGCGTCGATGGTTTACAATCCGGAGGACAAGTTGCTCTTCCTCACCTGTGGATTCCCTACCAAACACCTCATGGCCATTCGTCCCGACGGACAGGGAAATGTCACCGACACTCACGTGCTCTGGCACGAGCAAGTGGGCGCCTCCTACGTGCCGAGTCCGATTGCGATCGGTCCGTATTTCCTCGTGGTCGCCGACAATGGCGTCGCCAGTTGCTTCGTTGCCAAGACCGGAGAAAGGCTCTGGCGTGAGCGCTTGCCCGGCAATCACAGCGCCTCCATCATCACCGCCAATGGTCTCGCTTATTTTCTATCCGATGCCGGTATCATGAGCGTGGTAAAACCCGGACCAACCTTCGACGTCGTCGCTCAAACCGAACTCGGTGAAGAAACCTATGCCTCGCCTGCGGTCTATGACGGCCAACTATATCTTCGAGCCACGGGGCATCTCTACTGCCTCGGAAAACACTGAGGATCGACTTTCCCCTAAGCCATTCTCAGATTTTCGAGAAAAGTCCCCTTGCGCCACGCGGATTTGCCATCATAGTAGCGCCCTTCCCCGAAAAGGGAAACCAGACGCGGGATGGAGCAGCCTGGTAGCTCGTC
>JAGROX010000155.1:1720-24211 GCA_020440025.1 Verrucomicrobiia bacterium
GAAGGTCGTCGGTTCAAATCCGGCTCCCGCAACCAATTTAAATAAGGCCCGCAGTTCTACCAGCTGCGGGCCTTTTTTTCGTATCCAATCTTCAATCCGGCACCGGACCGATCAATAGGTGATCGAACGCAGTCGCCGCTCCCGACTCCAGGTCCGGTCGTAGGCGTCGTAGAACTTCGAAAAGACCACCAGCGTTCCGGGGCGGCCTTCTTCGACCCAATAGAGATCGATTTCGCCGTCGGGCAGCAGCACCTCGAAGGCACTCACGGTGCCAGGGGGAACGTCTCGACTGGTTCTGGATACGCGTCTTGCGCTCATGGATTCACCACCGTCAGCGATGTGGTATTCGTCTCGGCCAACAATGATATCGAGATCGTAATTCAACCCATGGGAATGCATCCCCCACGAGATCGGCGGGATGGCGTGGGAGTCATCATGATGCGGAGGCCGAGACGGAGTTTCCGGCCGAGACGGCGGCGGAGCGACCTCTGTCGTCACACAGGACACGGCTGACAGGGCGATCGCAATCACCAGCGAGGAAGAAGTAAGTTGATTCATGAACTAAGAATCCCCATTTCCGACCGTTGTGGTCAAGGGGTTTCGAGCGTTTTCCTGCACTTCAAGATAGCTGCGATCCTCATGCCATCAGAATCCGACTTCTCCATGTCACACTTGTCACCTTATCAACAAAGTTAAATGACAACGACCTCCCAATCTGCCGCAATTCCCCATCGAGTGACTTTTCCAGGTCGCCGATTCGTCTGAGTCGTGGCACCATGATCTCCCCCTGAATTTCCGCACTCCCAGTGAGGCCCTTCATCAATTCCAACAACGCTCTCGTGACAGACACTGAGCCGATTCCTGCCCCCAAACGGCAGGCTGGAAGATCGATGCCACGATGGTTGACGGCCCTCATCGTGACTCTCTTGGCAGCAGTCACTTGGCTCGGATGGGACACCTTCTCTACGCAGAAAACGGACGACCAGATCGCTGAAATCGCGGTGCTCCAACAGGAGCTCGATCGCTTGATGGTCGAGCAGGAAGCCCTCCAGTCCGAAACACTTCAGGCCCAAAGCAATGCCGACCAAGCAACGATGGCACTTGGCGATTCCGTGATGGCCGCAAAGGCCGTGTCTGAGAAAATTGCCGGCCTGAGTGACAGAATCGAGACGCTGACTCAGGAGAATGAATCCCTTCGATTCGAGTCGGAGAAGCAACAGCGAGCCGCCTCAGCCGCCGCCGATCAACTCAGCGCCGAGATTGGCCGATTGGAACGCATTGCGCAATCCGATCGCGAAGCATGGGAAGAAACCAAGGGCAGACTCGCCGCTGCCAACGAAAACCTCGGAAAACAGAATGCCATTCTCAAAGACCGGCTCGCCGGAGTCTTGAAAGAATCGATCGAACTGCCCGAAGGCAGCAACGCCGATGCCGCGCTGGCGCGAGGCAGCATGGAGATCGAAGCCCTTGAGAATCAGGTTGATGAATTGGAACGACAGCTCGCCGAGGCCGGGAGACAGCGAAACACCCTGGCACGCTCGCTTCTGGATGCCCGGAGCGCCGGCGAGGGAGCCGCGATGGTAGCTTCACTCAGTTCCGGCGCGGGTGATCGTATTGTCACTGACCTCTCGGAGCGTGTCGATGCTCTCAAGAAAGAAGTGGCACTTTCCAAGACAATCCTCAACGAGAAGCAGGCGCTTTGGGATGCTGAAAAAAGCCGCCTTCTCAATGAAAGGAACGCCCTTCAGGCCAAGATCGGCGATCTCCAGACCCGCCTGTCATCGATCTCCGAGCGACCGGCGGTTGAGGAACCGACCACACAGCCAACCGCCAGCCTTTCTCCCGCGGCATCGACCGATCATGCCTTCGCTGCATTACCGCTCCCCATTTCTCCCCGACTCATCGACGATCCAAAGAATCTCTCGGCAGAAACATCCCGCCTTTTCTCGGAACTCAGTGCGCTGAGCGATTCACCTGCAGGGCTCAAAGCCGCCTACGACGACTTGAAAACCAGTCTGGAAGCGACGCCGGTGCTCACGATTCCTTTTCGGGCCAGCAGTGCCGAACTCGATCAATCGTTCTCCGACGCCATTGCTGCATTGCCCACTGAAGCCAGACGAGCGGGCAGATACCTGATCATTGGCTATGCCAGCAACGACGGGAATGAAATGACCAACCGGGATTTGTCTTCCCGTCGAGCCATGGCGGTCGCCGAAAGCGTTGCCGCGCACCATGCCGAAGTTCCCATCGAAGCCGTCTATTTTGGCCAAACCAGTCGCTTTGATTCCCGCCATCGCTCGGCCAATCGCGTGGTCGAAATCTGGCAGATCAAATGAGCTAGGGCTTCTCTGCCGCCAATGCGGCCAATCGCAGCGACTCGACGTGATAGTCGAACCAGATGGGTGCAAGAGTTTCGATCATCACCGTTCGCTGATGCCCCAGGCCCTCTAGTTCGATGTAGCTGTGATCGATATTCAGCCCAACGAGGTGCTGATGAAAATCTCTAACGGTCGGAAGATGTCCGCCGTCCTTGGTTCCACAAGCGATCAGAATTCGCAGCTGACCATTCACGATTTTTTCACGATTCTTCTCGGCAAGGAGATAAACATCATTGTCGACATAGGCCTGACGATCCGGCCCCAGGTAGCCAGAGAGGTAATCCTGCCAGTGATCAGGATCAAAATTGTCCGCCGTGCGCGGCACATTGCCGGCCTGACAAAACAGCGAACAGAAAAGCTCCGGGTACTTCATGGCCAAGCGAGTTGAACCTCGTCCCCCCATGGAAAATCCTTCGATGCAGCGCCCGTGCCGAGCCGCGATGGTCCGATAGGTGGCGTCAATATAGGGAATGAATTCCTCGATGAACATCGTCTCGATCGGAAATTTCCCATCGTGCGAATCCTTGTAGAAAGTGCTTTTTCCTCCGTTCGGCAAGACCACGATCATCGGTGGCCACTTGCCAGACAGAATGCCTTCATGCAGCAAGGTGATGTCTTCAAAGCTGTGAAACTCGTTGCCCCCGTTTCCATGCAGATTGTAGATCACCGGGTAGCGCTGCGCGGTGTTCTCCTCATACCCCGGTGGCAGATAGAGACAGTAGCCAACGTCCTGACCCGCCACTTTGCTGGGAAAGGTGTGATGTGTCGTGTTGGTTGGTAGCGCCTTGCCCTCCGGCAATTCGTTCACCCAAGTGATCGATGGTCCTGAATCGGATGATTCCTTCTTTTTCTTCTTTTGCTGAGCCACGACAGGCTGACCGAGCAGACAGAAGCAGGTCAGAAAACCGACACACGGCTTTCTCAGTCCCGAAAAAAGGGCAGCGCGGCGATTCATGAGTGTAGAGAATTCATTTCATCGCCTTTGCGAAGTTCGCCTGGTGCCACTTCAGTAATTCGGAACCGCGTTGCTCATAGCAACGCACCGCCGAGTGGTCAACGCCATCCACGATCAACAGTTCATGTGGTATCCCAAGCTCCGTGAGATAGGCGGAAAACTTGAGATTGTCCTCGTAGTTGAAACACTTCGTTCCTTCCCAAATCATGATGGGAATGGCCGGTCGATCAGCCCCTCGTTTGGCGTAAGCGGCAGCCAGATCCCAGGTGTTGTATCCGGGAGAGAACACGACGTTCTCGCTCTCAACTCCGTTGTGCTCCTGCACGACTTTTTCCGGACCGTAACCGGAACCACCAGGAGCCGCCGACACGAATAACTCGGGATACTTGAAGAGAATCCGGGTCGTGCCCCGGCCGCCCTGGCTGAAGCCCTCGATCCCCCGCCCCTTCTGCCCGCGCGTCCGCCAGGTCGCGTCGATGTGGGGAATCAGTTCCTTCACGAAAACATCCTCGCCGCTGGCGTTCTCGATCTGAGGATAGTTGTACCAACTCATCGGACCGCCATTGGGAAACACGTAAATCGTCGGTGCGATTTCCCCCGCCTTGATCGCCTCGTCAACGAATCGACTGAGGTTGATGCTCTTCGATTCGCCGCCGGGACGACCTCCGTGGAGATGAAAGACCACCGGATAGCGGGTCTCCGCGTTTTTCGGTTCCTCATACCCGGGCGGGAGGTAGATGTAGTAGCCGACTTCCATCCCCATCGACGGACTCTGAAACGTCGCGTGACGCAATCCCTCCGGCAGTTTCAACTGGGCGAACTTCGCCTCCGGAATCGGACTGACCCAGTTGAATTTCGCCACCGGCTTTTTGGTTGCGGGCGCCTTTTTTTCCTGAGCCGACGACGGAGCGCCACCGCACAGAATCAGAGCCACGCCAAGCGCGCCGACGAACGGGAATGAGGGGATTTTCATGCGACGAGGATGTCAGAGGTCACAAATCCGCGTCCGTCACTGCCCCTTGCGAGGCCGAGTTGACGAGCTTGGCATACTTCGCCAGGACCCCGCGGGTGTAATTGGGCTTGGGCTGCTTCCACTGCTTCTGGCGGTCAGCAAGTTCCTTCTTCGAAACCTTGAGGGTGATCTCACGTTTCTCGGCATCGATGGAAATTTGATCACCATCCTTCACCATCGCGAGCGGACCGCCCACGAAAGCTTCGGGAGTGATGTGACCGATCACGAAACCATGGCTTCCACCGGAAAAACGTCCGTCGGTGATCAGGGCCACGTCCTTGCCGAGTCCCTGCCCCATGATGGCTCCCGTCGGCCCGAGCATCTCCCGCATTCCCGGACCGCCCTTGGGTCCTTCACCGCGGATGACGACGATGTCGCCCTTCTTGATCTTTCTTGCGAGGATGGCTTTCATCGCTTTTTCCTCACCTTCGAAAACCCGAGCGGTTCCGTCGAACTGGAGCCCTTCCTTGCCCGAGATCTTCGCGACAGCGCCCTCGGGAGCGAGATTGCCGTAGAGCACCACCAGATGCCCGTCTTTTTTGATCGGATTGTTGAAGCCCCGAATCACGGTCTGCCCTTTCGGGTAAGTCGGTTTCACCCGCTTGAGATTCTCCGCCACCGTCTGCCCGGTCACGGTCATGCAATCCCCATGGAGCAGTCCTTTGTTCAGGAGCATTTTCATCAGAGGAAGCGTTCCGCCGATCTCGACGAGCTTCATCATCACGTGCTGGCCGCTCGGTTTGAGGTCGGCCAAGACGGGCGTCTTTTTACCGATCCGGGTGAAGTCATCGATCGAAAGTTTCACGTCTGCCGCATGCGCCATCGCGAGCAGGTGCAGCACGGCGTTGGTCGAACCGCCAAGCGCGGTCACCACCGTGATCGCATTTTCGAATGCCTTGCGCGTCATGATGTCCCGGGGGCGAATGCCCTTGTTGATCAGGTTCACCACAGCCGCTCCGGCATCAAAGCAGTCCATCAGCTTCTCGTCGCTGATCGCCGCCTGGGCCGAGCTGTTGGGTAAACTCATGCCAAGTGCTTCGATCGCGCTGGCCATGGTGTTGGCGGTGTACATGCCGCCACAAGAGCCCGGTCCGGGAATCGCCGTGGCGGTCACGCTGTTGAGTTCGTTGTCGGAAATTTCTCCCGCCGAATGTTTTCCGATCGCTTCAAAGACCGACACGATGTCCACATCCTTGCCGTCGTGACAGCCAGGACGAATGGTGCCGCCATAGACAAACACTCCGGGACGATTCATCCGCGCCATCGCCATCACACAGGCGGGCATGTTCTTGTCGCAACCACCGATGGCGACCACGCCATCCATGCCTTCGCAACCGACCACTGTCTCGATGGAATCAGCGATGACCTCGCGGCTCGCCAGCGAGTATTTCATGCCTTCGGTTCCCATGGAAATCCCGTCCGAGATGGTGATGGTGTTGAACTCGATGGCCTTGCCACCCGCGGCATTGACACCTTTCACCGACTCCTTGGCCAAGCCGTCGATGTGCATGTTGCAGGGAGTGACCATGCTCCAAGTCGACGCCACGCCGATGATGGATTTGGAGAAATCCTCGGTCTCGAAACCGACCGGATACAACATCGCCCGGCTAGCGGCGCGATCTGGTCCATCGAGCATGGGACCAGAGAACTGTCGATGCGCGGTTTTACCGACTTTCGCCTTGGCTTTCGCTCTCGGAGTCGATTTCGTTTTCGCCTTGGGTTTGGCGGCGGATTGGGGTGCTTTCTTGGCCATGATTTGTGAAGAAAAAAGGGTCTTGGGGAAACCTCAACGATTCGCCACACCCGCCGGAGCGTCAAGGCGGGAAAGGCGTGACCGTTCGCCGACTTAACAGGGTTCGGTCGGCCATCCAACCCTGTTGATTCAGCGCCTTTGCTTTGCATTGACGCCTCCCCATGCCTCGGTCAGGATCACATTCGTGACAGACCCCAACGATCAGCAACCACAGGAGATCGACATCGCCCAGCTTGCCCACGAAGTGGTGGCACTTCGTCGACTGGTGCTGTCGATTCTGGTGATGGCCCTGGTTTGCTTGACGGTTTTGAATCTCGGTGTCTTTTTCACGATTCCGAGATTCGATCTGATGTTTCGAGACATGATGGCGGGGAGTCTCCTGCCCCCGGCAACCCTCGTCACGCTCTGGATCGGCTCCTCCCCCGCCGCGCTCTTGGTCCTCATCCTTCTTCCCATCGGTTCCATGGTCTGGCTTTGGCTGGAACGCGAGCGCCCGGCCAATCCGGTGTTTGCGATGTTCTGTCTCTGCGTCATGATGGTGGTGTTCCCCATCTGGACGCTCCTCACGCTGATCCTGCCACTGAAGGGCATCATCCTCGGCCCTTGATTCGACTCGATTCGCTCCGTCACCATGCCCGCCCCTCGACTGTTCCGAATCGCAATCCTTTGTGAGGCGTTTATTTTTCTTGCCTACCTGATCTGCTCACTCCTCGGTTACGATCAATTGCCCAAGCCGGTGCGAGATCAGGCACTGGATCAGGTGATGTCCGATCTCGATCACGCCATCTGGTTATTTGGTTCGGGCATTCTCGAGTTCATCTTTCTGCTCACGGCCCTCACCGGGCTCTATTTCTATGGCCGGTTCGCCCGAAAGCTCTGGTGGATCGCCATGGCCCTTTCGGCAGCGGAGTTGTTGCTCCATCCCGTGATCAGCGAACGCGGCTGGATCTCTGCTATCGGTGGGCTGAGCTATCTCGGCTACGGACTCATCACCGGTCTCCTCTGGCATCCGGAAATCCGCACCCGTTTTCACGATCACTCGACGGTGGGACGTCGACGTCTCAAGATCGCGCTCGCCGTCGCCAGCGTGATCGCACTGATCGCCGTCGGCGTGGGCGGCCTCGCCGTGTCTCGCGTGCTCCGGACCCTGCCTCCCGGGAAAGCCACGCCGATTCCGAGAGAGATCGCGCTCAATCAGGCCTCGCCTTCCCGAGACATTCTGGCGAGCCTGGAATCCATCACCGACACCTACCTCGCCACCTCGGCCAACGCTGGCATTGCCGTGGGAATCACCCGCGGGCGGGGAAGCGAACGCGTTTTTGTCACTCGCGGTGTCTTGGAGAAACGTCGCGATCGTTCCGGTGCTCCGGTGACCGCCGACACGCTCTTTGAGATCGGTTCGGTCTCGAAGACCTTCACTGCCCTGCTCGCCGCCGAGGCGGTGGCCGACGGTGTCATCCGGCTCGATGAACCAGTCTCGGAAGTCCTGGGCGACTTGGCCACGCTTCCTCTGCTGGATGAACAGCCGATCACCTTTCTCGATCTCGCCACCCATCATGCTGGCTTTCCCAAGATGCCGGGAAATCTTTCGGTCGGACGGCAGTTCGCTGCCAATCCCTACGCAAACTACCACGATGCCGACCTCTACTCGGCAGTGTCGGCACTTGGTAGCATTCAGGACAATGGTGACCCACGTCGCCGTCGTTATCGCTATTCGAACCTTGGCTTTTCCCTGCTCGCCCACAGCGTGGCCCTGGCCCGCGATCAATCGCTGGCGGATCTCCATGCCGATCTTTTTGCCCGACTGGGGATGACCAACACCTACTTCACCCTGCCGGAAACGGCGCAGGATCGACTGGCAACGGGGCACAATCGGGGGTTGCGGGTCGGGCACTGGTATGACGGCGGTTCGTTGATTCAGGGCGCCGGCAGCCTCGTGTCATCGGTGGCCGATCAACTCACCTGGTTGGAGACGCATCTGGATCCTCCCGATGCCGCCGATGGTGGATCGCTCGGCGAGGCGATGAAGTTGGTCTCGCAACCCCGGCTGCGAGCGCAGGGCGACAATGTCCGGATCGGACTGGGCTGGCATTTCACCGGCAACAAGGCCCCCATCATCTGGCACAACGGTGCCACCGGCGGGTTTCGCTCCATCGTCCTCTGGTTTCCGAATCCGAAGCTCGGGATCGTCGTGCTCGGGAACAGTTCGGACGACGCGGTGGACCGCATCGGTTTTCTCCTGATGCGGGCGCTGCTCCAGAAAGAGAACGCCGGAGGCGGAAACCCCACCATTCCCTAGTTTTCACAAGGCGTCGGCAACGAGGTGGCAAAAGTTCATCTCGAAATGCTTTTTTCACCACCTTCATCGAGAAAGCGATTTGCGCTCCCTCACGACTTGCGGCAAAATACTGTTCAAATTTACAGTTTCAATTCTCCGATTGTGAGCATCGTCGTCGACAAGGCCGACAAAGTCATTCATCTCCGCAGTCTTCTGCGCGAACGCTTTCCCGAAGCGCATCGCGTCTCGGCACCCGCGTCGGCATCAGCTCTCGCTCCCAATCTCGCCGCGCCCACATCGTCGGCCTCTCTTCCTGAGGTAGCGCCTCCGATTCATGTCCCCGATTTCCCTCTCGGTCTCGCGGCATTCGATGCCTTGGACGAAGGACGCGGTCTCTCGCCGGGAGCTTTCGTGGAAATCGTGAACCGGCGTCTCGGTGGTGGGACCGGTGCCCTCATCTCGGGAATGGTGCAGGCGGCCGCCACTTCCGAGCGCCGCTATCCCTTGGCCCTGGTCGACGGGGCTGATAGTTTTGATCCCGCCTCGATCAGCGATTCCCCTGCCACCGCCGCTGCGGTCTGTCGTCAGCTGCTATGGGTGCGCTGTCGTCATCGCATCGATCACGCCGTCAAGACGGCCGATCTCCTGCTGCGGGACGGCAATCTACCGGTAGTAATGCTCGACCTCCAGCTCTGTCGCCCCCGCGACGTGCGACAAGGCGTTCCCGGTGGGATGAACACCTGGTATCGGCTGCGATCACTCGGTGAAAAGACCGGCACCATTTTTCTGGCCTTCACCGCCGAACCGGTCATTCCCGCCGCGCCGTGGCGGCTCGAACTGGATCACACCTGGTCACTCGAGGCCCTCGACCGACTCCCCCTCACCGGCGATCTCCGCCAGGAGCCCGTTCACCACGTTCTCAGCCGAGCACGACTCACCACGACGTCGGCGGCGGCTTCTTCTGCGGCGGAGAAAGACACCCCGGCCGCAGGTTTCGCCATCGCCAGTTAAAATCTCACTCAGCGGTCAGACGGAAAATCTTTCCGCGCCAGCCGAGCACGATCACTTCGCCGTTTTCATCGGCATAGATGCCAGCTGGCTGCACCACCGGTTCCGCCGGGTTGTCAGCTTTGTGAATCACGTGATTCCCCTTCACCGATTTGGCCTCCGGATCGTAATCCAGTGCCCAGAGCGTCCCGTATTTCCAATCGCCATAGACATACTTTCCCGCCAGTGAAGGCACCGCTGATCCGCGATACACAAAACCACCCGTGATGCTGAGTCCGTCGCCATGCGGATAGACATGGATGGGATCGATGAAAACCGTGCCGCGCGGCGGATCTTTCTTGGGCATGCCCAACGCTTCCAGCAAGGGACCGCGACCGGGAAACTCGATCAATCCCTCCCGAATTTCCCAACCGTAATTGCCGCCTTTTTCGATGAGATTGATCTCCTCAAACAGATCCTGGCCGACATCCGCCAACCAGAAAAGCCCGGTCTCAGGATCGATGGCAGCGCCCCACGGATTTCGCAGCCCGTGGGCGTAAATCTCTTCGCACGCATTGGGCACGCCGACATAGGGATTGTCAGAGGGAATGCCATACTGACGCCCTGGCGAAGTGCCATTCACGTCGATCCGGAGCACCTTACCATTCCAGCGGGTCAACTTTTGCGGCAGCATGAAAACGCCATTTTTCAGCCCACCGTCACCGACACAGATGTAGAGAAAACCGTCCTCCGGGCCAAACAGCAAGTTGCCCGAGTTGTGATTCCATTCCGGCTGCTGGATCTCCATCAGAATGCGTTCCGAGGCGGGGTCAGCGACATTCGCATCGCCCTTCGAAACCTGAAATTCGCTCACCACACTGCGCTTCGGTCCCTGCTTTGAGTAGTAGATATAGAACTTTCCGTTGGTCGCGTAATCCGGATGAAAAGCCAGCCCCAGCAGCCCTTCTTCGAAATCTTTCTCCACTCCCATCCGATCCGTGATATCGAGAAATGTCGGAGCTTCCGCCGTCGATTCGTCCGCAGGCAAAATACGGATGCGCCCCGTCTGCTCTACCAGAAAACGCCGCTTGGTTCCGTCCGATGGCACCACCAGAGACACGGGACGCTTCACCTCAAGATTCTGATAGATCGCTTCCAGCTTTACCGCCGGGGCGTCTTCTGCTTGCAAAAAGGAAGCCAGCGACGACACCGTCACGAAAGTAATGAGGGTCTTTGGGAATTTCATGGTCGGCATTCTATCGAAAACTCCCTATCGGACAAGCCCCAAGATCCGCCGGTCCCCCTTGCCGTTTCTCACTGAAGTCGATACTATGGAGAAATGAAAAACACTCTCACCGCCCTGCTGACCCTCATCACGGTCGGAATAATCGCTCAATCGGTCGCGGCCAATCCGATTGCCGATCACCCCGTTTTCAAACTCCTCGTCGGCGACTGGGAAGGCTCCGGCGAACTGATCAATGCCGATGGCAGCAAGACTCCCGTAAAAGAAAACTGGACCGGCAAGTTCACCGAGACGGGGAATTTCATCATATCGGGAAAACGGCTATTCGATCAGAACGAACACGATTTCGCCTGGGAATACTACGCCAACGGCGACCTCATCGAGGGCCAGATGAAGGTGTCTGAACCCGCCATCGACACCCGGTTCGAGGTCCAGGTCTCGGACGCGGACCGTTCCATCACCCTGAAGATCCCTCTCGATTCCGCCGGCAGCCTGATGACCATCATCAATACTCTCTCCGAAGATGGCAAAACCATCAAAGGAACGGTAAGAACCACCGATGCCGGCGGGCAGGAAACGTTTTCAGGCACCGTCACTCACACGCGAAAGGAGACCTGATCAAACAGGGTTCAGTCTTCGATCCTACCCTGTTACATCGACGACAGAAGGAAAGGAAATCCCTCACTTCTGAAACTCCCTCCAATCTCCCCGCAGGACGTAGACGGGATCGAGACCAATGAGTTGGCGGAGTTTCTCCGCGACATGCTGACTCCGCTCGCAACCGGTGCCATCGCAGTAGACGACCACCGCCTTTCCCATGGCGGCCTGCAGAGTATCCTGATGCTCGAAGACGAGGTCACCCCACTCGTCCTCGTTTAGCAGCAGCGCCCCCTTGATGTGACCTTTCTCAAAATCTGCCTCGGTCCGGGCATCGATCCAGACGACCTCATCGTCCAAATCTCTCACCTGCTCGGGGGTGAGATCCCAGGAGTTCACGGCGGTGACGACATACCAGGCGGGCGCCCGCGGATGCATCCACGCCGCGGCCCCGGCAATCCCGACCGAGATGGCGAGAATCACGATCGCTTGAACGAAGGTGACACGAAGTCGCTTCATGATCATTTCCCGCTCGGGCCGTTCTGAACGGCGTAGTAGGCCATGTGTTGCCGATACTGCTCGAGTTCGCAGTCGGTGGTGATTCTGACAAAGCCGAGAAGGCTGTCGCTGGTGGATGTTGGCGTCACGAGGATGCGATACTCTCGGCCTTCCTCCACCGTCTCCAAAACGGCCGCAACGGAATCCCGGCTCGACTTGATCTCGGTCACTCGGATGGGTTTGTCTCGAAGTACCCGGAAAATGATCTCCCGCGACTCGGGAGATTCGCCGACTGCCCATTTTACCGTCATGGGCTCGATGGCAATGACTGCGGGAATCGTCACCCGCACCGCGAGGCGACTCTCCTTCATTTCTGGCGCATCGCTGGTGACATAGATACTTTTCTCTGCTTCACCCGTTAGCTTCTCAATATCAAAAATAGCCGTAATGGTGGCCGTTTCGCCAGGAGGGATCTCGCGAATATCGGCATCCACACTGAGGCAGGAACAGGAGCTGTCGAGTTTCGTCAATTTCACCGGCGCCGTTCCGGTGTTGCGGGCAACAAAAGTCGCCGTCATCTCGCTCTCGCCTTCATCGGCCTCGTATTCGAAGACCTCGGGAGAGAAGGTAAGCGCCCCTCCAGATGAGGAAGCAATCGTCGACTCAATCGAAACAGGCACCGCCGACTCGGTCGAGGCGGCCTGCCCCGACGGCAGGAACCACTGATAGAGCATGAAATAGACGATTACTCCCGTGATCGAAACGTAGAGCCAGATCGGGTAGGCCCACCTGACCATGCGGCGATGTTTCTCGAAGTTGCCTTTGATGGCGTGCCTCACGGCAATAAAAATCAGCGGGAGCATCCCGATGGCGAGCGGGATGTGGGTGAACAGAATGGTCAGATAGATCACCCGGGCAGTGGGATATTCCTCCGGGAAGCGCGTGGTCACCTTTCCCATCAGCACCTTCGAGGTGACATAGCACACGAGGAAAATGGCCGACACCGCCAATGCCGAGATCATGCAGGCGGCGTGCCCCTTCCGATTGCCTCGCTTGATCTGAATGAATCCGGCAATCAGGAAGATTCCAGCAATCCCGTTGAGGGTGGCATTGAGAGGAGGAAAGAAATCGAGATTCATGAGAGAAACAAAAAATCAGATTGAAGACGAAATAGTTATCAGGATTTCCTCACTCAGGCTTCGTGGTCCCGGGAGTTGCCTCTGACACCTCGTCGGCCAGGGGACGCCCGACCTCCCTAAACAAATAACGGAGATCAGTTCCCAAACGCTCAAGGTGCATGGCGCCAAACTGCGGGTTCATCACGTCATACATACCCCGGACATGACCATCGCCATCGACCAGCGCGAGCCGTTGATCGTGGGAGAATTTTCCTTCGGTCGCAATGATGGCGGGATCGGTGTTCTCCACTACCCCGAAAAATTTGAAATTCCGGATCATGTAATCACGAATCCCCTGCTCGTCGCCGGTGAGAAACCACCAGTTCTTCGCGTCAATTCCCACCCGTTTCACCCAGGCATCCATCTTTTCCGGAGTGTCATCGGAGGGGTTCAGACTGATCGACACCAGATGGAAATCGTCGCGATCTCCGAGTTTCTCCTGAAGTGCTTTCATCACCGCCGCCATGCCAAGACAGCCGCCAGGGCAATCGGTATATTGGTAACCAGCCACCCAGATTTTGCCCTCCAGATCGGAAAAGGAGACCTCTTTCCCATCGCGATTCACCGCCGTGAAATCAGTGAGCTTCGAAAGGTAGGCGGGACGCGGATCGGCAATCTCTTCGTCCCGCTTCTTGAGATAGGACCAAGTCACGAACACCGAGCCGAAAATGATGATGGCACAAATTCCAGCAATGGTGGACCACCACATGACCGGATTGATTTCAGGAGCTTCGGGACGGGCAGGTTGAGACATGATATTCGAAAAGCGATGGGATCAGTGAGCGCTCAATTTCCACTGGATCGCCAGGCAAGCAGCGCGGCGGTGAGAAGGAGGGGCAGATAGAGCAGCGTGTAAAAAAACAGGGTTCGAGCATCGGGACGTTGGCGACTTTTGAAAAACCGATACGCCAGCCAGGTCATGACGAGGCCGGTCAGGACGCCGGGAATCAGAAACCAGACAGAGACCACGCCGGTCACAACGGGAAGAATGGGCAAGAACAGGGTGCAGAGAGAAAAACCCAAGGCGAGACGAGCGGTTCGCGCTCCGGAAACGTCGTGGTTGGACCACATCACGAACCCACCGCGCTCATACTCTTCCCGATACATCCAATTGATGGCGACAAAGTGAGGCAACTGCCAGAAGAAGAGTAGCAGAAAGAGAAAGGCGCTTCCCCATGAAAGAAGTGTCCCATTTCCCCCGGCCCATCCGATCAGCGGAGGCAACGCGCCCGAAACCGCTCCCACCACAGTGTTCCAGGAGGAGCGGCGTTTCATCGGGGTGTAGACGAACAAGTAGGAAAGCAGGGTGGCCGCAGCCAGCGCCGAGGCCATGACATTGACCTTCATGGCGAGGTGAATGATCCCGAAGGCCGCGAGCAGCCAACCGAGCACAAAGGCCACCCCGACCGGAATGCGTTTGGTGGGCAAAGGCCTATCCGCGGTTCGAACCATCTTGGCGTCGGCATCGACCTCCATCAGCTGATTGAAGACAGCGGAACCAAAGGCAGCGAGGATCGTCCCAATCAACAGATGGACCAGAGTCATCACTCGAAACTCGGCCAGTCCCGCTTCCGTCGCGGCCAAGTAGCCGCACAAAGTGGTGACGACCACCAACATGCTGAGGCGCGCCTTGGTGATGGTCACGAGATCGTGATGAGCCCGAGAAATCGCCTCGCGACGTCCCGACGGTCGGGCGGTCGAAGGCGATTCGGAAACGTCGACTGGCGTCTCGCCGGGTTGGTGGTTCTGAGGCATCAGGATGGAATGACTCATACCTTAGTTCAGGGAGTCTCGCGTGGCAAAGCACCACTGCCTGCCGATGGGTTCCCTGCCAACAGCGTCACTTTTCGACCCGCCAGCCAACACCGCACCGCCAAGGCAAAGGCGGTGGCCAAGAGGGCGAGGCCATTGATCACGTGGAAATTGGTGATCCAGAAGCGCTTGTGCTCGGGACTCCCCGTGAGGATGACCGCCACCCCCATGGCGATTTGAGCGACCAGCAAGACAGAGATCACCATGCTGTGTCGCAACAGTCCAACGGGAATGTCTCGACGCGTCCACAACCAGAGCGTCAGCCCGCTCCCCAACCCGAAGATCACCAGTGCCCAGTACTTGTGCGCAAACATCAAGAGAAGAATCAGCGGATCCCCATCGATCGACTCCGAGGCAAATCCGGGAAACCACTTGCCGTCCGTGAGAAAAAGACCGGTGTCGGCAAGGCCGCTTCGATGATGATGACGCATCAGCGCCCCGAGAATCAATTGTCCAAAGATCGCCGCGACCAGAACACTTGACCAGAGTTTCACTGCCTTGATCTGCGACTCGGTGACCACATCACTCCGATGGTGCCAGCGGGAAGAACTGGCAAACCCAATCAGAATGATCACGCAGAAAAAACCTTGGGCCAAGCATCCGTGAATGACGGCAAAAGTATCCGAAACCTCAGTCACCCGCAGGCCACCAAGAATGGCCTGTCCGGTGACCATCAGCAAAGCCAGAGCCGAAAGCCGAACGACGACACTCCACGAGCGTTTTGCCCAACTCCAAACGAGCCAGAGAATGGGCAGCAAGGCCGCACCGCTGGCGATCAACAGGTAAAACTGCTTCCGGTCGGCATCCTGCCGCTCTTTGCCTGCCACGATGAAAAGCGCAAAGGTCAATCCGAGCCAAAAAAACAGGCCAAGGAACTCACCGAGTCGGGCGAGATTGCGGACATAGGCCCAACCAAAGAGAATCAAGGTCATCACGCCAACCACCGTGGCGAGGAGCCGATGACTGTGCTCGAGGAAGGGAACCATGTGCTTGAGCCAGCCAGGAGGATTCACCGATCCCAAACTGAGCGGCCAGTCGGCAAATGCCATTCCAGCCTGTTTGGTGGTCGTCGCTGCGCCCCACCAGATCAGAAGGATGGTCATCACGGCCAAAGCTCTCACATAACGATGGAGCGACCTAGATGTCTCAGATTCGCCTGAAAGACTCTCGTTCACTGATGAGGATTTCATGGAAGTAAGGGGTGAAAGCCGTAGTCTCTCCTACCGTCGCCTGACGCTCTCAGAAGTTACGCTGGCGAAAAGAACCTTGATTGGTTTTGGCGAGACAATCGAAAAAAAAAGGCCAAAGGCGGAATCCGCCAATGGCCTGGAAAATCAAAGACGAGTCGAACCTCAGTCGAGCAAATCCAGAATCAACCGGATCGACTACTGCTGAGGCAAAAGCGGACGCTGCTCGGAGTACCACTGATCGAATTCCTCGGCCTCCAAGACCCGAACCGTGGCAGCCATTTTAGCGTGACCGGCACCACAAAGCTGAGCACAGACGATATCCCATTCGCCCACCTGGTTCGGCGTGAACCACATGGGGATCTCGCGGCCCGGAATGGCATCCTGTTGAATGAACATCGGGATCAAAGCCAATCCATGAATCACATCCTTGGAGGTGACCTGAATGATGACGGGTCTTCCTTTCGGCAACACCAGATCATTCAGCGTGGTGAAGTCGTCCTTGGCATTGGGGTCCTCGGCCACCAAACCGATCGCATTGCCTCCTGCGGTGATTTCAGTGTGATCAGTGAGACCGATCAGCTTGTCGGCACCCGCATACTGGAAGGTCCAGCGGAACTGCTCGCCCACCGCACGAATCCTGAGAACATTGGGATCATCCTTGGGAAGGTCGTCCACTCGCATCGCCCAAAGAGGGAAGGCAAAGCCCAGCAAAAGAACTACTTCGACAATCACCACCCCTACTTCCAAATGAGTTGAGAAGTGCGAGGTCACTCCGTGATACTTGGCATTAGGATGCTTTTTCGCACGAAAACGCCAGATGCAATAGAGAAGGAAAATTCCCCAACCGGCTGCCAGTAGTCCCATCACCCAGTGAACAACAGCGAGCATGTGATTGCTGACGGCCCCGTGCTCCGAGGCAACGTCGGTCATCCAGAGTGCTTCATTGATGGAATCGAAATTCATGAGCGGGAAGGAGCTTGAATGGATAGAAAGAGGAAAAGGGAAATCAGTGAGTGAGGCCGGAATTTTTGTCGCTACCGACTTCGGTCGAGGCCGAGAAAGAGCCAGAAAGTTCGTCTTCAAGAGCCAATCGCCGACTCCGCCGAGCGAGATAGAAGATGAAGGAAAGAAAAGACCCAAGAACTCCCACCAAAATCAGGAGCATGAAGATTACAGCCGCGTTGGCACCATCCAAGGTCGCTCCATCACTGCCGAAGCAGATGGAACAAGCCAAGAGAGATGAAACGGTGATCGACATGGTTACTAGGACGATTTTGACGAGAAAACGGAAAGAGGAAGAGGCGAATCAGGTAATGACTCGCCGGGCTTTTTTTCGAAACCAGACTCCATAGAAGGCGAGAACCACTCCGAGAATGGCGCTGAAAATGCCCATTCCGCGAGCCCCCGTTTCCGGGTCCATCCCCAGAATCGCCCACGCCCCAAATCCCAAAGAGAAAAGGGCCGCGAAAAGGATGAACAAGAAATGGAAATGCTTCAGGGACATAAGAGTCTTTGTCGGAGCTACAGAAACTGCTTACCCGAGACTGTTGCGAATCGCGTCAAAAGCCTCGCGAATCGGATCCGCATGGGCAAAAAAGATGAGAAGCATCAGGCCGAGGAAAAAACAGAAAGTAAACAGCAGGATTTTGTATATCAGTCCCCGCTCATGGTTAAGATGCATGAAGATCAGGGCGACCATCGATGATTTCACGATGGCAATAAGGAGGCCAAGCGTGATGTCGCGCCATGTCATCACTGGTCCAAACGGATGCCAGAAACCGAAAGCCACCGTGACACAGGTCAGCACCAACAGGGCAATACCAATGGCGGTATAAGCCTTCTTATGACTGGCCAGTTCTTCAGGAGTTGTTGCCATGAATATCTAAGGTAAAGCGTTGCGAGAAATCAGATAGTGTAGGCCGAGATCACATCAGATACATGATCGGGAAAAGGAAGATCCACACGAGATCTACGAAATGCCAGAACAGTCCGCCAACTTCGACCCGGTTTGCGAGATGTTCCGGATTCTTGAGAAAGATCCGCTTCCCGAACAAGAGGAAATAGGCCAACACCAGCGCTCCTCCCACCACGTGAAGACCGTGAAGACCGGTCATGGTGAAATAGATGGCGTAATAAGTGCCTGCACGGGGACCATGATTGGTAACAAAGCTGGTTTGTTCTCGGGGAACTTCGATCACAATGTCGCCATGGCTGCCATGCCCATGTTCTGCGGATTCCTCTGAACCATGATCTCCCGGATGGGCCGCCTTTGGTTCTTCACCATGATGATCGCCTCCATGGGCTTCGCCACCTGGCACATCATGGATCTTCCGGAAGTTGATAAAGGGACCTTGAAGAACTGAAACAGGAATGACTCCGTCCGGAAAGTGACTGCGAACGTAGGTCACTTTCTCGTCTCTTACGGCGAGGACGTTCTCCTTAATTTCATCACCACCAGTGGCGGCGTGGATCAGCTTCCAAGCCATGACGTTCTCCTGATCCTGAAGGGGAACCATCTGTAGATTCAAGGAGTGAACCTCCATCTTGATGGTATCATCCACCAATTTGCCTTTGATGACAGTACGGTCACGGAAATTGAGGGTTTCCTCGTCCCGGCCTGCAATCTTCCGTGGATTCGCGTTGATGCGGAAAGGTTTCGCCGAAAGTGTCGCTTTGGTTTCGGGGTTCTTGTCTGTCCCATCCACCCACTCACCTTTGCGTTGCTTCATGCGCATGTCCGCCACTTCCCGCATCATCCGAACATGCTCTTTGTGATACCAACTCCGAAGCTCTGACAACTTGACGGTCTTTCCGGCATTCTCGCCAGTCTCGATCTTGAACTCGATGTTCTCGTCGCTTTCCACCTGATTCATAAAGCCCGGGGCACTACCCGAGAAATCGACCACCACCGAGTCGGCATCGAAACGAATCTTGTCCGTTCCTTCGAGGATCTTTCCGCCGAGGATGGAATTGTCGAGCAGCTTGATATCGTGATGCTGAGTCAACTTGCTGTTGTATTCGTAGGCTTTGATCACCATGAAAAGGGCTGAACAGGCGAGAACGCCGATCATCCAGTTCCGGAACACATTCCATTTGCGCTCCTTCAAAGCCACCCAGGCGAACACCACAAACACACTGGAAAGAATCAGAACCAGGGTGTTGACGAAACCCGCCATCAGAATTTGAACGTTCAATCCCATCGGCCAGGGATTGTCGATTCCAGGTTGGGTCCCCACGCGCAAGAACACATAGGCAGAGAACAATCCGCCGAACAACATCACCTCAGAGGCGAGGAACAACCACACTCCGATTTTGGCGTTGTAGAGCCCGGTATCTCGGCGGGCGGTGACTTCGTAAGGAATTTCCATCTGGTGGCTGGCTTAAAGGTAATTTTCCGATTTTTCGGAAGGTCAGAAAAACAGGGTGGAAAAGGCGATCTTTAAGTCGTCAGTCCCATCCAATAATCGATCAGGCATGGGTCTCAGTCTTGGCTGGCGCATCTTCGCCGGGAACGGGAACCGTGTCCCCTTCCCCCGGAACAAACTGCGGGGTGAAGTCTTCCTCAGCACCCGGAACGCTATACTCATAGGGTCCACGATAAGCGACGGGCTCAGTCAGGAAGTTACCATGGGGTGGCGGCGTCGGTGTCGCCCACTCCAGGGTCGTGGCATTCCACGGATTGTCACTGGTCACCTTCTTGCCGCGGGTCACGCTGATGAAGAGATTGATGACAAACGGAATCTGAGCGAGCGCCAACAACCAAGCGGAAGAAGACATGATCAGGTTGAGATCAATCATGTTCACATCCTGCCCACCGGCACGATGGAAAACGAAGTTGAACATCTGACCGAAAAAGGAATCACCCGAGACGAATAGCTGATTGGCAACTTTCTCGTAAGCGGTGCCGCCGTCGAATGCCCGACGATGGAAACCCGCCATGCCCTGGAAGAACATCGGCATGAAAATTCCGTTCATGAAGATCAACGATGGCCAGAAATGCAGCTGTCCCAGTCGTTCACTCATCATGCGGCCCGTTTGCTTCGGGAACCAGTGATAGATACCTGCAAACAAGGCAAAGATAGTTCCCGGAGCCACCACGTAGTGGAAGTGACCGATCACATAATAGGTATCGTGCAGATGAAGCACAATGTTGTTGAACGCGAGGGGCAAACCAGTCAGACCGCCAATCCCGAACATCGGAATGAAGGCCGTGGCAAACAACATGGCGGAGTTGAACCGAATGGAACCACCCCACAAAGAGATCAACAGCGAGGTAATCAGAATCACGGAAGGCACCGAAATCAGCACCGTCGTGGTCTGGAAAAACGTACTGACCGATGTCCCCATTCCCGTGAGATACATGTGATGCGCCCAAACGATGAAACTGAGGAAGCCCAGAACCATCGCCGCATAGACCATGGTCTTGTATCCCCAAAGCGGTCTGCGGGTGTTGCACGGCAGGATTTCCGCCACAATGGCGAAAGCCGGAAGAATCAGCACGTAAACTTCGGGGTGTCCAAGGAACCAGAAAAGGTGCTGATAGAGCAGCGGACTGCCACCGCCGGCAGCGTCAAACGGCATGCCCCCGACATGAAGACCGGTCGGAACGAAGAAACTGGTGCCCGCCATGCGATCCATCAACTGCATGATGGCCGCCACTTCCAAGGGTGGGAAGGCAAGCAGCAGAAGGAAACCAGTGACCAACATGGCCCAGACGAAGAACGGCATCCGCATCCAAGTCATTCCCTTGGCGCGGAGATTGATGATCGTCGTGATGAAATTCACCGCTCCCAGCAACGAGGAGGAAATCAGGAAAACCATCGCCAGCAACCATTGGGTCTGCCCTGTCCAGAAAATATCCGAGAACTGGAGGTCGGTAGTCGTGGCCAGCGGCGAGTAGTTTGTCCAGCCTACCTTGGCAGAACCAGAAGGAAGGAAGAAACTGGTGAACATCAGAACGCCTCCGATGAAATAGGACCAGAAACTCGCCATGTTGAGGCGAGGAAACGCCATATCAGGCGCGCCAATCTGGAGCGGGGTGACGTAGTTGCCAAACGCACCGAAAGCCAGCGGCACGATACCCAAGAAAATCATGATGGTGCCGTGCATGGCACCGAACATGTTGTAGAGCTCACCCGTGACTTTGCCATCCGCATCGAGCCATGACTGGAACCAAGGAAGATCGGCGAGGAACGGAACCGCGCGATCCGGATAAGCGATGCTCCAACGCATCACCATCATCAGGAAAAAGCCAAACGCCATGAAGACGAGGGCGGTAAATCCATACTGAAGACCAATGACCTTGTGGTCAGTCGAAAAGATATATTTTTTCCAGAACGGCGGATCGTGATGATCGTGCTCGTCGTGGGCATGGCCCGAGGCGTCTGCCCCTTGATGGGTGGAGGATGCGGCACTCATGATTTCAAATTGCGCTGATTCAGCGAAGAAGTCTCTGTTAGTTTACGTCTGTCAGTTTACTGGCGAAACCGCGGGGTCGAAAATTCAAGAATCTCCAACATCCGGTGTCCATACGGCTCTTACCACCCCTGTTATTGAGCCGCCGCGCCTGAATCGCCCCCGATTGGTTTGCCAGTTTGCAAATCAATCTCAGCGCCAGGCAACATGGCATCGGCAGGTATCGCCAGCAATTCACTTTCGGTCCAAGTCGCGGTATGTCCGGCAAACTTATCACGGGCCGCCTTGATCATCTCGACCGTGACCACCGCCTCGGGTTGATCGGCCAAACCGCCAAATTCGTGGCGAATATATGTGAGGACCTGAGCAATCTGATTGTCAGGAAGCACATTCCACGCAGGCATCGCCCCATTGTATGACTGCCCATTGACGGTGAACGGTCCCTGAATGCCGTGAAGCATGATTGCCCCGAGACGTTCGGTTCCTCCGCTCACCCAATCCGATCCTGTCAAAGGGGGGAACTGGCCAGGCAGACCACCTCCATTTGGCTGATGACAGACGGCGCAGTTGCCATAAACCTTTTTGCCACCGGCCAACCATTGGTCAATCCAGGGAAGTTCTTCACCGCCTGTATCACCGCCCTTACCTGCCGGACGCGCATCCGGGTGGTAATAGCTCGTCACATAGATGTCGTCCGAAAAGCGGTTCCCATAGGCACCAAAGTATCCGGCTCCCAAAATGAGGACGATGGCCGCCAGAATCAGGAGTCCAAAAGTCAGCGGCTCCTGCCCGGTTGGAAGCAGGACTTTCTCGCGACGGACGGCATCATGCACGTCCACCACGCTGCCGCCTTCGGCATCATAATCGAGGTTCTGGTCCTGGGAATCGCTCATCGCTTGGTTCGGAGACTCGGATCGAGATAAATAAAAATGGTAGGAAGAAATTATCAGAAGAAATCAGTCCTCGGCCGGTGTCGCTCCCGCCGAAGCAGGAACCGCCACCTTCATCGAATTCGGCAGCGGGGTGTCTTTACGACGAGAAAGGAGATAATCGACCAAGGCTTCCGCTTCCGGAGTTGGCACAATCACAAAACCTTCTTCGGGAGCAAATTTGCCTTCCAAAGGAAGGGCCTCACCACTTTCACGTCCGCTCGCGGGGACCTTTTTGTAGAGGTGGGAAAAAGATGGCATGATCG
>JAGROX010000156.1 GCA_020440025.1 Verrucomicrobiia bacterium
CTCGACGCCTCGTGGCAATGTTTTGCCATGACCTTTGACGCTGCCACCGATGAACTCACCGGCTGGCTCAATGGCGTTTCCGGCGACCGCTGGCAGGAGAATCCGAAGAAGGACGGCCTGCTCAAATCGGCCCATCAAGCGTATCTGCAGGCTTGTTATCACCGGATGCCCGGAATGCAGGAGGGAGAGGATCCCACTTTTCCCGCGGACCAGTATTACCTGCCGCCGGAGGAGAATCCCATTTCGGTCAAAGTTCTCCGTGAAACCGGTGATGAGCGCGTCGAGTGGCGTGAGTATCGTTATACCCGAGTCGAGATCAGGCTGCGAAAGGAGGCCAATGGACAGTTCGCGGAAGCCAGTCGCGATCTCGTGGGACTACGCCTGAATCCCTGGTGGTATCCGCACGGAATCTATTCTCCTAAGGACAAAGAAAGCGGCGGGCCGTTCACCATCGGTCGCGTCATCCACAGTTCCCGCAGCGTCGGGTTTACCGGCTGGATCGGGGGCGTGACGGTATTCGATCGGGCGTTGAGCGCCGAGGAGTTGGGCAGGTTGTCCGGATTGGCGAAATCGCCCTCTCAATCGGAATGAGGGGAGTCGATGAGATTCTGAACCGATGCATTCTCCAGACCACTTCCAGATCGACGATCCCGCGACGCTGGCGGCCTTCATTCGAGACCACAGCTTCGCGACCATCGTTACCCACGATGGCACCAGATCCCACGCCACCCACGTCCCGGTGTTGCTGGAGGCGGGGCGAGGCCCCCAAGGCACGTTGGTCTTTCACTTGGCGAAGGCGAACCCGCAGTGGCGTCATTTCGAAAGCGGTTCGGAAGGGTTGGTGATCTTCACCGGTCCGCACGCCTACATTTCACCCGCCTGGTATGAGTCCCAACCAGCTGTGCCGACGTGGAATTACACCGCCGTGCATGTCTATGGCGTTCCGCGGTTGGTGACGGATCATGATCGTTTTGCGCAAATGCTGTATGACCTGATCGAGAACTTCGAAGTCGGAAAGGAAGGACGTTGGTCCGGCGAAATGCCGGAGGAGTTTCGTGACCGCTTGATGAACGGTATCGTCGGGGTTGAGATCGAGATCACCCGGATCGAGGGAAAATTCAAGCTGAGTCAGAATCGATCCGAAGACGCATCGGGCGTCATTGCCGCCCTGGCGGCGAGTTCGAATCAAACCGATCGCGAAGTGGCTGAGTGGATGGCGCGAGTCCTTCCACATCCTCACAGTCCCAGCTCCGAGAGTCCCGGATGATCATCAGGACGGCGTCCCTGAGGCCAGTGATACTTGCGTTCCGATTCTGCGATGGGCATGTCATTGATGCTGGCGATGCGCCGTTTCATGTAGCCATTTTCATCGAACTCCCAGTTCTCGTTGCCGTAGGCACGATACCACTGGCCGGAGTCGTCTCGCCACTCATAGGCGAATCGCACCGCGATGCGGTCGTCAGTGAACGCCCAGAGTTCCTTGATGAGGCGGTATTCCAATTCCTTGTTCCATTTGCGGGTGAGAAACTCACGGATCGCCTCCCGGCCTTGGAGGAATTCGGCCCGATTTCGCCAGACGCTATCGGGGCTGTAAGCCATGGCGACTTTCTCCGGATCACGCGAGTTCCAGGCGTCCTCGGCTAGGCGAATCTTTTGAATGGCGGACTCCTGGGTGAATGGCGGCAGCGGAGGACGGGATGGATTCTCTGAGTTCATGGCAGTGGTTTCGGTCCATTGGGGAGGTCTTTCCCACGCTTGAAACCTTACGTTTTCATCGACGTCGCTTCGAGACAAAGCTGTGCTCGGGGTTGAGTTTTTCTGAAAAATATCCTGTTAGCTTTTTTTCTCTGCTGCAGTGTTGGGGTGATGCAAACGACCTTTTTGCTCCGTCTCAGCCCTGTTTTCGCCGTTCTCTGCGCTTCTCTGCCGTTGCGACAGGCATCCGCCGTCGATTTCGAAAAGGAGATTCTGCCCATCCTGACCGAGACCTGCCTCGATTGTCACGGTCCGGACAAACAGAGATCCGAATTCCGGGTCGATCAGCGAGCGATCATGCTGAAAGGCGGAGACTCCGGAATCGCCGCCCTGGTGCCCGGAGATCCCGCAGGGAGCTATCTCATCGAAGTGATCAACGGAAGCGATCCCGACATGATCATGCCGCCCAAGGGCGATCCGCTGACCAAAGAGCAGGTGGCCCTGGTGGAGAAATGGATTGCCGAAGGCGCCGAGTGGCCGGGGCAGATGGACGCGGAGCACCACCTGACGACGGATCTGTGGTCCTTTCAGCCGGTGGTTCGCCCGGTGGTTCGCCCGGAGGTTCCCGGCGACGCGGCGAAGCCGGTTGATGCCTTTCTCGCCGCTCGATTGAAGGAGGCGGGCATCGCGCCCAACGGACCGGCGGATCCCCGGTCCCTCATTCGTCGGGTTTCAGTCGTCCTAACAGGGTTGCCTCCGACACCAGACAGGGTTGAGTCGTTCATCAAAGAGTCTTCGGTCGATGCCGACTCGGCTTATGAGAGACTGGTCGAGGAGTTGTTGGCTTCGGAGCATTTCGGCGAACGCTGGGCTCAGCACTGGCTCGATGTGATTCGCTGGGCGGAGACCAATGGTTCCGAGGCAAATCTCTATCGCAAGAACGCCTGGATCTACCGCGACTATGTGATCCGTGCCTTCAACGAAGACGTGCCCTATGACCGCTTCGTCACCGAGCAATTGGCGGGTGACCAACTCGGCGTCGGCGAGGCCACCGGATTCCTCGTGGCGGGACCGCACGTGCCGGCGGCGACGGTGGGGCGGGAGCCAAGCGCCATTCGCCAGGCGCGGGCGGATCGCATGGATGAGATCATACAGACGGTCGGTGCATCGGTTCTCGGCGTCACGGTGGGGTGCGCCCGTTGTCACAATCACAAATTCGATCCGATCTCGATCCAGGATTATTACTCCCTCACGGCGATTTTTCAGGGGGTTGAATTCGGAGGTCGCTACCCGGAGTTCTCCGAAGATCATCCACGCCAACAGCGGGCCAGGGAACTCCGCGCCGAGATGTCCCGGGTTCGAAGTGCCCTGCGGGAAGGAGCCGGACAATGGGAAGAGGACTGGGGTGGATTCACCGAAATGCAATTTCCAGCAACTAGGACGGCGGTGTTGCGAATCGAGTTCGATCGGCCTGCTGTTTTCATCGATGAACTGCAAGTCTACGGACCGGCTGATTACAACGCCAATCTCGCGTTGGCTTCGGTCGGCACCAAGTTGGTCGAGGATCCCGAAATGGCGGACGCCGGAAGCCTGGTCGGGAGAGCCAACGACGGAGAATTCGGCACCATGGTCTGGAAATCGAGGGCACCAAAGGACAGCAAGGAGAAACCCTGGGTGGAGGTTCATTTCGCCGAAACTCAGGAAGTGAATCGCTTCCGTTTCAGCAACAACCGCGAGTATTACTTTGAGACCGATTACCTCGAGAAAAAGGGCGGGGGAGGATTTCCGGGATACCGCATCTCGGCGCAACAGTCTGACGGAAGCTTCAAGGAAGTGGGCAAGACCGCCTCGGCCCGGGAACTGCTGAAGCAGAAGCCCGGGATGAAGCAGGCGGCGGTGCGGCTTCATGAACTCATTGCCAGGATCAGCGAGGAAGGTCCGCGGCACAGTTTCGTGGGACGTTTTGAAAAGCCGGTCGTCACTCACGTGCTCCATCGGGGTAGTCCGGAGAATCCTCGGGACGAAGTGATGCCTGCCGGGTTTGAAATTCTGGAGGGAGATCTCGGCCTCGATTCCGCATCGCCCGAATCAGAGCGCCGGTTACGTTTCGCGAAATGGCTGGTGCGTCCGGAGCATCCGCTCACCTCCCGAGTCATCGTTAATCGGATCTGGCTGCACTTGTTCGGAACCGGCATTGTCCCGACTGCCGCCGATTTTGGTGCGGCGGGAGCACCTCCGACTCACCCGGAATTGCTCGACTGGCTTGCCTCGGAATTCGTCCGCCCCACCGTGACCGAATCGGCTCCCTGGTCGATGAAATCCATGATTCGACTTCTCGTCATGTCAGATGCGTTTCGTCGTTCCAGCTTGCCCAGCGAAGCGGGACTGAACGCCGACGCTGGCGCGGCACTGCTTTGGCGTTACCCGCCGCAGAGGGTGGAGGCCGAAGTGATTCGAGACGGCATTCTCCAGGCTTCCGGCAAGCTCGATCCTTCACTTGGCGGTCGCAGTTTTCGGATTCACAACGAAAAGAAGACTTACGCCCAATGGGAGGTCGTGAACAATCACGGCCCGGAGACCTGGCGTCGAATGATCTATCAGGAGCGGATGCGCCGGGTCGATGACCGCATGTTCACCGCTTTCGATTTTCCGGATTGCGGGCAGGTCAGAGCGACACGTCCGGTTTCGACGACCCCTCTGCAGGCCCTCAACTTGATGAACAGCGACTTTGTCGTAGAGCAATCGAACTTCATTGCCGAGCGGGCGCAGAAAGAAGCGGGCGACGACAAGGAAGCCCAGGTGCGCCGCGTCTTCCAACTCCTGCTGACTCGTGGACCCGACGCCGACGAACTCGCGGCGTGCCTTCCCGTCGACCTCTCTCTTGTCTGCCGCAGCCTGATCAATTCCAACGAATACGCCTTCCTGCCATGAGCCGCTGCCCTTTGAAGCCATGAATCCTGAAAACCTCACCCCTCACGGCCGCAAATTGCTTGATCGGCGCGGCTTCATGAAGAACACGGCGTTCTCACTTGGCGGACTCGGATTGGCCCAGCTGCTGGCCGCCGAAGACGACCCGATTTCCTTCAGTGGAAAAACACCGATCCGGCCGCAGATCGATCCTGACAATCCCTACCGACCAAGAAACGGGCACTTTGATGCCGCCGCCAAGCAGGTGCTGGTGATCTATTGCCCGGGCGCGGTCAGTCATGTCGACACCTTCGACTACAAGCCCGATCTCGCGAAGTTTCACGGTCAGAAACCGCCCGGCATTCCCGAAGTCACTTTCGAGGGGACGACGGGAAACATCGCCAAGCCGTTCTGGGATTTCAAACCACGTGGCGAGAGTGGCAAAATGACCTCCGACCTGCTTCCCAACCTCGGAGCACTGGCGGATAATTTCTGCTTCATCCATTCATTGCACACCCAGACCAGCGCCCATCCGCAGGGCGAGAACTTCATGAACACCGGCTTCACCATGGAGGGCTTTCCTTCCTTTGGTGCGTGGGTCACCTATGCCCTCGGTTCTTCCTGTCAGGATCTCCCCGCCTTTGTCGCCATCAATGACCCCCGTGGGTTGGCGCGTTCGGGTAAGAACAATTTCGGCAATGGCTTTCTGCCGGCTGCGTTTCAGGGAACCGACTTCAATGCCAAGAACCCTCCGGCGAATCTCGGTCGACCCGCCAGCCTCTCCGCCGCGGATGACAAGTCGACTATCGATCTGCTGAAGCGTCTCAACGGAAAACATTTGGAGCGCTATCCCAACGACGCCAATCTCGCGGCCAGGATCGCAAGCTACGAACTCGCGGGTCAGATGCAGCTCTCGGTTCCCAGCATGATGGACCTGACGGCTGAGCCGGAATCAATCCACAAAGAATACGGCACCGATACGGGCTCGGAACTCAAGAGGGAGTATGCCAAGAACTGCATCCTGGCGCGGCGTCTCATCGAAAAAGGGGTGCGGGTCGTCCAGCTATTCAACGGCAGCGACCCGTCCGGCGGCAATGGTATCACCAACTGGGATTCGCATTCCAATATTCTCGAGACTCATGCGATGCAGGCCGAGATCATGGATCAACCGACCGCCGCACTGATTCGCGATCTGAAACGCCGCGGTTTGCTCGAGGACACTCTCATCGTCTGGGCCACCGAATTTGGACGGATGCCTTTTCTCCAAGGCAATGGCACCGGGCGCGATCACAATCCCGATGCCTTCACCTGTTTCCTTGCGGGCGCCGGGGTAAAGAAGGGGTTCAGCTACGGAGAGAGCGACGAATTCGGTGCCAAAGCGGCGGTCGACCCGGTCGAAGTCTACGATTTCAATGCGACGATCCTTCACCTGATGGGGCTGGATCACGAGCGCCTCAGCTACTATCACAACGGCTTGGAACGACGGCTGACCAATGTCCATGGACACGTCATCAAGGACGTGTTGGCATGATTTGCACGCAAAGAGGCCTATCACTTTTTGGCCTCTCGGCGAGCCAGTATCAACTGCAACCAAGCGCGCGCCTGTTTGCGTTGTTCGCTTTCGCGATGCATCCACAGGTCGGTGTGCGGGTGGATATAGGGCCCTTCGGGAATGTCGAAAATCTCCGTCGTCGGCACATCCAGAAAGGTGAACTCGGCGAGATCGAGGTGGTCTTTCAGAAAGTCGTCGCGCACCGCACTGGCATGTTGCCCACAGATCAGGACGGGCCGACCGCGAAGCCTGGCAAGGCGCTTCAGAGCTGATTCACGGTCACTGTCGGGATAGCCCCAGGTTTTCTGTCCATCGAAGTGATCGTGGGTGAACATTCCCTTCCAAAAGGCGGCGATTTCGTCATCGGCCAAGCCGATGTAACTGGAACCGATAGCTCCTCGGGAGAATCCGCATACGAATAGATTGTCGAGATCGCCACCGAATTGATCGCAGATCCGGGGCAGGTTGGTTTTGCAATAGTCGACCGTCGCCTGCTTGTCGCCCCACCAGGTGACGGCGTTCTCTTTTCGTCCCTCCTGAACGTAGGGCATGACCACCCAGATGAAGCTTCGGCCGCCACTCATGCCGTAGCCGAGATTGGCGTCCTTCACCTCGCCACTGCCTTGGCCCGGGGGGAACTTGTTTCCGGTGTATTCGACTATGACGGGATATCTGCCGCCGGGCTTCCAGTCGACGGGTAGGTAAAGAGAGTGGTAAACCTCAGTCCCGACATATTCGCGCGCGATTTGCCGCACCCGCTTGCCAGCGGCGGGAGTGTCATTTGTCATCACCGGGGTGACGAGGTCTTCAGCAGCCAATCCTGTGACGGCTGTCAGCCCCATTGCGATCAGGAGACAAGTTTTCATTTCAAGGTGAACCAGCGCAGGGAATATTGCCGGAACCCGATGATTGCGGCGAGAAGAAAACTCATTTCTCCACGCATCCATTGAACAGGGTATGATCAGTGACCTAACCCTGTCAGGTCGCTTTGTTTCAAACCCGAACTCCGGCTTGCGCCTCATGCTCAGAAGGCCTTTTGACGGCCATCAGGGCTTCAGGAGCCGCTGGCAGTTTGGAATGGGAACCCATCCGGGGGCGGTGTTCTTCGACACCGTCGTTCGTGCCCCTCTGAGATTGGTGAGATCGGCGCCAGTCGAGATAGTCTTTGGCAAACAGAAGGAGGAATTTCGGGTAATCCAACAGATACCTTTGGAGAACGTAGGGATCCTTCCAGATTCGATAGACCCACCGAAGATTCAATCGATCAAAGACAGGGGGGTAAAAGTTGAGACGCGCGGCGGTCTGATGAAGAAATCCTCCGCAAGTGAACCCAGTTCCGTTCCATCCCAGATCCTGAAGTTGAGCCAGAAACTTTTCCTGACGAACCGCTCCCATCCCGACAATGACAATGTCGGGATTGATGTCGAGGAGATGGCGCTGGTAGTCCCGGATCTCTTCTTCCGACGAGAAGAATCCGTGGCGCTTTGCGGCGACATTCAGCGAGAATGTCTGCTGCAGTGTCTCGACGGCATCATCGATCACACCTTCCTCCGTTCCCACAAAGGCAACACGCTTGCCGGTTCGGCCCGCAAGTTCGAACACATCTTTGGCGACAGAGGTCATGTCGAAGCTTCGACGAGCGACCGTTTTCAGGCCTAACCAGGAGTAGATCCGACAGAGCGAGATCCCGTCGAAATGCACTTGATCAAAGTGCTCGAGTGTCCGGGGATTCTCTCGCAGCTTGAGATAGGTGTAGGGATTGAGAAAGGCGTGGATTTCGCCACGACGAAACTGAAATTCCGCACGAGTGCGATCGTTGATTACCGTAATCATCTAGTTGGAGATTGACGTTTTTCTGAAAGCTGGTTTGGCCGTGGGGAATGCCATGGCGATCTGCAGGGAGCCGAAAAAGAGGGAAAGATAGGGAACCGACATGGAGAGAGAGCAGATCCCCAATCCCAGAGCCAGATAGCGGTTGTGCCTCCAAACAAAGGGGAGGGCGACAATGAAAAGGAGGAACACGACGAATCCGTGACCTACCAAGAGTCGCAGATAGGCGAGGTGAAAATGATGGGGATAGAGCTGCCCCTCCTCCGTGCCTTCCCGGTGCTTACTGGTCAGCCATTTCATGTCATCCGCCACCCGTGTTGATACCGGTTCGGAGAATGAGAGCCTGAGCAGGTTTTCATTGATGGAGCGCCTCTCAACGATCTTTTTGGCCTCAATCAGGTAGATCATTCGATCGACCTTGCTCGGATTCTTCAGCTCTTCGAATCGGGATACGATGGGCGCGTCGACCGCAATGGCGATGGCTCCGGCGACGATAGCAAATCCCACCAGCGCGATGGCCGAAAGGGATGCCATGAGCAAACCGAAGCGTTCCCAGAAATAGACGAGCCAGGCTAGGGCGAGGAATCCGGCTCCCGTCCGACTTTGGGATGTGATGATCAGGAAAAGCGTGAAGATTCCCAGTCCAATCACCGTGCGCAACCTCAGTTGGCGGCCTTTGTAGGACATGTAGGAGAACATCGCGATTCCCACATACATACAGAGGTAGTTGCTCTCGTTGACCAGGTGGAGGCGCTTGCCGGGATTCAGAACCAAGAAGACACAGGAAGCGATGATGAAGGAATAGAACAGCAGACGGATTGAGCGTTCAGAGATCGTGGGGCGTTCATCCAGCAGGCAGATGAAGAGTGCCAGCGAAACGAACATTTTTCCTTCATACATGAATCCCCCCAGATTGTGGTTGAGGTAGGATTCCACCAGGCCAGCACATCCATAGGCTCCGATCAGGGCGAGCCCACAGAGCAGGCGGAAGGTCGGTTTTTGAAGAAGGCACTTGATGAGGACAAGTCCCAGATAGCCCGCGAAGATCAGATCCATCATGCGATCCAAAATCGCAGGCCCACCCACAGAGGGCAGGACGGAGGCGATCAGGACCAGAAACGCCTGTGCCAGGATCACTCCATTGTGCACCAGATGATAGAGGGACGGCAGTCTCAACGAAGTCAGAGACGGTCCTCCCACCATCGAGGTGGCATGATGATGTGTCGCAGCAGTGCTCACTCCGAAATCTAGGCGGTTTGAGGAACCAGGTCGGCCATGGTGACTTCGGGAAGCGCGAGCGGGGCTTCTTCAGGCAGAAACGTCTGCGTCTGATACAGCGCCAGAACGTTCTTCATCTCGCTCTTCAGACGGTGGAACCATTGCTCCACCTGTCCCCGGGTAATGCCGTTTTCACTGACGATGACCACGGCTGAGTCAGCAATCCGTGACAGGGCGAGCTTCGTTTCCAGATCGCTGATGGCAGTGGAGTCGATGAGCACGTTCTGGCGGGGGTGATCATTCAAGAATTGCTCGATCTTTCGCTTCAGTTCCCTGAAGTCTGTTTTCGAGGTGGAAATGTCGACAATATCAAACTGGGCCATTTTATTTCGATGGCTCTCTTCCTGAGGCGTATCCGAGATGCGGAAAACGGTGACCTCCTGATCCTTGTCGAGGAAGGCATTGGCAACCATTCGGCAAACATGAGGGGAACCCTGCCGTGCGTCGGGAGAGGTAAGGTAAACGATTCGCCGGGAATCCGTCAGCATCGGAAGCGAGGCCAGGCTTCCCGAGGCGTATTCATCGCCCTCTCTCAAGGTGGCGACCAGCGGGACCCCGAGGATATCCTGCACCTGTCGGTTTGAGGTGAACGGGAGTCCGCGGAACACGAGGGCGGCGGCCACGACCACGATCCATCCGACTGAGAGCACCATGCCTGCGGCGGCGGCTGAGATCATTTCCTTCTTGGTCGATTTGAAGGGGACGATGGGACTTCCGAGAGGTGTTGCCAGATTCGGGCTGACCTCTGCGTTGTCCGTCAGATTGAGGATGCGTTGATTGATCCGGTCATAGGCATCCCACTCCCGCTCCACGGCTCCGTCCAAGCCCCGGAACTCGGCACCGGCAAGTTTGAAAGAGTTGAAGCGCTCTCGGAGCTCAGCCATCTCCTGAGTCAGTGTCTCTTTTTGCTGAGTTAGTTGAGCATACTTGGATCCGGTGGATAGCTTGATCTCCTCGGCATGCTTCCGAATGGATTCATCAATACTGGTGAATCCGTTCAAGGCGGCGCGATACTCGCCATGAGTCGGACCGTAGCGCTCTTTCATTTCCTCCAGATGGGTCTGAGCGGATGCCCATTGAGCGATGACGCCATCCAAATCCACCGCATACTCGCCTTTCGAGAGAGTAAAGATCCTCATCGGGTTCTCTTTCGGGTCGATCTGATCCAAGGCATCGAGGAGGCTCTTCAGTTTGATCAGTTGGGAGTTCGTGCTGCTGAGTTCAGAGCCGACATCCTGCATCTGTTGGATGAAGATGTTGCTGTCCTGTTCGACCAGGAAATCTGGTTGTTGGGTTCGGAAACTGTTGAGTTCCTGTTCGGCTTTGATCGCTCTTTCGCGAACCTGCTCAGATTGCTCGAGGAGGCTTGCCTTCAGGGCCTTCTCGCTTTCGATTCGATGTTCCTGAAGGAAGACGACAAACTCCGAGATGAACGTTTTGGCGATCATCGAGGCCCTTTCGGGAGAAGTGTCGCGGGCATGCACTTTGAGGATCCGGGTCGCATTGATCAACTCCGCCCGATAGCGATCCTGAACCGAGTCGATCAATCTTGAATCGGACACCTCTTCCTCACCTTTCTTCCTGCTGAGGATGGATTTCGGCAGATAGTCTTCATCCTCGGCGAGATTCAGTTTCTCCAGAACCCTCAATACCATCGGTCCCGAGCAGATGGTTTCCTCCATGGAGAAGAGCGCTTCTTCGTCCTCCTGCATTTGAGGCTCTCTGCCATTGGATTCCGTCTGGATTCGGTGACCAAAACTGGGGTCCATGTAAACCGAGGCGGTGGCTTCGTAGTATTTTGTCCCAAACGCCGCGTATCCCAGCACGGCGATGGCGATCACTGCCGGGATGATGAACAAGACCTTCCAATAGCGGCGGGCCATGTGAACCAGGTCACTAACGTAGAAGTGAGAGGAGAGCGAAGACTGATCAGTAGGCATCATCTTTTGTCTGCGGTTGTGAATGAACGGATAGCGGCAACTCAAAATCGATTTTTCATTTCTGAAAGTTGGCGCAATTATGAGGATGATAGTTGAGAAAATAGAAAACTCCAGAGGAAATTGGAGAAATCTGCAATTTCCATAAATTAAGATTCAAAATTAAAGAGTTCCGCAAAAACGAATGAAAAAATCCTGATTTTTCGAGAAAAAAATTGAATTCCCATAATTTAGAAGGTTAAGTCCGCTGTCTCCATCTGTTGCAATTCAGTTTTTCAACCCATTCGCCGCGAACTGATCCATGAATCTGAACCGCTGTCTTGAGGCTGCCCCCTCGCAAATGACCGACTCAGCCAATCGCAAAAGCGGTTGGTGGACAGTCGTCTTTGGTAGGACCGGATCGTTCCGTTCTTTGAACCCTGCAAATTCAGGAATCTATTGAAAGCATCCCAAGCACAGATTCATCCCGGGGTATGCATCCCGGTTGTCCACCCGAACAGGGCGGTAGCTACCCGGCCGCGGGCAACGATTTCGGTGGTGATTGCGGGACGGAATCCGGGTTCTCACCTCGTTGAGATGCTCGATTCATTGGTAGATCAGGTCGATCCGGCCGACGAGATCATTTACTACGACGATTTTTCTGATGATCGCTCTCTTGAGATTCTGAAAGGCTATCAAGATCGGTTGCCGCAGCTCCGGATTTTCTCCGGAAAGGAGCGCTTGGGGGTTTCCGCCGCCAGGAACCGGGCCAATGCGCTGGCGACTTCCGAATACATCGCGGTGCTGGATTCCGATGACCTATTCCTCAAGGATACTCTGCTCAAATATCGAGAGATGATTTCCAAGGATCGTTCGCTCGATTTCATTTTTGCCGACACCATCGTTTTCAACGCTCACTCCGGAATGCGGAAGAGGAGCCATTATCCGGCGTTCACCAATTCTCATTTTCCCATCGCCACTCTGATGGTGAGGCCAGTGCTACCCTTCAAACACTCCAGCGTCATCTATCGTCGATCGATGATCACCGAGATCGGTGGGTATCGGGAAGATCTTCCTTTGAAGGTGGATTTCGAGATGATCATTCGTTTCATCCGGAGCGGTGGAAAGATGGGGAAACTGGACGCGGTCACCAGCTGTCACCGGACCCACGCCGGGCAGATGAGCCGAAATCGACTCAAAGGGATCTTCTCGTATTGGAATATCATCGAGCTTCACGAACCTCGGTTCATTCCAGCGCAGCTTTACAAGATGCTGAGGTGCATGGGGGAGATTGCGAAAATGGCTGTGGGACGATGAGGCGACTTTCCCACATGATCAAAAAGGCTGCCAAGCGATCGATCAGATCCGCGCCGATCCCTGTCTTGCTGAAAGAGAAGCTTCTGTTTTTCTTTCAGTTGGGATACTGGCCGAATTTCGATGATCCCGTATCATTTTGTGAAAAGCTTCATGCACGGAAGCTGAGGGAGCGGGACGATAGGCTCGTTAGCCTGAGTGATAAGCTCAAGGTCAGGGACTATGTCGCCGATCAGATCGGAGATCAGTACCTGATTCCACTGATGTATTCCGGCGACAAGGTGGACGCCGAAGCCCTTGTCGCGTTTGGAGACGATGTCGTCATCAAACGAAACGATGATTCTGGTTCTGCTTTCATCATCAAGGAAAACAACCACCAGATGGCCGTTGCGGCTTGTCGATCAGTGGATTCCAGAACCGGCTACGGAAGATCAACCAACGAATGGTGGTACGAGAAGATTCCGTCGAAGATCCTGATCGAAAAACGGCTTGCTGATCCCGAGCAAAGGGAGCGACTCATCGAATACAAATTCTTCGTATTTGGCAGTGTTTCCGGCGTTCCTCAAATCCTGATGGAGATCATCAAAAGAGAAGATGGTGGTCGGGTGGAATGTGGGTTTTTTGACTCGGAGATGCGGCCCATTTCGCGATCGGGGCAAGCGGTCAAATACCGCGGATGCCCCTTGCCATCGGGTGGTCTGCCGCCAAAGGAGATTTTTGCCGAGATGAAATCAGTCGCGTTGAAATTGAGCCAGGGTTTCAACTTTGTGCGCGTGGACCTCTATGCGGTTTCGGGGAAAGTCTACTTCAGTGAGCTGACCTTCAATCCTGCCGAAGGTCGATTCAGAGTCAGTCCGGTCGAGTTTGATTTCGAACTGGGGCATCGGTGGGAGCTTCCCATTTTGCTTGAGAGCAGCTATCCGGCATGAAAAGGGGAAATACGATCAAATACGCGGTGTTCACGGCCATCGCATCCAAGGCGAGTTCATCTCTCATTCAACTGCTCGCCCTGCCGCTGGCGGCGAGGGTTCTAGGTCGAGAGGAGTTTGGCATCTACTCCACGGTTTCGCTGACCATCTTTACCCTGACATTGTTGCAATTCGGAGTCGGCCCATCCCTCACCAGATCCATGGCTGAGGCTTCCGCGAAGCACCGACACAGTCGTGAACGCCATTTTTATCAGCACGGAGCGATGTTGGTCGTGTCTCTGGCGCTGGTCTGCAGCGTGTTGCTGGGAACGATTTTCTCCCTTGTGCCCATCGATCTCATCTTTGGCGCGGGCTTTTTGCCATGGCAGGATGAAATGCATACTGCTCTCATGATTGGTCTGGCGCTGCTGGCCTCCGAAATCATGATGTGGCATACGGACGCTGTCCGTCAGGGGTATCTGGAGGCCTATCTGGTCAATGGATTCTCCTGTATCGGAAACATTCTTGGGGCTGTCATCATCATTTTCGGACTCAACTATTTCCCCAGCATTCCTTTTCTTCTGTTGGCCACTTTCTTGCCCAACATTCTGGCGCGACTGATCAGTACGTATTTTCTTTGGAAAAAACGTCCCTACCTCATCGCCAAAAAGACCTATTTCCAAAAGAAAACGCTCAAGAAACTATGGATCGACGGGATCTCCTTTTCGGCCACCACGGATCTGGTCTTTCTCCTTGAAGTAACCGCCTGTGGCTTTCTCGTTGCCCGGACTCTCGGTCCATCGGAAGTCGCCATCTATCAGGTGTTCGTCACCCTGACGGCAATTTTTCGACGCATTTTGGAAACGGTGGGAGGGCCGTTCTGGACGGCATCCATCAATGCGAAGATCCATTGCGACAGAAATTGGATCAAGACGGCGGCGATGCGTTTCTATGCCTTCTATGGGGTGATCATCATTCTGGGGACGGCCTTCATGGTCGGATTGGGACCGTTTCTGGTTTCCAAGCTCTATGGGGCCGAGTTCCAGTTGGGCCGGGGACTTTTTGCTGCTCAGATGGGCTTCCTGGCCATGCTGGGATGGAGAGATGTGAATCGCTACATCTTGATCGGGTCAGGAAAGCTTTCCCAGACCGTCGCCCCCGTCATTCAGGGGCTGGCCATCAGCCTGACCTTGGGTGTCTCTGGACTTCTCTATTCCGGAATGGAGCTGATGTATGTCGGACTGGCTCTGGGGATCGCTCTCGTTCCGGGCTGGCGACTGGTGGCTCAAGTCGTCGATTGCTTCGCGAGTTCAGACAACGACCTGCCAATCGGAAGGGATGTTGTCGGGAGGAGAGGGGACGTGCAACTGGCCTGCGAATGAAGAGATCTTTTAATGAATGCCATCGGACGATGGTAGAAAACAGAAATTGAGACAGCCATGATCCCAAAAATTCTCCACTACTGCTGGTTTGGCGGACGACCTTTGTGCGCCTTGTCCGAAAAATGCCAATTGAGTTGGGAGCGTCATTGCCCCGATTATGAAGTGAAGTTTTGGAACGAGGACAATATCGATCTCGAGCATCCTTTCATTGCGCATTTCATCAAAAACAAGCAGTGGGCCTTCGTTTCCGATTTTGTTCGCCTGCAGAAGGTTCATGAATTCGGTGGCGTCTATCTGGACACCGATTTCGAAATCGTTCGCCCGCTGGATCCGCTTCTGGAACTCTCTTGTTTTCTTGGTGAAGAACGCCCCGGTCGTTTGAATAGCGGCATTCTCGGCGCCGAGGCGGGTCATCCCTTTTTGCAACATTGTCTCGACCTGATGGTGAATCGATTCAACGCCAAGCAACCATTTCTGATTGCGCCGGAAGTTTGCACCAAGGTCTTCTCCACGCATCCGGAGAAGGTGGAGGTGTTCCCTCCAGAGTTCTTCTACCCGTTCAATCCCTACAACGAGATCCCGGGCAATGCCCAATTGATGCATCTCGACATCACCGAGAACACCTACGCGATTCACCATTGGGCAAAGTCGTGGAGGATGCCGCTGCACCAGAAGGTTCGGCGCAAGTTGAGCCGATTGCTGGGCGCGGCCTAGAGAGTCGAATCAACGTCCCGGACGCTCGGTCCGTCCACCCATTGTGGAGGGATCATGATCTGGCGTGGCACATCGGGCACGCCGTGTTCGTGCTGCGAGAGTTGAGCCACGAGCAGATCCACAGCGGCAGCGGCGAGGTGATCGCGGCGCTGATAGATGCCGGCGAGCCCGGGCATCTTCGGCGTCCAATCGTGCGCCACAAACCCGATGTCTTCCGGCACCCGGAGACCGAGATGACTCAACCAGCCGGGCACATGGGTGTCAAAGGTGATGACGGCATCCGGTCGGTGGTCTTGCATCCATCCGGCAAACGCGTCGAAGCCCTGGCTGATGTCGTTGCTGGGAAAAAGCAGCAGCGGCACTCGATCCTCCGGAGGCAGGCTCTGCTGCCAGTGAAACAAGCCGCCACTGTAGCCAAACTGAGAGCGATTCACGATCCACTGCGTCACCGCGACCCCGATGCGGCGGTAGCCGCGTTTGCTGAGTTGTTCGGCGGCGGTTTGGATGCCGAGGGTCATGTTGCCCGCGCACATGTGCAGCGCTGGATCTCGCATGGCATTGCCGAAGG
>JAGROX010000498.1 GCA_020440025.1 Verrucomicrobiia bacterium
GAACCACATCCTGCAACGGGTCGGCCACGAACCCGTAGGGAAGCACGGGTGAAAAAGCCAAGCCCAGGGCGGGCTCGTTCCATGCGTGCAACAAGGTCCCATTTTGATTCAGGAACTGCGCCTCGAAACCCGAACTGACTGCGATGATGCCGCCCCCCTCGCTGATGGCTCCCCATCTGGGCAAGGAAGGTAGCGACTTACGCAAGCCGAATACCCGCGACGCCGTGTTGTAGCGGATCCAGCTGGGCGTCGATGCCGAGGTGTCGAGGATGAGCGCGTGGCTTCGGGTCGTGCTCCGGACTATACTCGCGTCCGGATCCAGTCCGGCACCGATCACGGTGCTGTTCATGACGACAAACTGCCCTGAGGAAGGATTGAGCGAACGGAGGGGAATCGCGCCGGTTCCCGCGGAACCTCCGGAGACCAGGGCCAGGTTCGCGGCAAGACTTCGGATCGCTCCGGGCCCGAGCTCGCTACCGGTAGGAGCATAGGTCCACTCGGACACCTGGCCGTCAGCCAGAGCAACTTTTCGGACCACTCCGAGGCCACCGTTCAACCGACCATCCGATACCAGCAGAAATTGGGACAGGGGATCGATATCGATCGCCGTTGGCAACCCGCCGAGGTAGAACGATCGGAGCCAACTCCCTGTTCCCACCTCAAATGCATCGACGATGCCATTGGATCCCAGAACGTAGAGTGTGGTTCCCGCTTCATCGAAAACCGCGTCCACGGCATCTCGAATCGGCACCAGTCCGGCATCTGGCACACTATCGGCCAGGCGCCCCGAAGAAAAATCGCCGACCTGGGAGAGGCCGCTCTCTTCATCACCTCCATCGATGGCCATCACGAAATAGGTGTAATCGGTCGCCCCGACGGCTCCGGTGTCCTCGAAGACCGGCTCACTCGCTTCCCCCAACAACACCGCGCCCGCGAAACTCCCGGTCGAAGAACGCCAAACCCGATAGTTCTGGGCGCCGGCCACGTCCTGCCAGGTGATACGGATTCGGTCGGGGAAAAGACCATGACTCGCCGACACGTTTCCGGGCACCTGGAAGAAGGCATCGATCACCGCCACCTGCGAATCGATACTTCCGGCATCGTCACTCACTCGGACCCAATAGCTGCCATCGGCCAGTATCGGATCGATCGTCAGGACCGGAGAATCCGCCCCCACTGGAGCAGAGGTATCGCCCGCTTCGCCCAGATACCAGGCATAGGAAAGCCCCCCTTCTTGCGCCAATGCGGTCACCATCAGTTCTAGGCGACTCCCGATGACGATGGCTTGCGACGCCGGTTGATTTTGGATCAGGGGGCCGACGACCACGCTTCCCGCAGCCCTGTTTCCCACATCGCTGGAACCCAGGGGATTCACTCCCTTCACCCAATAATGATAGGGAACTCCGGGGCTGGCGGTGGAATCGAAAAAGGAAGTTCCGTTCAAGTCGTTGGCGATTTCGACGGCATCTGCGGGATCGAGACTTGTTCCCCGAAGAATCGAGTAGCTCCAGGCATTGGTCGCTGGAGACCAGGAAAGCTGGACGCCATCGTTCCGATCATCCGTCGCCGTCAGACCCGTCGGTATGGAAGGCAGAGCCGGAGGAAACCTGTCGGAGATGTCAACGAGCCGAATTTCATTCTCTCCCGAAATCCCCAACTTCTTGCCGTTGGGGCTGACGCGCAGAGCCCCCTGCTCGAAACTATAGAGTCCGGAAGCGATCGCCACCCCGATGGAGATGCGGCCAGTCTCCTGCCAGGTATCGGTGTCGTAAACCACCACCTCCGAAGTCGCCGGGACGAAAACGTAGAGTTCGTCCAAGTATGGTGAGAACGCCACACCTCGTGCATCCAGGCTCAGCGAGGCAAGCTGATTTCCCTCTGGAGAATACACCCTGACTCCCTCCCAATCTGACCACCCGTCGGAACCATTGGTGGCGATCAAGTCTCCGCTACGACTGACTGAAGTATAGCCCATCCTGAACGAAGCCTGACTGACCTGGCGAACCGGGCCGAAGGTATCGGAATCCGCATCGTAGGTTCGAAACGCTCCGCCATCGAACAGGACAACGAGGCGCTTGTCCGGAGTCGAGGCGAAATGCGAGGTAAATCCATCGTCGTCAACCAAGGTCCGCAATGCCCCGCTCCCCGAGTTGAGCCCCTGGATGCGCCCTCCGAAAAACTCGGAGACCAACACCTCCCCTGACGGCAGGACAAGCGTGTCATTCCCTCGAATCCGATCTCCAGATCCTGAATCATCACCGAGCGAAAAAGAGGTTTCCGCCCCGGTCCCGAGATGAACTCGAACAACGCGCCCATTCCCATAGACACCGTTGGCGCTATCGCCAATAAAAACGAAATTCTGCGAAGCATCGTAATCCACCCCGATCGGCAATCCGCCAGTGAGGTAGCTGGCGGCGATGCGCTTACTGGAGATGGAATAACGCTCCACGAATCCATGGTAGGAGGTCACCACTATGCTGTTGCCGTCTTGGCTGAATTCGAAGTCCGATTTGCCTCTCACCGGTACCGATTTTCCATTGAGCGGGCTGGAGGCTCGCCTGCCATCACTGTAAAACTGGTCCCTAGAGTCGTCGTAATACCCTTCCTTTCCCTGGTCGTCGATGGCAGTGACGAAGTAGTAGTAGGTCATACCGGGGACAGCCAAGGTGTCGTTCCAGAAGGTCGCCGTCGTTGTTCCCAGCATGGTCGCGGAATCGAAATCCAGAACCGTTGCTCGAAAGATGCGGTATTGGACGGCCGAGGATGCCGGCTGCCAGGTCACCCGGACTCGATCTTCGAACGCATTCTTGGTGGCCGTGATGAAGGAAACCGTCCCCGGCCCGGGTCCGGTGGTGGCGGTCCGAGAATCCACATGAC
>JAGROX010000499.1 GCA_020440025.1 Verrucomicrobiia bacterium
ACCGCCATCGAAACCCACGTTTGCCACGCCCGGATGCGGAATTGGATCTTCGTCAAGGTCATCACCGACCAGCCGGGGCTCCACGGGTGGGGCGAGGCAACCCTGGAATGGCACACCAAGAGCGTGGTCGGGGCGATCGAGGACATTTCCAGCCTGCTCATCGGCGAGGATCCCCGGCGGGTCGAGCATCTCTGGCAGATGATGTATCGGCAGCATTTCTGGCACGGTCACGGCGTGGTCCGGGCCACTGCCATCGCCGGGATCGATCTGGCGCTGTGGGACATTCTCGGAAAAGTGGCGAATCTGCCCTGCGCCCAACTCTGGGGCGGCCCGGTGCGGGACTACGTACGGACCTATTGCCATCTCGGTGGCGGCAAGCTGGAGGATTTCTATCGCACCGCGGCGGACGACGCGAAACGCTTTGCCGAGCTCGCCCAGCAGGCGGTCGAGGACGGCTACACCGCTTTCAAAACGATGGCGGTTCCCCCGACGATGCCGATCGAGGGGCTCCAACCGATCCGCGCCGCGGAAGCTGCCGTGGCCGCGATGAGGGAAGCCGTCGGCGATGCCATCGACATCATGGTGGATTGTCACGCGCGCCCGTCCCCGGCGATGGGTCTGCAGTTCGCCAAGGCCCTGGAGCCTTGTGGACTCTACTTCTTCGAGGAACCCTGCTGGCCGGAAAGCATCGACGGACTGGCCATGATCAACGCCTCCGTCACCACCCCGATTGCGACCGGGGAGCGGGTCACGAACTCGGCCGCGTTTCGCGATCTCTTTGCGGCCCGGGCCTGCGAGGTTTGCCAGGTGGACATCACCCATTGTGGCGGTCTCACCGAGGCCCGTCGCATCGCCGCCCTCGCCGACGCCTATCGCATCGCCCTCGCGCCGCACAATCCCCAGGGTCCGGTCAGCACCGCCGCGTCTCTGGAATTCGGTTTTGCCCAGCCGAGCTACATCATCTGCGAAACCGTCACCAACGACGTGCCGTGGCGCGACGACATCATCGACCACGGTTTCACCCTGGAGAAGAAAGGCCGGATCGTCCGACCCAACACCCGTCCCGGTCTCGGGATCGAGCTGAACGAGGCCGAAATCCGGAAGCACCCGCCCGAGCCGGAGATCGTGGAGCGGGTGTTCTATCCGGACGGGAGCGTGGGCGATTGGTGAGGGCTGGCCAGCGGCTTTAGCTCCGCAGCTTTGCCAGAATCGCCTCCGTCACCAGCTTGGGGTTGGCCTTGCCCTTGGAGAGTTTCATTACCTGGCCGGTGAGGAAATTCGCCGCCTTGTCGTTGCCATCGCGCACTTCCTGGGCCGGGCCAGGGTTGGCTTCGATGGCCTGATCGATGAAGCCGTCAACTTCTCCCGAGTCCGCCGGTTCAAAGCCTTTCGCCTTGGCAATGGCCGCCGGTTCCTGATCGGGAGATTCCATCAGGTCCGAGAAAACTTCCTTGGCCTGGTTGTTGGAAATGGTACCGGCTTCGACCAGATCGACGAGGGCGCCGATTTTCTCGGCAGCCACCGGGCAGTCACCGATGCCGAGGCTCTGTTCGTTGAGAACGGCGAGCAGATTGTTGATGACCCAGTTGGCGACCTTCTTCGGCGACTTGGCGCCGACGACGGCGCGTTCGTAGTAGTCGGCCAGGGCCCGCTCGCTGGCGAGCACGGAGGCATCGTAGTGAGTGATCTCGTAGTCGGTCTCGAACCGGGCGACCTTGGTGTGCGGCAGCTCCGGCAGATTCACCCGCGCTTTCTCGAGCAGCGCTTCGGTGCGAACCGGGAGCAGATCGGGATCGGGCAGGTAGCGATAATCATGAGCTGCCTCCTTGGTCCGCATCTCGGAGGTTTCGCCAAGATCGTCATCCCAACGCCGGGTGGATTGCACCAAGGGCTCACCCCGCTCGCAGGCCGCGATCTGGCGTTCGATTTCGTAGTGAATGGACCGCCTCACCGCCGAGATCGAGTTCAGGTTCTTGAGCTCGATTTTGACCCCCAGTTCACTCTGGTCTTTCGGGCGCACGGAAATGTTCACGTCGCAGCGCATCTGTCCTTTTTCCATGTCGGCATCGGACAACTCGCCGTAGACCAGGATCTGCCGAAGCGAATTGAGAAAGGCAAAGGCCTCCTCCGGCGAGTCGATGTCTGGCTCCGACACGATTTCCATCAGCGGAGTGCCCGCCCGATTGAAGTCGATGGTGGTAAAGTTGCTGTGATGAGTCGATTTCGCCACGTCCTCCTCCAGATGGATGCGGGTCAGTTTCACCACCTTACCCGGATGCACGATGTCCTTTTGCGCGTCCTTCGGGTAGGCCAGATCATAGAGCGGCACGCCGCCACCGAGACAGAGCGGCAGGTCGTACTGCGAGATCTGGTAG
>JAGROX010000020.1:0-14785 GCA_020440025.1 Verrucomicrobiia bacterium
CTCCCGGGCCGCCATGGTGCTGGGCAGACATTGCGGAAACCTCACGGCTCTGCTGTCCGCACACCAGAGCATCGGCGTGCCACAGCCGCTGGTCGTGTTTGGCACCGATGCCCAGAAAGAGAAGTTCCTGCCGCGTTGTGCCAAGGGTGAGATCTCGGCCTTTGCCCTGACCGAGCCCGAGGTGGGTTCGGACCCGGCGAAGATGATGACGACCGCCCGGTTGAGTGAGGATGGGTCGGAATACATCATCAACGGATTGAAACTCTGGTGTACCAACGGGGTCAAAGCTGGAGTCATCGTGGTGATGGCCAAGATGCCGGATTCCACCCCGGGACGCCCCAAGATTTCCGCTTTCATTGTCGAGATGGACACGCCCGGCGTGGAAGTGACCCATCGCTGCCATTTCATGGGATTGAAGGCGCTTTACAATGGTGTGGTGAAATTTACCGATGCCCGAGTGCCCAAGGAAAACCTGATTCTCGAAGAAGGCAGGGGACTCAAGGTCGCGCTGACGACGCTCAACACCGGGCGCATTACTCTGCCGGCGGCCTGTGTCGGCTTGGCCAAACAGTGCCTGGAATGGTCGACCACCTGGGCGAAGAATCGCATCCAGTGGGGCCAGGCCATCGGCAAGCATGACGCCATTGCTCAAAAGTTGGCCAAGATGGCCGGGGAGACCTTCGCCATCGAGGCCATGGTGCTCTACACTTCCGCCCTGGTGGATCGCGACAAAAAGAATGACATTCGCATTGAGGCGGCCTTCGCCAAAATGTGGGGCACCGAGCGCGGTTGGGATATCGTGAACGAAACGATGCAGATCCGCGGCGGGCGAGGCTACGAAACGGCCCCTTCGCTGGAAGCGCGTGGCGAAGAGGGCATTCCGGTGGAGCGGATGCTTCGCGACAGTCGCATCAACACCATCTTTGAAGGTTCCAGCGAGATCATGCGATTGATGATCGCCCGGGAGGCCTTGGATCCCCACCTCAAGTTGGGAGGTCCGGTGTTGAACACGACTCTGCCGATGAAAGTGCGGGCAAAGGCGGCGCTCAAGTCGGGGCTGACCTACGCTTGGTGGTACCCGAGTCTGTGGATACCGGCATTCACGGCTGGCACCAGCAAGGTGGACCCGGCTTTCCGATCCGATCTTCGCAAGATGCGAAACCTTTCCAAGAAACTGGCCCGCAAACTGTTCCACGCCATGCTCCGCCATGGTCCGAAACTGGACAAGAAGCAGGTGTTGCTCGGTCGCTTCGTCGACATCGGGGCTGAGCTGTTTGCGCAGACCTCCAGTATCGCCCTGGCGAGTCATCGACTCTCCGTCGGCAAGGCGGAAGACGCCGATCCCCTGCGGGAAACGGTCAGCTATTTCTGTCGTCTCTCCCGATGCAAGGCCGAGGTTTTGCTCAGAGAAGTTGGCCGAAATGCCGATGGTGCCGGGTATCAGCTTTCGAGAAAACTAATCGGGGAGTGAGCGATTAGCTACCTTCGCAGGAGAATGGCCCAGTCCTCATCAGTATCAGACGGGGCGTCGCCAAGGCTGACTTTGCCGCCTCCCTTGACCTGTTGGACCGTGCCCGCTTGCAGCGCGCCGCCTTCACGAGGATTGAACCAGCTCACGTTGAAGGTGCCGTCTGCTCCGCTGAGATCGAGATCCGTGGTGCCGCCATTTGGGAGATAGATCAGGTAGACTTCGCCTGCCTTTGCGAGGCAGTATTTGCGGTTGTCGTTCTTCTCATTGCCGATGAGGGCATCAGCATTGGACATCTCCCAGAAAGGAATCCGGTTGGCCGGAAAGAATTCCAGCGCGATCCGGCAGAAATCCCAAGACTTGTCCCGGCTGCGAAAATCCTCGCAGACGAGGTCGTTTTCCGGCAACGCGTAACCGAAGTAGTATTCCACCCCGGCACCTCCGGCCATGAGGTTGCCCCATAGCGTCAGCTTGCGGATGTCGTGCATTGTGTAGGCTTTCGATTTCACGTCGCCGGTGGTGGCGTTCTCTCTCTTCTTGCCCTTTTCAATCGCGATGCCGTCGGTGCCTTTGTAGCCGGGATCCTGGGGCACGCCGAGACCAGCGGGATTCTGTTCGTCATGAGCGACCACCCAGGGCTTGCCTGCTTGGTCCGATTGTTGAATCCAGGTGAGGGTGCGCTGGTGACTTTGGCTCCAGCTGTTTTGCAGGGACAGCCCGGTGAGTTCCGCTGCCTTGCCCAACAGCGGCGGATACTTTTTGTCCTGCTCGTTGGGGAAGGTGTGCAAGACGCGAAGGTGACCGTAGGGATCGATTTCCTTGAGGTAGCGCAGCATGTCCGCGACCTCCTCGGTGCTCTGTGTGTTTTCCTCACCAATGTTCCAGTTCAACGCAAGGGCGTGACCAAAGCGTGCGATGAGTTCACGGCAGTATAGCTTGCGCTCCGGACCGAGTTTGCCGCCATCGAGCGATTCAGGCACACGCCCCGGGTCGGAGGTGTGGCCGCGGCGGTCGTCGTCCATCTCGTTTTCCTGCATTTTGAAATGCAGGTATAGCCCGAGCTCGGTGGCGTGATCGAACACGATGCCCCACTGGTCGAGCTTGGAGCAGTCGTAGTGAAGCTTGTCGTCGCGATCCACAAAGGGCCAGACGTTGTTGCCATCGCCTCCGGCGTTGTAGGTGAGAAAACTAAAGGCGTTCACTCCCTTGCCTGACAGGTAGTTGATCGCACCGATGAGGCCCTTGCCTTTTCCGTCCTTCCAAGTCGGATCGCCCGCTCTCCAATCCTGCAGGTGTGGTTCAAAAGTCTTGAGTGGCACCTTGCCTTTGATCGTGTTGTCGAAATCGGCGTAACCGAGCAGGGTCTCCGGCGCGTCGGCTCCGGCTTTCAGGAAGTATTCCTTCGATCCGGCGAACTGGAGGTAACGCTTGCCGACGTATTGCAGGCGACCATGGGCGCGGAAGTCACGGCCGGTCTTGTCGCTGTCAGCGATGGTGAAGCTTCCGGACTGACCGTCGAACGGTTCGAGGGCCTCTCCTCCTCCGTCGAGAGCGGCGTTCTTGCCTTTTGCGAAACTCACCAGGTAGTTCCACGTCCCGTTCTTGTCCGGAGAGAGATGGGCGAGCCATTTCGTTCCGGATTCGGCACTGCTTTCAGCGGCGTCGCCGTCGGCGGCAAAATATCCGGGCACGACATACTTCGGCGATCCGCTCTCGTGGGTGAAGGTCACGTTGAAGGCAAGATCGGTGAAGGGATTGGGCCCGGTGTCCTGCTCGTTGGCGAACGGACCGTCCAGCGTGAGCGTGACCTTGTGCCACTGCTTGAGTTCGCCGGAGACCGTGACTTTTCCTGAGCCTTCTTCGGCTGCGGAAAGTTGAGTGACCGCTCCGATTGCGATGGTCAGGCTGATGAGGCGTGGGGGGATTTTCATATCTCACCAATCTCTTTGAGAAATTGAACTTGCCGAGCAATCTGGCTATCACGGTTTTCGATGAGCTGTTTTGGGTCGCGTTTGGTCCAATCGTAAAATCCTTTGCCGCTTTTCATGCCGAGCTCTCCGGCGGCGACTTTCTCGGAAAGACAGGCTGAGGGAACGGTGTTATTCGCCAAGTCGGGCAGCAGATATTTCTGGACTCGTTCGGCGGCATCGAGGCCGACCAGGTCCATGTTTTCCATCGGCCCGAGGGCTGGCAATCGCAGGGCAAAGGTCAGTTTCACCACTTTGTCCACCTCCTCAGCGGTGCAGACCCCGGCATCGACCAACGCGGCCGCCTCCCGCCACATGGCGTGCATGATTCGATTGCCGATGAAGCCAGGAACGTCTTTGCAACGCACCGGGATCTTTTCGATGTCCTCCATCAGGGCGCAAGCGGCTTCAAGTCTGTCGGCGGGGGTGTCCTCTCCGGCAATCATTTCGACCACGGGGATCAGATGCGGGGGATTCCAGAAATGCGCGCCGACCAACAGAGCTTCGCATTCGCCCCCGCGGCCCATTTCGGTGATGCTGAGTCCGCTGGTGGCGGAGAGAAACAGCGCTCCGCGCTTCTTGGCGTCATCGAACTGACGAAACAGAGTCGTCTTGAAGTCCATGACTTCGAGAATGCAATCGAGGACCACGTCGGATTCCTGATCGAGTCGGGCCAGATTGGGTTCCAGGATAATCTGACCTCCGTCGCGTTTGGCGGGGCCGATATGGTCGTTCGACCAGGCCGATTGGCGTGCGAGTTCGGCTTCGACCGCGCGGAGCTTGGTTTCGTCCCGGGCCCAAAGGAGCACGCGATAGCCTGCCCGCTGAAAAGCGACCGCCGAGGAGGCTCCCATTTGTCCGATGCCGCAGATGCCGATGGTAGTTTCTTGAGGATTCATGTGTGGGCAGAGTTCTAGCCTGATCGAAGGCCATCAGGCAAGGGGAGACATGGAGCAATGGCGAAATGGTTCACGCTTTTCGAGTCGATATCGCCCAGATGGAAACGAGAATCAAGACCGCACCGACCAGTTGCAGTGGGGCAAACCTTTCGTCGAACCAAGCCAGTCCGCCAATCGCGGTCAGCACCGGCCAGAGCATTTGCAGCGAGGCTCCGGTGGTGACCGAAAGACAGCGGTAACCCTCATTCATGGCCAGTTGTCCATAGCTGGCGGCGGTGGCTGCCACGATCAGCAGGGTCCAATCCATCCCCGATAATGCGGGGAGGTGGCGGGAGGTGAGAAAGATCATGGGAACGAAGATCCAGACGCATTGCGCGAGGTAGATGGTGCCGATGGAGTGATGAACGGTGAGCTGGCGCACCAGCACCACGGAGGCCGCCGCCATGACGGCACCGAACAGGGCGATCATTTCATCGAGACCGATCGACCACGCGGGGCCTTGAAGTTGAGGGCCCGCCAGAAAAACGATTCCGGCGAAGGCCAAGGCGAGCCAGATGAAACGCTTCCACGTCAGGGATTCTCCAAGAGCCAGAGCCGCGATGAGGGCGGCAAAAATGACATAGGTATTGCAGAAGAGCGTGGCCTTGCCCGCCCCCAGCGATGGCACCGTCCAGTAGTAGGCGGCGGTGCCGAGGAGACCGGTAAGACCTCTCCAGAACAAGAGCGGCTCGGTGAAGACAGGTCGGATCCGGGTCGGACGCCGCCCTCGGAAGAACACGAGAACGATGAAGATGCCGACCCCGGCGCGGAAGACCAGGGGAAGCAGGGAGGGAATCTCACGAACGCTTCCCAGATATTTCAGTAGAAGGGTGTTCACGGAGAATCCCAACACCGAAAGCAGCATCACGATGATGCCGCGTCGGGTCTGAGCAGATTCCTGGTGAGTGAGGGAGGTGGGTGGCGTGTTCATGAAAAGCGAGGGCAACCGGTCGAGGTCGGCTCGCTGAGAAAAACGCCAGGGAAGGAAGAGGTGACTTTTGGTCTCCGAAGATTTCGGTAAACGGGAGTCAAGGCGTTGAGTGGGAGAGGACCTCGAGATCGGGAACTAGCGGACGCCAATCAGCCAGCGGACGTCGCGGGCGACGCCAGAGGCGATAGGCTTTCGGATGCTAATTCGTGAGGTCATCAAATTTGGTGACACGAGATTCCACCCTTCCGGGTTCGAATGCAAATGGGAAGTGAGTGAGGCCTGACTTGACAATGCCGAGGCAAGGAAGTCTTTGTCAGGTTCATTCCCAGATTTCAGGTGGGTGCTGTTTCATCGTTTCTCAGGGTTATTCTTCATGCACCACTTGTCTTGGATCTCGATTCGAAATGAAGGTCGCTCGACCCTGCTCCTGGCGTTCCCGCTGATCGCGGGCCAGGTCGGCCAGATGCTGATGGGAGTGGCCGATACTCTCATGATTGGCCGACTTGGCGTGGTGCCTCTGGCGGCGGCGACCTTTGCGAATAACGTTCTTCATTTGCCGCTCATGATCGGGATCGGCATGATGATGGCTGTTTCCATTCGCGTTTCCCAAGCCCGGGGTGCCAAAGATCAGGCGGCGGCGCGGGACGCTTTGCGTCACGGTCTCCTGATCGGACACATCGTGGGAATCATGGCCGTGGCGCTGGCGGTCGTTCTCCTTCCTTTCTTGGGACACTTCCGGCAGGACCCTGACGTTACCGAGGCGGCGGGACTCTATTTTCTCATCGTGTCGGTGTCCATGATTCCGGCTATCGGGGCGATGGCGGTGAAAAATCATGCCGATGCCATGAATCACCCGTGGCCCGCGTTCTGGATCGTGCTGGGTGGTGTCGCGCTCAACGTGCTGCTCAACTGGATCCTGATCTACGGCCGTTTTGGCATTCCCGCCTATGGGCTGGAAGGGGCGGGAATCGCGACCTTGATCGCTCGTTCCGTGGCGCTGGCCGCCTTGCTTTGGTGGTGCGTTGGTTCCCGGCATCTCTGCGGATGGGTGCCGGTTCACTGGTTTCGGCGACCGGATTGGACGGCAGTTCGCTCGCTGGTGCGCGTGGGTCTTCCGGCCAGTCTACAACTGCTGGCAGAGATCAGTGCCTTTGTGGGAGCGACTATCCTGATCGGAACTCTCGGAAAAGAAGCCCTGGCCTCGCATCAAGTGGCCATCACCTGTGCGGCGATGGTTTTCATGGTGCCCCTCGGATTGGCAATGGCCTTGACCGTTCAGATCGGAGAAGCGTGGGGAGCGGGGGAATTGAAGAGAATGCGGCCTATCGTCGTGAGCGGCTGGCTCATGGTCATCGCGTTCACGGTGCTCAGTGCCAACGTTTTTTTGTTCTTCAATCGATCCATTGCCGGATGGTTCCTGACCGAATCCGATGCCCTCCAACTGGCCGCTTCGTTGTTGGTCGTGGCGGCTGTCTTTCAGTTCAGTGATGCCCTGCAAATCGTGTCGGCCGGAGCCTTGCGCGGACTCGACGACGTCAAGGGCCCCGCCTGGGTGGCCTTCTTTGCCTATTGGGTGATCTCACTCCCGATCGGCTGGTGGTTGGCTTTTCGTCAGGAATGGGGCGTCGCCGGAATGTGGTGGGGGATCACCATCGGATTGACGCTGACGGCGCTGATTCTTGGCGTAAGAATCTGGAGAAAGACAGCCGTTAGCGCGTAGGAAAAAACGGGATCCGTCTATTTCCGCGACTTCACGATGTCGGCAAAGGTCTTTTCGCCAATTCCCTTGATCAGAATCAGATGGGCGGACGACTCCAACGGGCGGGCCTTGATGATGAGCTCGGCGGTGGTGTCACCGATGCCGGGGAGTTTGACGAGATCCTCCTTCTTTCCAGAATTCAGCAACTTGGTGAGGCTGGTCTTCTTGGATGTGGAGAGTTCCTTTAGCAGTTCGTTCGCTTTCTTCAATTCAGCAGTGTCGGCAGAATTGGTAGACGATTTCTCCTCCGTTTTGGCTTTCGATGGTGTTCCTTTCTTTTTTGAACTCGCAGGCGCGCCGAATCCTGGCGTGGTAATCAAGAGTCCGAAGGTGAGAGTGGCAATTGAGAGCAGTCTGACGATGGAATGTTTCTTCATGGGGATTTGATAGGTTTTTCTGAATTGCGGTGGGCAGAATACCCAAGTGTGGATGAAGATTTCCAGTAAAAAAGTCACAGTATTGATTGAAGAAAAGTTAGGAGCTTCTTTCGGTTGCGGGTGAAGCGTTGAGAGATAGTCAATCTTCCATTGCCTTCGATAGCGATCCATTGGACTATCTATGGAGGATATCGATGAGGGAAAACGAATACGACATCGTCATTCTGGGAGGAGCTTTGTCAGGTACGGCAATGGCGATCCTGTTGAAACGGGAGCGCCCACACCTCCGGGTCGCCATCGTGGAAAAGTCGATCGAATTTGATCGCAAGGTGGGGGAATCGACTTCGGAGGTGGCCGGGTGTTTTCTGACGAAAGTCCTGAATCTTTCCGGCTATCTCTATCGGACTCAGATCGCCAAGCACGGGTTGCGAATGTGGTTCACCAGTCCGGAGAACGAGAGCATGGGCCGATGTTCCGAGATCGGGGGCGATTTTCAGCCAAAACTGCCGGGCTTTCAGCTGGATCGGGCTCAGGTGGATGCGCACCTCCTCGATCTGGCCGTCGAGGCCGGATGTGAACTCATTCGTCCTGCCACGATTCGTTCTTTCGAGTTGGGCGGCATTGGAAAAAATGCGGTCGAAATCAAGGCAGAAGGTGGGGAAATGCGAACCCTGCGTGCCGACTGGGTCGTGGATGCCAGCGGCAAGGCGGCTCTGATCGGTCGAAAGCGAGGTACGATTCGACGTCTGGAGGATCATCCGACCAATGCCATTTGGGCCCGGTTTCGCGGAACCAAGGATTTCGACGGCCACGAGCTGCGGTCAAAGTTTGCAGAGTGCTACGGAAAGGGCCTTCACGCACCGCGGGGAACGGCGACCAATCACCTGATGGGATACGGCTGGTGGTGCTGGATCATCCCCCTGCAGAATGGTGATGTCAGCGCAGGCCTGACTTGGGACACGCGACTTTTCACCCCGCCCGAAGGGAAAAATCTCACCGAGCGATTGCATCAACATCTGCTCAGTCATCCTGTCGGTCGAGAGATCTTTGGCGAGGCGATGGTCGTGGAAAAAGACACCCGCACCTACAGCCATCTGCCATACTACAACGAAGAGGTCATGGGAGAAGGTTGGGCCGTGGTCGGGGACGCCGGGGGATTCATGGATCCGCTCTACAGCCAGGGGATCGACTACATCGGCTATACGGTCTACTCAGTTCACAAGATCATTCTCGATGCCCTGGGCGGAGCAGATGTGGAAGAACGAATCACCGGATACAATGCTGCTTATCAGGCCAGTTATCACACTTGGTATGCCGCTCTCTACAAGAATAAGTATCAGTATCTCGGTGATGCCGAACTCATGCACGCCGCCTTCGTGTTGGACCTCGCGGCTTATTTTATCGGCCCGGTGAGGCTGGCCTACGAATTTACCGATCAGGAATTCCAGCGATTGCCCTATGTGCACGGAGTAGGCCCCCTGGTCGGAAAATTCATGAGCTTTTACAATCGACGTCTGGCCGCTATCGCGAGAAAACGTCGAGCCTCGGGAAAGTATGGAGCCGAGAATGTCGGGCGCCGATTCATCATCAGCGAGGGTTTTAACCCCAGTCTGCGCACCTTCCGCCTGCTGGCAAAAGGCATCGGGCTCTGGCTTCGGGCCGAGGTTCGCTCCGCCTTTCTTAGGTCACCCGGATTACCCCACGTGGAAGAGAGACCTTCAAAGACGAGGGATCTTCTGGCGGACGCCTGAACTGGGCGACCGCCAGGGAAAGACCGCTGCCAAAAGGATCAGTCGATGATCTCAAAAATCGCCTCCACCTCAACGGCGACGCCGGTCGGGAGCTGGGCGAAACCGAGGGCGCTGCGGGCGTGGTAGCCGTCGCCGTCTTTTCCGTAGAGCTCATGCAGAAGATCGGAGGCCCCATTGATCACCAGGTGCTGTTCGATGAAATCGGGAGCCGAACTGACACAGCCCAGCAATTTGACGACGCGAAGCCCATTGATGGTTCCGTGCGTATTCCAAACCGAGTTGAGAATTTTTTCGCAACAGTTTTTGGCTGCGGCATAGCCTTCCTCTACCGAGACGCCTTCACCCAGCTTACCCTTCTGATCACTGACATGACCCGAGGTGAGGAGTTGATTGCCGGAGCGAATGCAGAGGTTCAAGTAGCCGGGCTCCGTTTTGGTGAAATTGATACCAAGGCTTTCTGCTTTTTCTTGAGGGGTCATGGGATGAGATCAGTTGATTGGGATGGTAATGAACAATTCAGATTGAAGCGCGGACCGTAAAGGGGGAGACGGTCCGAGACAAGTCCGGCATGGCGGTATCGCTTGCTGGAGGGGATTGCGTGTATCCGTCTAGAAAAGAGACAGGCGATTCACTTGACGAAATACCTTAAATATCCTCTTATTGTAATTGTGATGGACTCCAAAAATTCAAAAAACACGTTTCCTCCTAGTAGGGCCTTCACCCTATGGGCGGATAAGCCAGTTGTTAGTGTGCCGAGCCGGGCATTTACCCTTTGGACCAAAGGGGCTACCAAACCCGTTGCAGAGGCGTCTCCCATTGCTGAGAGTCCCCCGGAAACTTCCTCTGCGCCGGCCGTAGCTCCCGCGCCGAAGGTGGAGACATCTGCACCTGCTGAAAAAAAGAGTGGAAGCGCCTTTGGAGCGGGGCTGCTGGGCGTTGCCGCCGCCGCAGTCGTTGCCATTACCTTTGGCATTCTGGCTTCGGAATTTAAGGATGACATCAAAGACCTTCGCCGTGCCAACAAGGATCTGAATGAAGGAATCGGTCAATTGGAGCAAGAGAATGGCAATCTGAAAACGGAGCTCAACAAGGAGGACAAGGCTCTTGCCAGTCAGATCAGCAAGCTCGCTGCCGAGAAGGCGGCTTTGGCAAAGCAGGTTGCTGACGCCAAAGCCGAGCTCGCTGCCAAGATCGCCGCGACGGAGAAGAAGATCGAAGACGAGTCTGCCAAACAGACTGCCAGCCGAGTCGAACTCGATAAAAGGCTGACCTCAGCCGATGAGAAAATGGCGGCACAGATCGCCAAGCTATCGACGGAAAAAGCAGAACTCGAAAAGCAGATTGCGGCCACGAGCAAGAGTTTGGCGGAGAACATTGGGCAATGGGCGTCCAGTCGCAATGCGCTGGAGAAAAACCTTGCCGAGACCAAAACGAGCCTGGGTGCACAGATCGCCGCTGCCAACGCAGCGAAGACGGAACTCGAAAAGAAAGCGCTGGAGTCTGATCAAATGATCGAAGCCCGGGTCGGGAAACTCACCGAGGAGAAGAGCGCGATGCAAACGCAGCTCGCCGCTGAGCAGAAGAAGGTGGCCGATCTCCTCGGCAACGTAAAGACCCTCGAAGGCGACTTGGCTGCCCAGAAAGCGAAGCTCGACAAGGTAGTCGGAGCGCTCTCTGGTCTGGCGGCTCCGGCGGCCAACTGACGCGCTACAGCACCATCCCATTAGCCGCAATCCTGAGAGTTTTTGAAAACTCTCGGTTGCGGTTTTTTTGTGCCTGGGCGGTTGGGCGACCCTTCCCTCCAAGCTCGAAGCTAGATCGTCGACTTTTCAGGCTTCTTTGTAGAACCAGACTTTGACGAATTCCATGTCCTTCTCATCATCGTGACCACGCTCCAGAAACTGGTCCGCCTTGGCGATGAAGCCTGAGGAAAATCGGATCTCCACGCCGACATCGAGCTTCAGGCGGCTTTTCAGGCGTTTTTTCGCCTTGGTCGCTTCCGTCCGGGAAACGGTGAATTTGTCATCCAACTGGCTGCCGGTTTCTTCCTCGTAGTCGGTCTTGAAGGACGCAAATTGCTCGGCCCGCTCAGGAGTGGCGAGGGCCTTTTCCTGGAAGTCTTCAAAGTCAAAATCATCGGTCTCTTCCAGGTAGGTGATGGCGCGGTTGGCGACCTCCATCCGCTCCTCCTGAAGGGTGCTTTCCGGCAGGCCTTTCTCGGCAAAATCGACGCAGAGTTTCGAGTAGTGACGCGTCAGGTAATCATCATTCTTCACCGGGTTGGCACCGACGAATTCGCGATTCCAGAAGTGGGTATTGCCACCACTCTTGTCGAAAAGATAGACGACGAAGCCCTCCTCACGGTCGTGATCGATGATGAGACATCCCTTGTCGATCTTGTCTGGATAGATGCCCTGTTCGGTGGTCAGGCGGAGATCGCCATCGCGCTCGGAGATCTGAAGGAACGGCACCTTGCTTTCCGACTTGATGATACTGATTGCCTGAACCCGGTTTCCGGCCACCACGATGTCGTCGATCAAAGACACACAGAGATCGCCGGACTTGATGTTGGGATGATTGGACTTGGCGTGTAGATGGCGAGCAATGTGAGCGCCCTGTTCCAACAGAGAGTCGTTGTCATCGAAAATCGCACAGGCATATCCGAACAGCTCGTTGTTCTTCAAGTCAGAGTGATGATGCAACTGATGCAGTTCGAGAGATCGGAATGATTTCAGGAAACTGTGAGTCAACAGCTCCGCCTCCGAGTCCTCGAACTGACAGAGCTGCTTTGAAGTGCGCAGCGTTTCGGAACGCAGTGGATTGCCAACCTTGGCGAGGGTCATTGCCGACAATTGGGCTTCCTTGAAATTGACTGAAAGTGGCATGAGATGGGAAGGGTGAAGAGAGGGACACGAAAAAAGCGTGCTTTCGAGAACGAGAGAACGCTTTATCGAAGAGCAGCGGGATGAAACCCGGCTACTCTGGATTTGAAGTCAGAAGAATTCTACTTGGATTTCTTCTTTCCGAGGCTCTTCAATTCCTTGGCCTCATCGGATTTGCCGGCAGCTTCAAGGCGTTGCGCTTCCCGCTTCATCAGGTCCCGGAAGTTTGAGATCGAAACCAGATGCGCATAGATCCAGGCAAGGCCACCGGTGCGGACGAGCTGCAGAATCTTCTCGTCTTCGAGCTTCATCATCGCTTCCTCGTCAACCATCAGCAGATTGCCGAAGCCAAGCTTTTCGCCATCGGGCAGGGTGATGTTGGCCGAGACGTCTTTGAATAGACCGTAGCCATCCAGCAGCGTAATCAGTGCGCGGGTGCGTTGGTGCTGCTGCTGAAACTCCGTCAGAAAAGTCAACGCGCGTTCCAGGCCTTCGGTCTGCTTGCCTTCGGCATCAAACAGTTCCATGCCTTCGCTGGCATTGTAGCCGTCGTATCCGGAGTCGACACAGACCGTCAGTTTCGAGGCCTCCGCACCGGGCGTTTCCGCGAGGATGAAGGGGTAGCGGCGAAAGAGGGCCGGAATGTAGAAGTCCTCTTCCCACTGACCGTTTTCATCGATGAAAAGATTGGATTCGTTCCGCAGTCCGAGCAGCGCCAATGCCGTGATCTCCCCGGCATCATTCCGGGCAAAGACGACCGGGTAGTCTTTCCCTGCTTCGAGAATCTCCCGACCGGTAAGAAGCGCGGAATTCATCCGGCTGGCAAAATCGTAAGAGGTGATCGGGGCGAGTTTGACGCCGCGATGTTCTTCGGAACTGAGGGCAATGGGTTTTTGATACATGATGTCTATTTTGAGAAAGTCTGACCACCCTTTGTAAGATGGAACGCGAATCTTTGCCTAAAATTGGGTAAAAGTCGATAGTTTATTGGTTCAAGATGGGCCGCAGAGTTTCTGCTACCGTGTGTCAGGGAAGGAGGGGCGCTCGGTGATTGGCAAAGGACCAACGGGACAAGGGTGGAGTCAACAGGGTTGAATCGCTGACTTGACCCTGTTGAATCGCAGGTGAAAGGCTTGCGAGGCGATGTTTTTTTCGCCAATCTGGAATTCGATTTCTGTCCGAAACGCCCCAAGCTTTGGCCGAATCGTCCAAGACCACGGAAGCCAAATTTCCTACCTTTTCTCAAACATCATGTCCGACAAAAAGATCAACATCGCCATCATCGGTCTCGGCTTCGGCGCCGAGTTCATTCCCATCTATCAGCGGCATCCCAATGCCAACATGTACGCCATCTGCCGTCGCAACGAGACGGAACTGAACGCCTGCGGCGACAAGTTCGGAATCGAAAAGCGCTACACGGATTACGACGAGTTGCTCCAAGATCCTGAGATCGATGCGGTTCACATCAACTCGCCGATTCCCGATCACGCCCAGCAATCGCTCAAGGCACTCCGGGCCGGAAAGCACGTCGCCTGCACCGTGCCCATGGCGACTTCGGTGGAGGAATGTCTGGAGATCATCCGCACCTGCGACGAGACGGGATTGAAATACATGATGATGGAAACGGTGGTCTACAGCCGTGAATTCCTTTTCATGAAAGAGCTCAACGAGAAGAGCGAACTCGGAAAGTTGCAGTTCCTCCAAGCCAGTCATCAACAGGACATGGACGGATGGCCGGGCTACTGGCCGGGACTGCCGCCGATGCATTATGCGACCCATTGCGTCGGGCCGGTGCTGGGATTGCCGAAAAAGGATGCGGAATATGTGAGCTGTTTCCCCTCGGGAACGATTCGCGAGGAGATGCACGCTTGTTACAACAGCCCCTTCGCCATCGAGACGACCCACATCAAGATGCACAACTCCGATCTCAGTGCGCGCATCATTCGGTCACTCTTCGATGTGGCCCGACAGTATCGGGAATCGATTGATGTCTACGGCGACAAAAAATCGGTGGAATGGCCGCTGATCGAACACGAGCCGCTCATCGTTCACACGGCGAAGAAACCGGAGCCTGAGATTCCGGAGAAGGTCAAATGTCCTGACTACGGTCATCTGCTTCCCGATGAGATCGCGCCGTTCACCACGGGTGGCGTCTACGGAGGGGAGGACGGCGGCGATCATCTCAGCTTCACCCAGGGAGCGGGCCACGGCGGCAGTCATCCGCATCTTGCTCATGAGTTTCTCATGGCCCTGGTGGAAGATCGTGAGCCTTGGCCGAATGCCCGCCAGAGTGCCAACTGGACCTGCACCGGGATCTGCGCTCATGAATCGGCTCTGAAAGGTGGCGAGATCGTGAGGCTGCCGGTGGAGACTTTGTCGGAATCGTGAGTGTCTTTGGACCGCTGATCTTCGCTGATTCTCGCTGATATTGAAAGCCTGCGTGCCCCTTCCCATGAAACTCGTTCCTTTCTTTTTGGTCGTGAGCGGAGTTCTCTGGGGACAGGGCGCGGTAGGCAATTCGGCAGAGATCAAGGTCGAGACTTTCACCTACAAGCAAGTCGGCGATCTCGCGATCCAATTGGACGTGCATCGTCCGGACGACAACCGCCTGCGCCCCGTGACGGTTTGGTTGCACGGCGGTGCGCTGATCAACGGCGGGCGACAGGGGATCGGTCGAGCGGGGAAGATGCTGCTCGATGCCGGTTACTGTGT
>JAGROX010000020.1:14847-24606 GCA_020440025.1 Verrucomicrobiia bacterium
GCCTTTCGTTGGATTCGCGAGAATGCCCGGGAGAAATTCCACGGCGATCCCTCGAAGATCGCCGTGCTCGGTGGATCAGCCGGCGGACACTTGGCGCTGACGACAGGATTTCGCATCGAGCCGCGCCCGGCTTGCCTCGTTTCCTTTTGGGGCTACGGCGATCTCATCGGTCCCTGGATGAGCGAACCCAGCCCGCACCATGGGCTTCGAATCAAAACGCTGAACGATGCCGAAATGGTTGCCGTTGAGGCAGGGCCACCGGTGGCGAATCAGGCCGATCGGGTCGGTGAGGGCAGCGCCTACTATCACACCTGTCGAAAGCGAGGCATCTGGCCGCTGAAAGTGGTCGGCTACGATCCGAAATCGGAGCCGGAGAAGTTCTTCCCTTTCATGGCGGCGAAAAATGTGACTCCGGAGTATCCGCCGACTTTGATGATTCATGGCACGATCGATACCGATGTGCCCTTCGAGCAATCAGTGATCATGGCGCGTGAATTTGAAAGATGTGGCGTCGAGCATGAACTCGTCAGGATCGAAAACGGCGAACACGGACTTGCAGGGGCCGCTCCCGAAGATATCGAAGCCGCCTACGCGAAAGTCCTGCCATTCATTGTGAAGTTCGTGCCTCCGCCCGTCAGCGACTGACGATGGCGATGAGCAGGGCGATTCCGCTGATAAGACCAGCCGCTGCGAGTGATCGGCGACAGGCTGGAATCCAAAACGCTTGAGCAATGACGAAGGGCGTCACTTGGATGAACCAGGATGACCAAGAAAAGGGCGCGCCAACGCTTCCGTCGTCCATTTCGAGACGAAGTCCGGAATAGTGTGCGATGAAAGCCTCACTTAAGAATCCGTAGCCGAGCACCAATCCCAGTGCGGCAAAGGCCATCGCTGGCCACGGCATCCATCGTCGCACCGAATCCCGCCGCGAAGTTCGAACTCCCGCGATAGAAAGCGCCAAGATTCCTGCCCCGAGAACCTCGAAAAAAAGACGAAGGAGCGCCCAGAGATTCACTTCAATTCACTCTGGGCCTCCAAATGCATCAGCGAAGATCAGCGCAGATCAGCGGTTCAAATCTCTTCCCATCTCACTTCGTCACCACCCAGATGTTCCGGTAGCGCACCGGATTACCGTGGTTCTGCAAAAAGATGGGGCCGGGACCGACTTCGTCTTTGAGTCGCGCACCACCGGTCAGGCCTGGAATTTCCAGATTCTCGTGAATGGCGAAGCCGTTTAGCTTCACGGTGATCTTGGCGTTGGCGGTCTTTTTCCCTTCGGCGTCAAACTTCGCCGCTGTGAAATCGACATCGTAGGTCTGCCAACGAAGCGGCGGGTAACACAGGTTCTGTTTCGGCTCGGCGACCTTGTAGATGCCGCCGCATTCGTTGTCGACACCGGCGAGACCAAAGCTGTCGAGCATCTGAACTTCGTAGCGTCCGGTGACGTAGAGACCGCTGTTGCCACGTCCCTGACCGCGAGCCGTGGGTTTCCAAGGCAGGAGAAACTCGATGTGCATGGTGAAGTCGCTGAACTGATCCTTGGACAACGCGCCTTCGCAAAGGAGATCGCCATCCAGCGTCGGCTTCTCCCAGTGTTTTTCGGCAGTCTCGGCGGTGCCGTCAAAAAGCACCGTCGCGCCCTCGGGGGCCTTGGCCCCGAGAGTCGGACTTTCGCGCTCGACCCGGGGAAGTGTGGCGCTGAGGTCGGGATACTGGGAATTGGTCACGGTGATCTTTCCGTCTTTCAGCACGCCGGTCCATTCTTCGTGAGAAAAGGTGACGCTGCCGTCCTCGGCCTTCTTGGCTTTCAGTCGATCCCTCGGCTTTTCGCCATCCCAACCATCGCCGGGCAGGCCGCCCTTGCAGACGACGGCTTCGAATTCGCCGTTGCCCAGCGCGATGATTTGCGCCGCGGCTTTGTCGTCGCCGATCATGCCGGAGTATTCGCCCTGAATGGAAAAGTCAGGATCCTTGGTGGCCTTGGCCGGATCGATGTCGGCCGGAAGATTGTCCGCCGCCCAACAAAGCGGGGGAATGATGGCGGCGAAAAGGGCGAGGGTGATGAGATGACGTTTTTTCATGGTTTGGTGAGAAAGTTTTACTCTTTGTTCAAGGTTTCGTCGAGATTGAGCAGCACCCGGGCAAGATGGGTGTAGGCGGCCAATTCGATGGGATCAAGAGCCGGGTCGGCCTTGGATTCACCGATGGTGATCAGGGCCTGAGCTTCCTCGGGATGCGCGCGATAGTGGGCAAGATCGGTTGCCAGTTGGCTGCCGAGCACTACGCGTTCCTGTTCGAGCGGTGGTCGGGCCACGGTCAGCTCAAACCCGTGAGCGAGGCGAGAATCTTCATCGGCGCCGCCTTCGGTAAGCATCCGGCTGCCGAGTCCGCGCGCGGCTTCGACAAAGGTGACGTCGTTCATCAGCAGCAGGGCCTGAAGCGGGGTGTTGGTGCGTTTCTGATTCACCGCGCAGATGTCGCGTTCGTTGGCGTCGAGCAAAACCATGAGCGGTGGTTTCACGGCTCGACGCCAAAGAGTGTAAAGGCCACGCCGGTAGAGTTTGTTGCCGGTATCGGGCTTGTATTCGACTTGCCCCTTGATGATCTCTTTCCACAGACCGGCGGGTTGATAGGGTTTCACCGGCGGACCACCCAACTCGGTCACGAGCAACCCTCCGGCGGCGAGGGCCTGATCGCGAATGACGCCGGCGGGCAAACGATAGCGCGGTCCGCGAGCCATCAGCCGATTGTCGGGATCGCGTTCCAGCGCCTCGGGCGTAATGGTCGAGGCCTGTCGGTAGGTGGCGCTCATCACGATCTCGCGTTCCAAGGCTTTCAGGTCCCAGCCATTTTCCATGAGCCAACTGGCGAGGTAATCGAGCAACTCGGGATGCGAGGGCGCCTCGCTTTGAGAGCCGAAATCTTCCTGAGTCTTCACCAAACCCACACCGAAGAAGCGTTCCCAGGTTCGGTTCACAATGACGCGGGCCGTCAGCGGATTTTCGGGATCGACCAGCCATTTCGCGAGGCCGAGTCGGTTCTTTGGTAGTCCGGGCTTCATTGGCGGAAGAAACGACGGGGTCTCCGCAGTGACGAGTTCTCGCGGTTGATCGAAGGAACCACGCTCCAGGATGTGGGTTGGTCGCGGCTTCGGCATCTCGGCCATGACCATGATCTTCGCCCCGGTGCGTCGCAGCCGAGTGGCCTCCGTTTCGAGCGGTCGCATCTGTTTCCGCAGTTCAGCCGCAGGCGCGTAGCCGTTTTTCAAAAACCAATCGCCCGCCTGAGCCGTCAGCTTGGCGTCCCACTTTTCGACCTCCTTCTTGGCGAGGTCGCCGGGCAGTTTTTTCCGGGCCTCGTCGTCCGTTTTCAAGGTCGCAATCCACGCATCACGGGCTGGGGCGAATTCCTTCTGTTTGGAAAAGGCTGCGAGTTTCCCTTCCATCGGCACCAGTTTTTCCAATAGCGACTCGTAGGCTTCCAACTGAGGCAAGGCGGGCACGTCGAGGGTCGGCGGGGCTTTGCTGCCTTGGGCATTGCCGACCTCAGGCACGTTGTGGAAAAACGCGAACATCTGGTAGTAGTCGCGATGGGTGATGGGATCGAATTTATGATCGTGACAGCGGGCGCATTGCCAGGTCAGCCCCATGAAAACGGTCGCGGTGGTCTCGGCGCGGTCGGCGACGTATTCGACCAGCCACTCATCGGGATCGACGCCGCCTTCGTTGTTGAGTCGATGATTGCGGCTGAATCCCGTGGCCACCACCTGTCGCATTCTCGCGCCGGGAAGGAGATCGCCCGCCAGTTGTTCGATGACGAACTGGTCGTAGGGCATGTTGGTGTTGAAAGCGTTCACCACCCAGTCACGCCACGGCCACATGTTGCGGAGCGGATCGCTCTCGTAGCCGTCGCTGTCGGCGTAGCGCGCCGCATCGAGCCATTGCCAGGCCACGTGCTCGCCATGCCTAGGCGAATTCAGCAGGTCGGTGATCACCGCCGGGTAGGCGACGTCGACAGAGAGATGTTCGTTGGTGAACATCGCGATCTGCTTCGGCGTCGGCGGCAATCCGGTCAGATCCAGAGCCACCCGACGCAGCAGGGAATACCGATCCGCCTGCGGTTGCGGCGTGAGGCCCTCCTTGAGGACACGATCAATCACGAACCGGTCGATCGCGTTCACCGGCTGATAGTCTTTCGGCAACTTCGCGGGATCGATTTCGGGAAGGGCCGGTTTTTTCACCGACTGAAACGCCCAGTGCGCCTCGTAGGTCGCGCCCTCGGCGATCCAGGTGCGCAACGTCTCGATCTCCGCCGCCGACAGCTCCTTGTGGCTCTTCGGCGGAGGCATCACCTCTTGGCGATCCGGATTCGTGATGCGGCGAATCACCTCACTGGCCTCGGGCTTGCCGGGCACGATGGCGATGGCGTCGCTCTCCAGTTTACTCAGCGCGGCTTCGCGAACATCCAGTCGCAGGCCACCCTCGCGTTTGTTGGAGTCCGGTCCGTGACAGTGAAAGCACTTGTCCGAAAGAATGGGCCGAATGTCCGCATTGAATGACAACGACGCCTCCGCCGTCTCGGCCGAGGAGGCATCGAGCGGGAAAAAGGGTAGGCAGGCCGAGAAGAGGGCGATGGCCGTGGGGGAGACGCGGCTCATGAGGTGTGACTATAGCGTGAATGGCTCGCCAAACCTAGCGCGAAACTTCCCGCGAAGGTGCAGCCGCTTCGGGCTTCTCTTGCTCTTCTGTTTCCTCGGCGGGAGCGGCGTCGCCCGGTCGGATCGACGGACGGATCAGAATCGCCGTGCCGCCTTCCTCCTCATCCTTGGCGCCGAGAAACTCGCGGTTGAACTCCACGCTGGCGCCGTCAAAGCCATTGATCTTGCCGACCTGTCCGTTGTTCACGTCGAGACTGGTTCGGAATTGGGGGAAGGGGACCCGCAGATTTTCCGCCCCCGGTTCCGAGGTTTCGATCTCGATCTGCGGCACCATGTCGAGATGCACCTGATTCCGCACCACCTCGGGTTTCACCAGGATCTGGGTGGTGATGCGGGTCGTCGAAAAAATCGGCACCAGTATCTTCGATTGCGTCAAAAACGGACCAAAGAACTCCGGGTTCCGCACCCCGTTCACCACCGGCACCATCCCCGGCGTGCCCGAGGCAAAAATCCCCGAGCCATAGTTGATGAATCCCTCGAACTCCGTGTGCTCTGCATTGATGTCCACCGAGACACTGCCGTCCGGATTCACCGTGCTGTTCGTTTCCAGGATGTCACCGACCGCGCGTCGTTTGAAATTCGTCGGATGCGCCGGAATGATCGTGAACACATTGTTCCCTTGCTGAATGATCCGCGGCCCCTGCCAGCGAGTGGGAAAAGGGAAACTGCCAAAACTGTCCACCGGTTGCGGGCCCACCATGCCCGGGGCCACGTTGGTCTTGAAAGCAAAATCCAGCGCCACCTGCGGCACCGGCACCTCCAGCGTCGCGATGGTCACTGCGGCCGCCTTGATGTTTTCCGCCCGATCGATCACGAGGATCTGTCCCTGCCCCGGCAAAATCACGAAGCGTCCCTCCGGCGACAGCACCTTTTCCAACGCCGGACGCAGCACCTCGATCGGCACATGCCCCGTGGTCAGTTTTTCCCGGGTCAGTTCCTGTCCGAAAGACAGCGAAAGCGTGACCGCCAGACTCAGCCCGACACCTGTCAGGCGGCGAAAAAAGGGTCGGCGCGAATTCATAGAGAAAGTGTCGCGGAAACGCGTCCGCTTGGCAATGACGATCACCACAAGCCACCAAGCGGGTAGGGCGTGGCCTCCGGACGCGCCTGGGGTGATCCGGTCGCGCAACGCCAACGGGCAGCCGAGACGTCTGCCCCTACCAGAAACTTCGATCGTGCGGGAACTGGCCTGCGGACGGGTGGTTTTCCATCTTGCCGGGTCACAGCCTCCGCGATAGGCTGCGCCACGTGATGAAAGTTCCCAGTTCCATTGCCGCTGCTCCCAAAACCCTGATGGATAGTCTCGGGACAATTGGGAGCTACAAAATGATGGCGGGAATGAATGCGCCAGTGATTCCTCCCATTCTGGTTCTGGTGACGGGATTCGGCCTTGCGGCATGGGAATTCTGGAAACGTTGCCGCAAAGATTGCGGCGAAGACGAAACCGCTGATCTCGACGAAAATGCCTTTACGCCGGATGAAGTCTTCGATCTCCTCGACGGCCTCACCGACGACATCGAGTTCCTCAAGCGGCAAACTCTCGTCGATCAGGCCGCGTTCGCGATCGCGGTGGAAAATCTGGAAGGCGCAGACGCCTTGGACGCCGCCCAACTGGACCCAACCCGGCCCGAGCGTCCCTACCGCATGCTCTTCGAATGGCTGCGGGGACAGTTCGCCGCCGCGGAGGACGGGCAGGCGGCCATCATCGCCGTGCAACGGCAGGTGGAGAAAAACGTTACCTTCCGTTTGAGGGAACTCGGCAGGGAACAACGGACTCTGTTGGAGCAACACTCCGGCGAATTGGAAGCGGCGTGGATCGCGCTGATGCAGATCGACAAAAAGGTCACCGAAGGATTTGTCGAGAATCGCAAAGACCATCAGCGCACCCACGAAAAGCTCGCGGAAATCGGCGAAGCCCTCCGCCAAACTCCGCCTCCCGCCGATCCGAATCGCCCGCGTGATTTGAAGCGCCCGCCCATGCCGCCGGATCGCTTCATCGGGAGGGAAACAGATTTGGTGGCGCTCTATGAAAAATTCGCGGTCGCTCCCACCGCCAATGGGGAGGGCATGGAGGCGCTGGCCATCACCCAGCCGGAGACCGTTCGCGGCACGGGAGGGATCGGAAAGACGACCCTGGCGCGTCAGATCGCCTGGGCGCTCTACCTGTCGGGAAAAGTCGATGCCGCCTTTGAGATCACGGCAGGATCGCCCGAGGAACTGCGCACGAACCTCGCCGGTCTGGCCAAGGTTCTCGCGACGGAGCAAAACACGGCGGGAACGGATATCGAAACCGACATCGCCCTCGTGCTCGGCTGGTTCGGGCAGCATCCCCAGCGCTGGCTGCTCATCTTGGACAATGTGGATTCCTCCGAGGCGCGGGCGGCGGTTTACGACATCTTGGGGCCCCTCACCGGCGGGCGAGTGCTCATCACCAGCCGACTCGATCAGTGGTCGGCCGACAAAGTGACCACCCGGCCGCTCGATCGCTTTCGTCCCGATGAGGCTCGGGAATTCCTCCAGAGTCGCCACCGCGACTGGCACGAGGACGACGGCAGCGAGACTGTGCCGGAGATGGTCGAAGCCTTCGACGCCATTGCCAGGGAACTGGAATATCACACCCTCGGGCTTGAGATCGCCGCGGCCTACCTGCGGAAATACCGCAAGACACCCGCTGAATTTCTCGATCACCTGCGGACTCGGCTGGCGAAAGTCCTCGCCTTCGATCACGAAAATGTCGATCACCCGCTGCCGCTGGAAGCCCTCTGGGATGCCAGCGTAGAACCACTCACGGAACGCTGTCCCGCCGCAGTGCGCCTGCTGGAGCTGTTCGCCTGGCTCGCGCCCGAGCCCTTCCCGGTTGCGCTGCTGGAAGAAATCGGCACCGACGAAGCTGGCGAATTCCTGACCGGTGGTTCGCCCGATGCCTGGGATGCCGACGAAGTCATCGCCGAGCTTCACGAACTGGGCCTCATCGAATGGCAAACCACGGGCGATCTACCGACCGTCCGCGTCCACCGCCTCATCCAGACCGTCACCCGTCATCGGCTGGAGCAGGCGGGGGATTCGGCGGCTCTCGACTCCCTGATTGCCTCGCTCGATCTCTTGAATGAAAAAGTACCCTCTCCTTGCTACGATCCAGTCGGTTGGTTGCTTTGGGACGCGCTGGAACCTCATCTTACTGCGGCTCTCGGTTACGAGGCGGGCCAAGTCGCGGAATCGAACTCTCCCTTTTCTAAGTGTCTGGGTCGATTGATGAATCAGTTTGCGTTTTGGTTGAGAGAAAGGTCTGAGAGCTGGCGAGCAGAGCCGTTGTATCTTAAAGCGATTGCTATTAATGAGAAAATTTTTGGGGAACAGCACTCCAGTTTGGTGAAGTTTTTGAACAATTTGGCGATTCTGTATTCTGACACTGGGTGCCTTGTGAAGGCTGAGCCGCTGTTTCAGCGTGCGATTTCAATATGCGAGAAAGGCAGCGAAGCCGATAACCTGGACTTGGCGTCGGCTCTCAATAACTTAGGGGAATTATATCGCGCGAAAGCGTGCTACAAAGAGGCAGAGCCGCTGTATAAGCGAGCGATGGCTATCGATGAGAAGATCTTGGGAGCTGATCATCCGGACCTAGGAACAGATTTGAACAATCTTGCGCTGTTGTATCAGTCGACGGGACGCTTCCAGGAGGCTGAGTTGCTGATTGGGCGTGCGATTCTGATCGGTGAGAAGGGCTTGGGAGTGGAGCATCCGATCTTGGCGATTTGGCTGAGTAATCTCGCATTCTTGTATGAGTCGACGGCACGGTTCGAGCAGGCGAATCCACTGTATGAGCGGGTAGTGACTATCCTCGCTCGGGCGAGCCGTCTCGTGGGGCGGCATCTGCCCAATCTGGCGCCCGCGATGGAAAACTATGCGATTTTTCTCCAAAAACACCGCAATCTCAGCGAAGCCGAAGCAGCGGCAAGAGTGGCGGAAGTCGCGGGAGTTCTGCCGCGGGAGTGAGGAAGGCGGTCGGGCTCGGGAAAACCGGAGGATTGCCATTCTGAAGCGGCTCCTCTCGCCGACTCAACAGGGTTGAGTCCGCCACCCAACCCTGTTGAATCGAACCCACCCGGGCCCTTGCCCGTCGAATCGGGACCACGTCTTTGGAAAATCACGATTCGGGAGCAGCGTTTTACCGTTTCGCTTCGTGAAGATTCAATTTCGCTTCGTGAAGATTGGATTTCGGTCTTTGAAGATTGAGTTTCGGAACAAGAAGATATGATTTCGCTGCTGTAAGACACGATTTCGCTGCTGTAAGACACGATTTCGCTGCTGTAAGACACGATTTCGCTGCAGCAAGATACGATTTCGGTCGGCAAAGATTCAAATTCGGTGCAAAAAGATATGGTTTCGCTGCAGCAAGACACGATTTCGCTGAAGCAAGACACGATCTCGGTGTAGCAAAACACGATTTCGGAAGACGAAGATGCAATTTCGGAAGGGGAAGAAGCGTCAGCGGGGCTGAAAGCCTCAATCCATCGACTGCCAATGCCTCCAGGAGCGCTGCGATAGGCGTCGCGAGGCAGGGAAATGTCTCCGGAAGCCCCGGGTTACGCTCCCTTTTCCCCCAACATCCGGGCCCGGGCGATGGCGCGCATCATGCCTTTGGCCTTGTTGACGGTCTCGACGTATTCATTGGTCGGAATGCTATCGGCGACGACGCCAGCTCCGGCCTGGACGTAGGCTTTGTCGTCTTTGAGGACGACGGTGCGCAGGGCGATGCAGCTGTCGTGATTGCCATCGAAACCGAAGTAGCCGACGGCTCCGGCGTAGGCGCCGCGCTTGGACTTTTCGAGTTCGTTGATGACCTGCATGGCGCGCACTTTGGGACTGCCGCTGACGGTGCCGGCGGGGAAGGTGGCGCGCATGACGTCGTAGGCGGTGTGCGCAGGATTCAGATGACCTGACACGTCGCTGACGATGTGCATGACGTGGCTGTAGCGATCGATGATGAACTTCTCGGTCGGATGGACAGTGCCGATCTTCGCGACCCGGCCCACGTCGTTGCG
>JAGROX010000021.1:0-48533 GCA_020440025.1 Verrucomicrobiia bacterium
TCAGCGTCGTTTGTTTCGGATTCACCACAAATCCGTTCTTGCCGGATTGTCAGGGCCTTCGTAGGGATGGGGTTCCCCGCCATGACGATCCCGCCAGCGTTTCTTGTTTCTCCGGTCCGATTCGTGACCTTTAGCTGTTTTTTGATCCTTTCGGGGCTGGTCGGGCAGGAAAACCCGCCCATCCCTGCGGTCGAGCCGGAAATCTCGCAGCCCAATGTGGTCCTGATTTTCTGCGACGACATGGGGTATGGCGATCTGGGGTGCTACGGGTCGCCCCGCAACGCGACGCCCAACATTGACCGATTGGCGTCGGAGGGGCTTCGATTCACCGATTTCTACTCGGCCTATTGCGTCTGCTCGGCATCCCGGGCTTCGCTGATGACGGGTTGCTATCAGGCTCGTATCAGCATGCCGGGAGTGATCAGTCCCGGATCACGGGTGGCTCTGAATCCGGACGAGATCACGATTGCCGATTTGTTGAAATCCAAGGGCTACGCCACCGCCTGCATCGGCAAATGGCATCTGGGAGATTCGCCCCAGACCCTGCCGACGGCCCAGGGATTCGATTCCTACTTCGGCATTCCCTATTCCAACGACATGAAGAGAAAGCGGGCCTGGGGAAATGACGCCACCAATCTGGATCGGATCTGGCGGGAACGGCGCTGGGACATTTATGAAAACGAACTCTACCGCGATACCAAGGTGGTCGAGAGCCCGGTCGATCAGACGACCCTGACCGTGCGCTACACCGACGAGGCGATTGCCTTCATCGAGGCAAATCGTGAAAGGTCGTTTTTCCTCTACTGGGCGAATGCCATGCCTCACGTGCCGCTTTTCGTTCCCGACGATCGTTTTGACCCCAATCCCCACGAGGCCTATCGACTCACCATCGAGCACATAGACGACTGTGTCGGTCGGGTCATGGAGACTCTGGATCGATTGGATTTGGCCAAAGGCACCTGGGTGATTTTTACCTCGGACAATGGACCGTGGTTGAGCAAAAAGCATCACGGCGGGAGCGCCGGAATCTTGAGGGAAGGAAAAGGAACTGTTTACGAAGGCGGGATGCGGGTGCCATGCGTGATGCGTTGGCCTAGCCACATTCCGACTGGAAAGGTGAGCGATCAGGTGGCGTCCACCATTGATTTTCTTCCCACGTTGGCGGCCATCACCGGTGCCGAGATTTCCGAGGACCGACCGGTCGACGGCCGGGATATTCGCGCTCTTCTCGATGATTCAGGCGGCGTTTCGCCTCACGATGAGGAAGGCTTTTACTACTACCGTTTCAACAAGCCCCAGGCCGTTCGAGTGGGGAAATGGAAGCTCAAGCACGAAGTGGTCGGGAAGCCGGAACTCTACGATCTGCGAGCCGACCCCGGAGAGACTCGTGATCTCGTCAAGGAGCAGCCGAAAATCGTGGAACGGCTCAAGGCCATGATGAAAGCCAAGGAGGAACAACTCAAGACCGAGGCCAGGCCGCCATGGAAAGCAAGGGAGGCAAAGAAAGCGGCGGAAGCCGGTTAAGGACCGATCCGCCTTTGATTTTTCCGAGCCGTCAACTTAGGGTGAGTCAGGAGTTGGCTCGCAGTCTCGAAGTCTTCAGACTCAGAAATTGCCCACTCGGCGAATTGATCCAGTAAGAAGAGTCACTCTCCCACGTCTCAGTCCGACAAGTATTCAATCATTCATCCAAACCAACGAAAAACATCATGGCCCACGAACTTCCCGCCCTTCCTTACGCCCTCGACGCGCTCGAGCCGCACATCGATGCCAAAACCATGGAGATCCATCATGGCAAGCATCACAACGCCTACGTGACCAACCTCAATGCCGCCATTGAAGGCAACGCCGATCTTGAAGCCAAGTCGGCCGATGACCTCATCCGCGATCTCGCTTCCGTGCCCGATAGCATCCGCGGCGCGGTGCGCAACAACGGTGGTGGTCACGTGAACCATTCCCTTTTCTGGACCGTGATGGGTCCGAATGCCGGTGGTGCTCCGAGTGGCGATCTCGCCGCTGCCATCGATGCCGCCTGTGGCAGTTTCGATGCTTTCAAAGAGGCTTTCAAAAAGGCTGCCATGACCCGTTTCGGTTCCGGTTGGGCCTGGCTCTGCGTCAAAAGTGACGGCAGTGTTGCTGTTTGCTCCACCGCCAATCAGGACAATCCCATCATGGGTGAGGCCGTTGCCGGATGCGGTGGCACGCCCATCCTCGGGCTCGATGTCTGGGAGCACGCCTATTACCTCAACTACCAGAACCGTCGCCCCGACTATGTCGATGCTTTCTGGAATGTGGTGAACTGGGACGCGGTCGCCGAGCGATACGCCGCTGCGAAGGGTTGATCCATTCACGGGAGTCACTACTCCTCTTTCGAAAACCCCGGAGTCGGCATTGCTGGCTCCGGGTTTTTTGTGAAATGATTTCGCCGTGGACCCCGAGGGTTCTCGGATTCATCGTAAACCCATGCGGGCACTCTATGGAGACATTCACAATCACTGCGGCATCAGCTACGGGCACGGATCTCTGACCGAAGCACTGGCGAACGCCAGGGAACGGCTCGATTTTGTCTCCGTCACCGGACATGCCCACTGGCCGGACATGCCCGATCCGGTGGAGGAACCTCGACTCAAGCCCATCGTGGATTTTCACCAGCGCGGCTTCGCGAAACTCAAAGCCTGTTGGCCCGAAATGTTGCGCGAATTGGAAAATGCGAACATCGATGGTGAATTCGTGATCTTTCCGGCCTTCGAAATTCACTCCTGTGCCCACGGCGATCGCAACGTGCTCTATCGAGACATCCGTGATGATCTGAAAATCCTCTATCCGGTCAGCATTCCGGAACTGCATCAGCAACTCGCCGAATTGCGGTCAAGCGGCGTCGACTCACTCAGTCAACCGCATCATGTCGGCTATCGGCAGGGGACCCGAGGCATCGACTGGGTATCACACGACCCCGAGTTCGAGCCGTTGGTCGAGCTGATTTCCATGCATGGCTGCAGTGAATCCAGCGAGACGCCTCGACCCTTTCTCCATGTCATGGGGCCCTCGGATGTCGAGTGCACTATTCGCCACGGGTGGGCGCAGGGGCACGTGTTCGGCGTCACCGGAGGAACTGACCACCACAGCGCCCATCCGGGGAGCTACGGTCACGGCATGCTCGGTGTCTGGGCGGAAAGCGGGCATCGCGACGCGATCTGGGACGCCTTTTATGCCCGGCGAACTTGGGCGATGTCTGGCGATCGTATCGAGTTGGATTTCAAAATCGACGATGCCTGGATGGGCGAGATCGTTGCTCCGGGGGCGGCGCGGCGCGTCGCCATTGATGTTGCCGCCGGGGGAGCCATCGACGCCATCGACATTCGAAAAAACAACGTCCTCATCCAGCGTATTTCTCCCGCCTTGGGACTCCTGCCGCCCGCCCCAGAGACCTTGCCCGCGCTGATTCACACCAAACTTTACCTCGAACTCGGCTGGGGACCGCGAGGCGAGCGTGTCGACTGGAAAGTGGGCTGCGGGATTCGCGATGGCCGCATCCTCTCGGTTGAGCCACGATTCCGGGGGCGCGAGGTGGTGTCGCCGCTGGAGGGCGAAGATGAGGAATGCGGATTTTTCGAAAGCCGAGTCACCGAGCGTGGCCAACAATCCATCGCCTTCGAGACCGTCACACGAGGAAATCCGAACAATGTGACCAACGCTTCCCAGGGAATCTGTCTGGAGGTCGAGATGTCGCCCGATGCCGAAGTCTATGCCGAGTGGGAAGACGGCTCGGTCGCATTTCCCCTGAGATCGCTTCTGGCTGGTGCGCGTTCCGGATTGATCAATGGGCTGGAGTCACCCGCCTGGCGGTGGCATCGCGCGCCATTGCCTGCCGAGTGGCAGTATCGCGGTCACTTCGAACTCGATCTCGAGTCGGGCGATTTTGTCGATGTTCGCGTGCGCCAGACCAACGACCAATGGGCCTGGAGCACGCCCGTGTTCTGCCGTTGAATTGATTCGGCTCTGTTCCCGCAAATCGCTACTTGCGCGGCTCCCGTTCCGGCTTTTCTTTCCGACTCCCCAAAGAAAAATAGCATTTTCAGAATCAACATGAAATACCTGCCCGCCTTTCTCGGAATTCTCGCCGTCGGCCTCGCGTCCGTCTCGGCTGATGAGCCCACCATCCTTTTCAAACAAGGTGACAATGATTTCGGCATCTTCCGGGCACCCGGTCTGGTCCGCGCCGCTTCCGGAAACCTCATCGTTTCGGCCGAAGGTCGCAAAAATCCTGAGATGCGCTGGAGCGAGACTCGTCCCTTCATCCGGGTTTCCACCGACGGAGGCAAGAGCTGGAGCGATGCCGCACAGTTTGCCGATGCGCCGGCCGACGCGAAACCGAATCCGATTTTCGTCGAAAAAGGAGCCGCTGAGGCTGGTCAGATCGGCGTTCACAACCTCACCGGAACCGCTGACAAGGACGGTGGTATCCACTGGCTCTATGCCGTCGATTTCCATCGGGTCTTCTATGTGAAGACCGATGACAAGGGCTCGAAGTCCGGCGACGCCGTCGAGATCACCGCCACTTTCGACAAATTCAAAGAGGAGGTGGACTGGAAAGTCATCGCTCCCGGTCCCGGGCATGGCATTCAACTCGCCAGCGGTCGACTCGTGGTTCCCGTGTGGCTCTCAGACGGCAGCGAAGGCATCGGCCTGCAGGCGGCCGCCGTCAGCACCATCTATTCCGACGATGGGGGAAAGACCTGGGAGCGTGGCGAGATCGTCGCCAAGCATTTCACCCTGGAAAACACCAAGACCGGCACCCCGATCGAGCTTCCCAGCGAAGGCGCCATCGCTCAAGCCAAAGACGGCACCGTGGTGCTGAACATTCGCAACAAGGCCCTCAAAGGCAATCGCGCCCAAGCCACCAGCGCCGATGGTGCTACCGGTTGGAGCGAAGCTGTTTTCGTTGACGGTCTCATGGAGCCGATTTGCCAAGGCAGCCTGACTTCCGCTGGAGATGCCGGGCTCGTGTTCGCCAATCCCGCCAACATGATCATGCGCAAATCGCTCACCGCCCGTCTCAGCACCGACGGCGGCAAAACCTGGCCCGCCAGTTACGTGATTGATGACGGTATCGCCGGATACTCCGATCTAGCCAGCGACGGCACCACCACTTGGGTGGTCTATGAGCGCGGTGCCGCTCCGTCCGACCGCGACCCGGAGGCCATCGCCTTCACCAGCTTTGGGGTCGATGCCCTGAAGTGATTTTTCGGTCGGTGAAGGGATTGGCGGAAGCCGATCTTTCTTTTGATTCAACCCTCTTTGGTCGTCGACCAAAGAGGGTTGAATGCTTTTTGGCGGGTAAGAATTCGGGCATTTTTTGCGACCTCAGCCAAAAAAGGCGGTTTGATTGGGCATGATGACTCCTCGTTTCCTTTTTCCCTTCCTCGGCCTGGTCCTGATCTCAGCCGTGGCCTCAGGACAGCAGTCGAAGACCACTCGGTTTGACCAGTGGGATCGGAATGCCGACGGAAAACTCACCCGGGAAGAGTTGCCGCAACCAATCAGGGCAAATTTCGATCGGGTTGATCGTAACAAGGACGGATTCATTTCCCGCGAGGAAGATGCCGCCATGGGGGCGGGACGGAACCAGCCAAGGAATTCGGCGCCGCGTTCTCTTGAGGGCGTGAGGGTGATGCGGGATCTCGACTATGCTGGGAACGATAATCCTCGGCAGAAGCTGGATCTTTATCTCCCGGAGAAAAGAGCGACCGATAGCAGCAATCTGCCGGTGATCGTTTTCATCCACGGCGGCGGATGGCAGAATGGTGACAAAACATCGGGCGGACAAAAGATCGCTGCTCTCGTGGCCAGCGGCAAATATGCGGGCGCCTCCATCGGCTATCGATTGACTAACGAGGCGCAATGGCCATCGCAGATCCACGATTGCAAAGCGGGCCTTCGATGGATTCGTGCGCATGCGGCTGAGTATGGTCTCGACCCAAACCGCATTGCCGTCTGGGGAACTTCTGCCGGAGGTCATCTGGTCGCCATGCTGGGCGTCTCTCACGGTGTGGAAGGCCTGGAAGGGGCGATCGGCCCGCATTTGGATCAATCCAGCGAAGTGCAGGCGGTGGTCGATTTTTTTGGTCCCACCGAAATGCTGACCATGGGTGATCACCCCAGCAAGATAGATCATAACGCGATCAACTCTCCCGAGTCAAAATTGATCGGGGGAGCGGTGCAGGAAAATCCAGAAAAGGCAAAGAGTGCCTCGCCCATCGAGCACGTCAGCGCCGACGACGAACCGTTTCTGATCGTCCACGGAACCGCAGACGATTTGGTGCCCTATCCGCAATCGGTCGATTTCGAAAAGAAACTCGAAGCGGCTGGCGTGTCAGTCACTCTCCTCACTGTCGAAGGTGGCGGTCACGGCAAGGGCTTTGGCCCCTCGGTTGACGCTGCCGTGGAAGCGTTCCTGGCGAAACAATTGCTCGGCGAAGAACGGGAATTGAAAGACAGCACGGTGAATGCCGGGGAGTGAAGCTGGCATTCATAATTTGATCGCTTTGCGCTCGGAGATGAAAAGCGAGGCCGACACAAGTCGGTTGCTGGGGTGGAAAATACTAATCAAAGGAATTTACCAATTCAGATCAGAAGAGTTCAGGCCCCGGTCAGAATCTCCGAAAAATGAGGATTGGTCGATTTTTGTGAGATCTTCTTCCTGTTGACCAGCCGCCGCGTTTCTGGCACGCCTGTAGACTGCCTATGAAGATCCTCTCTCGAATTTCCCTGTTGATTGCTCTGATTCTGCCGACTTTGGCGTCGGCTGCTGACAAGCCGAACTTGATCTACATCCTGCTGGATGATGCCGGATACGGTGACCTGAGTTGTTACGGGCAATCGAAATTCCAGACGCCCCAGATCGATCGGCTGGCCTCTGAGGGGATGAAGTTCACCCAGCACTATTCGGGCAGCACGGTATGTGCGCCGACGCGTTGCGTGTTGATGACGGGGGTTCACACCGGGCACAGTTTTGTGCGGGGAAATCGCGAGGTGAAACCCGAGGGGCAGGCCCCGATGCCGGCGGATCTGGTCACCATCCCCAGGTTGCTGAAGCAGGCCGGCTACGCGACGGGGGCTTTCGGAAAGTGGGGGCTCGGCGCGCCGCGTTCTGAGAGCGATCCGGCGGAGCACTTCGATCTTTTCTACGGCTACAACTGTCAGCGCGAGGCGCATAATTACTATCCGGATCACCTCTGGAAAAATCACGACCGGATCGAACTGGATGGCAAAACCTATGCCCATGATCCCATCATGGAAGAAGCGCTTCAGTTTGTCCGCGATCAAAAGGACGGGCCGTTTTTTGTCTACCTGCCGGTGACGATTCCTCATGCTGCCATGCATGTGCCGGAGTCCTATTCGAAACCGTTTCGGAAGCTCTTTCCGGAGTTCGAGGGGGTTATCGGCAAGTATGCGGGGCCGCCGGTGGACAATCCGGTGGCGGCTTTTGCCGGGATGATGACGAAGCTGGATGAGGACATCGGACGTTTGCTGGCATTGTTGAAAGAGTTGAATATCGATGACAATACCCTGGTAATGTTGAGTTCCGACAACGGCCCTCATCAGGAAGGTGGTCACAAGCCTGATTTCTTTGACAGCAATGGTCCGCTGAAGGGACACAAACGAGATCTCTACGAAGGGGGCATCCGGGCTCCGTTGCTCGCGCGTTGGCCGGGTAAGATCGAAGCGGGCTCTGTGAGCGATCTGATTTCCGCTCACTGGGATATGCTGCCGACTTTCTGTGAACTGGCCGGGGTGGCCGTGCCGAAGAACATTGATGGGATTTCGCTGGTGGCGACGCTCGAGGGACGATCTCAGGACCAGAAGACGCATGATTCACTCTATTGGGAATTTTATGAAGGCGGCGGAAAACGGGCGGTGCGTTTTGGCGATTGGAAAGCGGTGCAGTTGAATCTTGGCCAGAAGGGAATGGAGGGACCGATCGAACTCTACGATTTGAGCCAGGATCTCGGTGAGGAATCCAATGTGGCAGATGGTCATCCCGATCTCGTGGCGAAGGCTCGGGAGTTGATGAACGCGGCCCACACGCCTTCACCGCTCTGGGAGTTCAAAGGCGCGGCGCCGAAAAAGGCCAAGGCTAAGGCTAAGGCGAAGGCCAAGAACTGAGGCGATTTCTTTGTCGATGATTTCCAAAGCCATCTTCTTTGCTGCGGTTTGGACAGCCGGATTGTCGGAAGGGGTGGCTCAGGAGGACTGGGTATTTCTCGACAACGGAGAGATCCGTTTGGGGGTGAATCGTTCCGCCGGAGCCGCCATCGGTTGGTTCTCGGAGTCTGGCAAAGGGGTGAACCTGCTCAATCATTACGACCACGGGCGCTACCTGCAACAATCGTGGTATGGCGATGCCGACGGTTCCGATTGGAACGGAAAGCCCTGGGTGTGGAATCCGGTGCAGGGAGGGGGATGGCGAGGCGAGCCTGCGGAAACCTTGGAATTGATCGCAGACTCGGCGACCGCTCTATCGGCCAAGACTCGACCGACCCATTGGGCTACGGGGAAACCCATCGATGACGTGATTTTCGAGCAGTGGATCACGCTCGAAGGACCGGTGGCGCGGGTTCACTTTCGGATGACCTACACTGGCGAGAAGGTCAACCAGCCCCGACATCAGGAGCTGCCGGCGGTGTTCATCAATGACCAGTTGACCACGCTGGTGCACTATGATGGGGACGCGCCGTGGACCGGAGCGGAGTTGTCGAAATCGGAACCCGGCTGGCCCAACGAACGTCGCGAAATCACGGAACATTGGGCGGCCTACATCGATCCGGCGACAAATCGCGGCGTGGGCGTCTATGTTCCGGTGGCCGATACGATCACGTGCTATCGTTTCAGCAAGCCGGGAGCGAAAGGGGCCTGTTCCTATTTTGCTCCGGTGAAGACCATGGCGATCGTGCCAGGGTTCACTTTCGAATATGAAATCTATCTGACCAAAGGGACGCCCGAGGCGATGAGGAACCGCTTTGCGGCGATTCATCGGAAGGCTTCTGATAAAGGGAAGATGATCAAAAAATAAGAGATTCGTTTCACGAACCCTATGAAGCCACCGCGCGTTTTCGTAACTCTGAAGATCCCGACGGAAGATCTGTCTCCGCTGGAGGGATTGGCAGAGATCGTGATGTCGCCCTATGACTGGCAAGTGATGCCGAGGGATGAGATTGTTGGCCTGCTAGACGATTGTGCCGGACTCATCAGCCAGGGCGAGCTCCGGGTCGATGACGAGATTCTCGATGCTGCGCCCAACCTGAAGATTGTGGCCAATGCGGCGATGGGAATCGACAATCTCGATCTGAAGTCACTGACCCGGCGGGGGATCTGGGCGACCAATACGCCGGCGGCTTTTGTGGAATCAACGGCCGATCTGACCCTCGGCCTCATTCTTTCCACGGTGCGGAGAATTTGCGAGGGCGATCGCTTCGTCAGGCGAGGGGATTGGGAAGCCAACGGATTTCAACCGGTCCGCTGGGAGGGGCGACTGCTCGGTGGCAAGACCCTGGGCATGGTTGGCTACGGCAAGATCGCGAAGGCGGTCGAGAAACGGGCGCAGGCTTTTGGGTTGCGCGTGATTCACTGTCGCACCCGGCCTGATGATCATCCCAATTGCCGATCGTTTGAGGAGTTGCTGGCCGAGTCTGACATCGTGGGTCTTTTTGTGCCTCACTCGCCGACCACACACTGTCTGATCAATGAGCGAACCCTGTCGATGATGAAGCCGGGCGCGGTATTGGTCAATGTTGCCCGAGGAAAGGTCGTTGCTGAGTCGGCGCTGGTCGAAGCGTTGCGTAGCGGGCATCTGGGTGGGGCGGGGCTCGATGTGTTCGAGGCTGAGCCTAGAGTTCATCCGGATCTGACAACGATGGAGAACGTGACCCTGACGCCTCATCTGGGTGGCAGCACTCGCGAAGACAGGCGCGGCGGGCGGATGGAGGCGGCGGAAAATGTGGCCCGGGTGTTGCGCGGAGAGTTGCCATTGACGCCGGTGAATCAGCCGGATTGAATGAAGGGGATGACGGACGAGATTGCCAAGACACCATGAATCCAGTCGACGAATCGCTCGCCGTTGAAGGAGAGTTGGAATCAGTCCGGGTGGATGTTTGGCTTTGGGCGGTGCGTCTATTCAAGACGCGAACCTTGGCTGCCGAGGCTTGTAAAAAGAATCAGGTGTCGGTGAATGGTCAGCGGGTCAAGCCAGCTCGTCAGGTGAGAGTGGGAGATGAATTGATCGTCAAAAAAGGTGCTCTGGTTCGCACCGTGGCCGTCCGTGCTTTGCTGAGCAAACGGGTGGCCGCGAAGGAGGTGGAGAGCTATCTGGAGGATCGCACGACGGAGGAGGCTTGGGCGGCAGCGGCCGAAGCGCGACAACGACAAAAGGAGGGGGGCCTTTCCCGAGATGATGGCGCGGGACGCCCAACGAAGAAAGAACGGCGTGAACTGGATGACATCATGGTCGAAGCTGAGGAGCGCGAGGCCCTTTTCCGAAAACTGGCAAAATCCATGAAGAACCAACTCCTGATCCTCTTTTCCCTGGTGGGAATCTCTGCCCTGGCGATGGCTGCAGATCCACCGAAACGCAGCTTTGAACCTTCGGAGAAATCGGTCGTCTTTCAGCTGGCAGAAAATCTCAGTGTTTCGGCCGAGAAACTCGCCCCCGAACTGGATGAGTCCACCGGAGCGATGAAAGGACTGGCTGCCTCGGGCCACGTAATCATCAAATCAAAGCCAAAGGGCGCCGAAAATATGATCGTGGTGGCCTGCGACAAGGCAGTCTATCAGAGTGAAGGCGATGTGATTGTCCTCACCGGCTGGCCAGCGGTGAAATCCGGGATGCAAATCCTGAGGGCGACTTCGGAGGAAACCTATGTCCGGGTGGAGCGAGGCACCGGAAAATGGGCCATCAAGGGGCCACATCGCATTGATTTGAGCTTCGGGAGGTGAGGGAATCCGCTCGAAGAGATCGCCTAATGGGATTCATAGATGCGAATGCTCCAGAAGGCTTCGATGCCTTTCTCCAAGCGGATCAGCTCGAAGCGATCGGGATCATCCAGTCGCTGGAAGATGTGGGGATATCGTTGACGGGCTTCTTCGGGACCGATGACATAGACGGCGAGATGTTGACCGGTGCTGATGGCCTGTTGTTGAAGGGCTTCGAAATCATCCAGCGTATTGGGTGTGTTGACGCGAGGATCGTAGGAATGAAGTTGCTTGGCCCCGGCTCCGATGGCGACGGTTGCCCAACCGTCGGCAGGCCCCAACGCCGGTGCTTCGCCGCGAACCGACTCGACCGCATCACGCATGGGATGACGTGGATAGGCCATCGTGAGTTGGCGGGGTAGGTGACCTACCCAGGCGTAGGCCACCACGAAAAGAAGGACGGGAGCCCAGGAAGCGGCGCGCGGAGCTCTCTGTAAGGAGGAAAAGGGTAGCACCAGGAAGAGCTCTCCGAGAAATCCGATCGCGATCGAAAACCAGAGGACCGCGTAGATGGCATACCAAATGTGAAAAGGAGCCGGACTGAAGTGGCGATAGATCGCGATCAAAATGATGGCGGGGGCCACGGAGAGAATCAGCAACCGGGCGCCGGCACAGCGGGTGATCGCGAGATACGTCCCGACCAACGCGAGTAGGGGAATGCCGATCAGGATGATGGCATTTATCATCCAACCTGAGTTGAGTAAATCCTCGACTCCGATGCCAAACTCCAAGTCAGGCCTCCCCGCATTCCAATGAGTTCCGAGCATGAGATGTCCCCAGAATTCCCTGAGATGATTCCAGTCATTCAGGTGTTCGCTTTCGTTGAGGGATTCAGACCAACCCATGGAATACATGATGGTGGGTAACAGGAAAAAAGCGGTGACCGAAGCGCCGCAGATTCCCACCATGAGCCAGCGGCGGAGGCCGAAGCTGTCACGGTTTCTCCAAAGCAGGATCAGGATCAACAGATTAACCGGAACGATGAGAAACAGAGTGCCGGCGAAGCTGAGAAGGGCCAGTGCCTGGGCGATTCCGAATCCGATCCAGTATCGCCAGGCCCGGGATTTTAGGGCGGGACTGAGGCAGAAGAACATCAACACCAGAAAAAAGAGGAGCAGTGAGTAGCCACGCGCTTCGACGGCGTAGCGGATGTGCCAAGGATTGAAGGCGAGCACAAACGCGGCGGTGATGCCCGCCCGGGGATGCCCCTCTCGCGCCAGCCAGTAGCCGAGCATGAAGACGGTGCCGAGTCCTGCGAGCAGCGAACCCAGTCGCAGGGCGGATTCGCTGATGTCGCCGGGAACGGCACCGGTAAGCGCGGCCCAGCATTCGTGTGCCAACCGACTCACCACGCTCTGAGTGATGTGATTGTTGCCACCAAGACTGTGAAAAAAAGTTCTGCTCCAGGGGACTTGAATGAAGGATAGGTCTCCCGTTTCAGGATCGATCTGATGGCTTCCGAGCACATACTTTCGCACGGCCAGTTCTTCGTCGTTCCAAAGACTGTGATCCATTCGTGGGATTCTGAGAATACCAGCCAAGGTCACGGCTATCAGGATCAAGATCCAAAATGATCGCTCCAATCCGACACGAGAGGCTGGCGGGAGCAGTCTATCAGGAAGTCGGCGAGCCCAGAATCCACAGGAGCCCAAGAGAACGACACCTACGGTGGCGATACCGATGACGGCGGTCCAGATGCCGACATGGATGGTTTCTCTGATGAACAGTCGCCCACCGGAATCGGCCTTTTGCGTGATGCCGAGGTCGTGGGGCGAGTCTCCGCTTGCCAGGTAGGTGACCAGTCCGATTTCTGCCACCAGCAAAGTTCCGATCAGCAGTATTCCGGCGACACCAAAGCGTCTCAGAGCCGCCCCCCGGAGGGAGACCAGCATCTTCTGGAAGCTACGGTTGGAGTTCGCCAAGCGATTCACAGAGAGAGGGGAGCGTCGAGGGTTGAACGACAAACCCTTAACATCGCCTCAGAATGATGAACCGCAAAGTGCGGGACTGGGAAACGCCTCAGAGCTTGGCCAAGGAATCGTCCAGGGCTCCGAGCAGATTGGCGATGGTCTCGTCAGTCTCGTCACCCATGTTGGAGATCCGGAAGGTCTTGCCCTTGATCTTGCCATAGCCACCGTCGAGGGCGATGCGATGATCTTCCCGCATCAGTTTCACCAGGCGATCGGTGTCGATTCCCCTGTTGTTGGCGACGCAGGTCAGCGACTTGGAGCGGAAACCTTCGGGTGCGAAAAACTCGAAACCATTCTTTCTGACCCACTCGTGGACGGTCTGATTGAATCGTTCGTGGCGAGCTTGCCGATTCTCGATGCCTTCGGCAAAAATCGTATTCAACTGATGGCGCAGGCCATAGATGGTCGCGATGCACGGCGTGCTCGGAGTCATGTCCTTCTCCTGATTCGAGGCAAATTCCAAGAAATCGAAATAGTAGCCACGATCCTTGATCGTTTCGGCTTTGGCCATGGCGGCTTCGGAAACGGAAAACAGAGCGAGACCGGGAGGCAGCGCCAGCGCTTTCTGGCTGCCGGTCAGCATTACGTCCACACCCAACTCGTCGGTCGGGGTCGGAACGACGGAGAAAGAGGAAACCGTGTCCACCACCAACATGACACCGTCGAACTTGCGAACGGCAGCTGCCACTCCTTCCAGCGGATTCATCACACCGGTCGAAGTTTCGTTGTGAATGAAAGTGACTACATCGAACTCGCCGGTGGCCAATTTTTCTTCGATGTCGGCAGGATTCACTGGCGCGCCCCATTCATACTGAAGGGCTTCGGCATCCTTGCCGCAGCGACGGGCGACATCGACCCACTTGTCGGAAAAGGCGCCGGAGCAACAGCAGAGCACCTTCTTCGATGCGAGATTGCGGAGAGCGCCTTCCATCACGCCCCAAGCGGAAGAGGTGCTGAGGAAGACCGGTTGTTTGGTGCCGAAAAGCTCCTGAAGCTTGGGCTGCATCTCGGCGTAGAGATTCTGAAAATCCTTGCTGCGGTGACCGATCATGGGAGCGGCCATGGCCTCGTAGGTGGCAGGTGAGACCTCAACAGGTCCCGGGATATGGAGTCGAATGTGATCTTGGCTCATGGGTAAAGGAAGCTTACGAAGGGCGCACGTGGTCGGATGGTCGCCGAGCGGGAAATAAGGATGCTGCCCGCCCGATGTAAACCGGAAATGCGGAGAGGAGGGGGATCTGCGAAAATCGGGTCAGTTGCCTGGTTCCTCCCAAATAAAGTGTCGTAATCTCAGGCGATCGGCAATGCGGGCAGCCTCAGTAGCGCGGGGACCGCCGGACTGGGCCACTCGATCCGCCACGGCGACGGCAGCTTCCCAATTTCCCTCGCGTTGAAGCAATCGAATCGCAGCCAGTCCTGCCCGGAAAAACCAGTCAAATTCCGCGGTGGGAGAGGCCGCGACGGGGCCGGCGGGGGCACCGTCGCGCACCAGATTGACATAGAGTTCCATCGCCTTGTCCTGTTGCCCCAGGGCTTCGAGACATTTGCCCCGACGCACGGAGGCCTGCAGTCGCCAGGACTTGGTGGCGGCTTCCTGTTCGACAACCTCGGCGAAAATACCCGCCGCCGCCTCCAGCAACGCCGTCCTCTCTTCCGAGGGAGCGATCGCTGCTTTGGCGTAGTAGGTCTCCCCCTTGTCCGCTAGCGCCGCGATCTTGATCTCAGGATCCACCCCCTCCATCGCGGAAACCATGTCGAAGGAGGCGGCTGCCTCGTCGAACGCTTCCAGAGAAAGTTTCAATAGCCCCTGCTCATGACGCGCGGCTCCCGCCAGAGGACCTCCGGCGATCGCGACTCGGTCCCAGAGTTCGATCGCACGCTGCTGATCCTTGGGTTGGAGAGTCTGGCTGGCGGCTTTGGCGGCAAAAAACAACGCGGCTTCGGCATTGTCAGCCTCGGGAGTCTCGGTGGCCAGCGCTTCGAATCGAGTCACCGCATTGGGATAGTCAGCCAGATGGTAATAGGTTTCCCCCAACACCATGGAAACGCTGGGGCGTCGCGCTGATTTCGGCCAGTCTGTCAGAAATTGGCTGGCGCGGTCGATGATCCTTGTTGGGGATTGAGCCGCGACTTCAATCCAGATGGCGACGTAGTCCAGCCACTCTCGCTGATCCAGTGTCAGCGGTTTTTCCTCCACGGAATCCAATGATTCCCGGGCCGAAACGGGCTGGGAGGGAACTTGATTCAGGTAGAGTTCTGCCAGCGCGATCTTGGCATCGGCAACCTGGGGATGTTCAGGGAAACGACGCACGAAGGTGTCGAGGTGTTCGAAGGCATTGGGTTCCGCTTGAGCGGATTCGTAGAGCCCCCGCTCCAACATCAAGTCACCAGCGAGTCTATCGTTACCCGTGCCGCTGAGATTCTCGGCGAAGCGATCGTAGGCTTCCTCGTCACCGGCCAGCACTGCCGCCATGGCACCATTGAATGCACCGGTTTCGCGAGAACTGCGAATGACGGCGGAGGTCACCGTGGCTTGAAAAAGAGGGACCGCTTCCTCCGGATGACCCATTGCCGTTTGAACGCGGGCCCGGAGAAGGGGGATTTGCTCGCGAGTGATGGGTATCGCGGCGCTGGTTTCCAACGACGCCAAGGCATCGGAAGCCTCGTCGAGTAGACCTGCGCCAATCATCATCTCGATCTGTTGTATCTGGGCGGCTTCGCGGAGGGGATGTCGGAGGAAAGCGGACAAAAATCGATTCAAGAAATCCAAAGCCGTCAGGTCGTCTCCGACTTCGCTGGCCGCCAGGGCGCTATAGAGGAGGGCCAGTGACTGTCGCGAAGGCAGGGTCGTGTCCGAGGACCATCGGCGAAACTGGACGGTGGTGGGAGCCAGATTCAATCCACCGATTGCCGCCAAGCGTTCGAAAGCCGAGCTCAGAATGGGGGATTCTGGTACCATCTCAATGAAGTCCAACAGGATTCCCGCCGCCTTTTTTGGGGATCCCTCCTCGGCCGCAACCATGGCTTGGCCAAAGATGGCGCGCTGTCCCGCCAAACTGGTGGAGGCCTCCGGTGCCAGATTCTCAAAAATCGTTCGTGTCGCCGTTGGTCGTTCTTTGCGGAGAGCGAGCCATCCCCGCAGAAACTCCCTGTCCTTACCGGCCGTGATATCGACACCTTCCACGCGAATGGGCGAGTCCAAGAGTTCGCTCGCGTCATCGAGACGTCCTCGATCCATCTGAATTCGAGCGGCCAACAGGATCGCCTTTTCGTGAATGTCTCCGCGAGTCGTTTCGGATCTGAGTAGTGGCCCCAAGGTTTCCAAGGCGATTTCACTGCTGCCGAGGCGATGGCGGATGGTGGCGAGGTTCAGAGTCAGCTCCTCGCCATGAGGGAAACTCTCATCTTTCAAGTTCTCGATCGATTCGAGTCGGGCCAATGCTTCCGCATCGCTGCCTGCCTGAATCAGGGCGAGCCCATGCCAAAAGGCTTTCTCCGCACTTTCACCAAAAGAGGGATCGGCAGCGACCCCGAGCGCCGATCCCGTGGCGCCCGAGCGGACCAGCGACTCTATTCTCAGACGCAGGAGTCGGTCTTTTTCGATGGGGGTGAGTAGGTCGGCGGTCTCCAGCAACTCCGCCAGTTTCACCGCCGCGGTATCCGGATTTCCATTCTGGAGAGCCGAGATCGCCGCGACATAGCCGGGGCGTTCTTCCAGCGACTGAGCTGTGGCGGACGACGCGGAGACTGCGGCACTGATCAGTGCTGCTGCCATCGCCGCCACCAGTCGAATCCCTGTCCAGCACCCGTTCATTTGTCCCATCGAGAAGGAGAGAAAGTTCAATCCTTCAAATAAGCCAGCACCTTGGCATCATCCCCATTCGATGCCCACACCGCCCGCAGAAAATCTGCCGGAGCCACGTCGTGCTGACGAAGGAAGGCGCGGTCGCCCCCACAGCAAAACATGATATCGGGGTGCAACTCGCCACGCAGTTTCGCCCGGGCTTTCACGAGGATTCTCGGCAGCCAGCGGATGCCATCGAGTTCCGAGTCTTTGGCGGGCAATTGATCCGGGGTGATCTCCTGATCACTCAGCTGACCTTTCATCACAGTGTCCAGATAGTCCCGTCTCACCGAGGCGATCATCACGGCCGTCGTCAGGCTGGGTTCGCCGCCGTCGCCATAATCTTCGACAAAGTCAAAAAGCTCACGTGGCTTGTATCCGATTGATGTCAGGAATTCAAGATCCTCTGACGTGTAGTAAGTGGCGAAATCCTCGTCTCCGGCGCGATAGCGGGCGAGGCAGCGTTCGAAAAGTTCGGTGAATTGGGTGTCCCAACGATAGTGGCTCATGATGTGGAAGTGAGAGGTGTTTTTTTGAAAAATAGAACCCGCCAGATGGCGGTGAAAGTCACCACAAGGTAACCCTGACCCGGGCGTCTGGCTATGGGCGGTTTGATCTTCGGTGATCGTCCGGATGGGCGAGGATGTGGGCGATTATTCGAAAGGCGTCGATGGCAGTCGTCTGCTTGGGGGCCTGCTCGTGGGCCGCGAGAACGGCATCGATGGCTTGACGCTGTCCCTCGCTCTCGGAGCGAAGCCGTTTTCCGGCAGTCTGTCGCCAGGTATCGAGACAGGTTCGCAGCAGGCGGTTTTGGGGGACGTTGTGCCGGAGCATTCGGATCAGGCCCGCAGAAGTCTCTTCTCCTGCTACTGAGGTGGTTCCGTCCCCTTGGATCAAACCCCGCTCCAGGGCCTCACTCCCCGGGGCGAGTGAGGAAGCGCCCTTCCACGCCAGCAGCCCGACGAAGATGAGGAGACCGTAGAAAAATCCATGGAATCGGTACCGGCGAATCATTTTCATGACGCCTCCGGATTCGACCGTGCCGTGGATGGTCTCGTCAAAAATGATTCGGCCTTTTCCTCCCGCCAGCCACATGAGAAAATCGGGACTCGGCTCGGCCCACAGTGCTTCATTGCTGGCGAAATAGGTGTCCGTGGTCAGCGCCACCGTTCCCTGCCCAAGTTTGCGTTCGATGATGACCGGGGCCTTCTTGATCTTTCCCGCGATCAGCCAGGCATCGCCCACATCGGTGAAACGAAATTGACTGCGCCAGTTTGGAAGGTCGGCAGGCAGGGCATCCGGAGCCACGGCGGTACCGCGTTTGACTTTCCAGCCCTCATCCGGGCGCTCAAAAGCCTCCAGAGATTCAATGTCGACTTCCAGCATCTCGGTCAACGCCATCGCCAGAAGCTCCTCCTCCTCATCTTTTTCTTTCTCAGAGTCTTTGTCCTCCGCCTCGTTGCCTTCCTCTCGAAGCTTTTTGCGTAGTCGCTCACGCCTTTCCAACCAGTTGTCCTCCTCCTTGAGTTCGTATTTTTCTGGAACCAACTGCGGATTGATCGTGATCACGAGCCGTGCTCCTCGCTCCTTGACAGCTTGAATCACCGGAGAATTATCCGGAGCCAACAGTTTTTCAAACGCGGCACGTGAAAGTCCGCAGAGCCAAAGGGTGGTGTTGCCGTCGATGTTGGCTATTCCCATGAGGTTGTTGCGATTGCGGGTCACCTCCAGACCGGGCAGGTCGGCCAGTGACTCGTAGAGCGCCTGGGCTCCGAGCGGATCGCTGCGCTGAGTCGAGTAGTGGGGGTAGATGTCGCCGGAGGCGAAGCGTTTTTCCAGCACCGCGACAAAGCCGATCACCAGTGCCGCCAACAGAATGGCGAAACCGATGAGGGGAGCGATGCGGGAACCGGAAGCTCTCATCGAAGGTGATCTTGAGAAGGGTTTGACGTTCCGCCCGCGCCGCGGGTGGTAACGTCATTTTCGGACGAAGGAGGCTTCACCGTGATGCGCTCGTAGTTGGCGGTGAAACGATCGATCGCATCGCGACCGATCTCGTGCAGGCCGTACCAGACGCGCTCGAAGAGGCCGACGTTTTCGCCGAAAGCCGACTGCAACTCCGGCAGGGTTCGCGCTTTCAATGACAACTCCCTGGTGTAGTCGCGATTTGATTTGAACCGGGCCACCCGCAGCAATCCGCGATCGCCCAGATGTGCGAGGCTGGCGAGAAAGAGTGCGCGGACGGCGAGACGATGCTCGCCCTTGGCGATCTGTTCGCGGGCCAGTCGCATCCATTCATCTTCCGGGAGTTGGGTGGCCACAATCTGATCGCTTTCCAAATCGATGGGACCCGCCGGACCGATGTCGTCGATCGGCATCAGGCGCTCGCGTCGAGAGTGATTCACCAGTAGATAGCCTACCCAGATCAGCAAACCTACCAGGAGGGCGATGAAAAGTCCCTGAGCCACCACTCCGACGCCGGCTCCCAACCCAGCCCCGCCGGGAATTGGCTCACTTCGGGAGGCGCGTTTCCCTTCAAAGATTTTTCGGAAAAACTCGGACACTGCGTCGCTGACTCGTTTCGTCGCGCGTTCAAAGGAGTCCGCGAGATCGCTCATCACCGTCGCCAGCCAGCCCTTTTGTGCGTCGACACTCCCATCCAGTTCCTGCTTGGGAAGTCGCCATTGGTATTCCTTGTCGCGAAGCGTTTCCGTGATCGAACGCGCCAGATCGTCGGAAGTGGGTGGTGCCATTTCCAGGGCGGGCTCACGGGCCACTTCATCCGCAGCCTTGACCGGGGTGGTCAGACTCAAGGAGAGCGCCAGAAGGGAGATCAGCAACACGGACATCGCACTTCCGCGATTCGTCAGTTTCACCCGGTCCAACCGGCTGATCAGGTCCGCGCCGGTGTGTCGGGAGAGACTGCGAAAGCACCGCAGAGTGTAGATTGCCTTCAGCAGAGGATCGACAATCAGGAAAGCCAACAGGAACGATCCGAAGAGAAACGGGGTGCTTAAAATCGTGCTTTCCGGATTCAGAGTGAACACCGTTTCGATACCGAAGAATATCTTCAGGCCCATCGGAATCAGCACGACGGCGCCGAGCAGGTTCGCCCAGATGAAAACGCTCATGACCACCACGAGAAGGAGGATCAGGTAGTTTTGCATCCAGTTTTCCTGAGCGAATCGGGCCGACAGGCGCAGCACCTTTCGCAGGGGTTGGCGTCCAAAATCCTGAGAAAATGCCAGCACCGAAACATTCTGAAAAAACGCCACTGTCCAGCCGATGAAAATCAGAGACAGCAGCCTTGTGGGCAGGGCGAAGGCATGGAGAAACGCCTGGGCCGCAAAGTAGCGAGCGTAGCGTCTGGCGGAGAACTCGGCCTGATTGCCACTGGGATGCAGTTGCTGCCAGAGCTGCCGACAGAATCGTCCCTGCCAGAACTTCATCCAAAGATAGACTGCGGCCAAGCCGACCGCTCCGATGGCGGCGTCGCGTTCGGCGTAGCTGGATCGACTCATGTCGGCCCAGAAAACGAACACCCCAAGGACAAAAGGAATGGCCCCGAGGTAGTAGAGCCAGAGCGTCGTCAACGGTGTGGTGCGAAGCAGGTGAAACGCTTCCTCGGTCAGGGCCACTGCACCGATCTGATCCCCGTCTTTCGCTCGCCTCTTCTGCCTTCGCCGCGGCGCACCGAAGCTCGCCGCAGAGGCGGGAGTGGCTTGGGCGATGGGAGCGTTGACGGGCATGAGTCGAAAAAAGGAGGTATCGAATGCTTGGCGAGTTCTCTGCTACTTCCAGATGGTGCCGTCGTGGAGATCGACCGGGATCGAGAGCAGGATCTGGGCAAAGGCGTGATAGATGAACCAGAGTGTGATCAATCCCGCCAGAAACTGAATTGCCGGCATGATCGGCAATCGGATTTTCACCCGGGAAGGTTTCTCTACCGGAGGCGCCTGCTCGGCGGCCAGGCAGCGGGCGCAGGTGAGGCGTCCCTCGTGTTCGGTGATGCATTCCGCGCAGTAAAACGTGCCGCAGCTGGGACATCGGGCCGACGCGGGGCGGGCCGGATGAATCAGGCAGATCGTCTTGGAAAGCGGAAGGCTCATGGCAGGGGTGGCGACGTGGGGGATTCAGCCGCCAAATCCGGGCCGAGACGCAGGCGCCACCGATTCGTCAGGAAGAGACCGGTCGCGGCAATCCCGAGATGAGCCAGACTCATCGAGAGAAAAATGAGATAAAAGGCGAAGCCCCCGAAAGCAGTGATATCGGCAAAGGCCTCGAGTGGTCCAGTAATACTGACGGTGAGCGAGGGATCGTTGATCGCTTGATCGAGAAAGTAAATCGAGGCCGTTGCCGCGAGAATCAGACCTGTCACCAACTGCGCCCAAAGCGCCTGCCGAATCCCATCGGGAGTTGGGTGCCTCACACTGCTGGCAAGCACGATCAGCAGCGGCACCATGCCGAGAAGGGCAATCATGAAGAAAAGTCCACTGAGCCATACGCTGGACAGGTGGAGCAGGAGGAGAAGCGACAGCCCAAGAGCAGCTTGGCTCGCAAAGGCAGGCAGCGTCAGTTTCGGAATCTGCAGATGTTGCGAAATTCTCGAGCGAGGAGTTCCCAGGACGTTTTCTGAAATTCCGAGGGTCGCTGGAACCAGATCCATCTGAGCGGCGCGAATCTTTTCCTCCAGCTGGGCAAAGGTTTCGCGGGCGCGATGGACCCGGTTTACCGAGGTGATCGATTCCTGTTTCAGTTCGGTCTGTATCTGAAACAGACATTTCGGTCCCAGCATCCAGTGGCGGATCATCAGGGCCAGCAATAGCACTGAAAGCGGCAGCGGTCCGATCAGCGTCGCCACCAGAAATCCCACATCGCCCGGCTCACGGGCAAACAAAAAGCCGAATCCGATGGAGGCCACCACGAAAAGGGCCACCAGGTATCCCACCACCCCGAGCCAGACTCCTGAAGTCCGCGCCATCGTCAGTGCCTGGATATCACGGTAGCGGAAACGTTTGTATTCTTCGGAGTAGGGGAGCAGAAAACCACTCCCCTTGACGTAGAGCAGGTGATCCTCGCCCATCCACAAGCTGGAAAAACCGAGGGCGCTGTGGGCCAGTCGCCGATAATCTCCGAAGGTCTTTTTCATGCGCTCGATCCCGCCAACGATCAGGTGAGATCCGCCGATGTCTCAGTCGCGGCGGTGTTCCATTTTTCATAGCAGGCCATCATCGCCAGCATCTCGCGAACCGCGGGTCCGATGCCACCAAAAATTGCCCGCGAGATCAGGTGATGCCCCACGTTCAGTTCCGCGAGATGGGGCACCTCCATCAGCCTCACCAGATTCATCAGGTTGATGCCATGTCCCGCGTTCACCTGCAGGCCCAACTGATGACCTACCACGGCGGCGGTTTTCAACAATTGCAGTTCCGCCGGCCCGCCGCCGATCTCCGCGTTGGCGAAGGCACCGGTGTGAAGTTCGATCATTTCCGCCCCGGTCTTTGCGGCCGCTTCGATCTGTTTGGGATCGGGATCGATGAATAAACTGACGCGAATCCTCGCCTCGCGCAGGGCGTGAATGGTTCGCTGAAGGGACTCATCGGCGCCCAACACATCCAGCCCGCCCTCGGTCGTGATCTCCTGGCGATTTTCCGGTACCAGACAGACGAAGTCCGGTCGCACTCGCAAAGCGATGTTCAGGATCTCGGGCGTGTTACCCATTTCCAGATTCAGCTTGGTGTGAATGTGCTCCTTCATCTCATAGACATCGCGATCCTGAATGTGGCGGCGATCCTGTCGCAGATGGATGGTGATCGAGTCCGCTCCATTCGCCTCAGCCTCATGAGCGGCGGCGAGCAGATTGGGCTCGGCGATGGGGGAGTCGAGCATGGTGGCATAGCGGGCCTGTCGCAGGGTGGCGACATGGTCGATGTTGACACCGAGCTTGAGGAGTCGATTCGAGGGCTGATTCATGAGGTTGAAAAAAGAAGGTCCGGAGGGTGAAAGGACGATTCGGATGGGCAGGGATTACGCCGAATCGTCATATTCATACGCAAAGGCGGTCATCTGGCCAACCTTCAATCCTCTTTCTTGCGGACCGGCGGATCGTCCCAGCCTTTCACCGGTGCTGGCCAGATCTCGCGAGTCGGTTCCCGACGTTTTGCATAGGATGAGTAGGTAGGGCGACTGCTTCGTCCACGAAACAGATCCCCGACCGATTCTACCAACTCGGGATGAAACACTCGGATCGCCCACCAGAAGGCGGTCCCGAGGCCACTCAGGATCACGAGGAGCACCAGCCACGACACCAGATTGGGATCATGTTCGCCCATCACATGGATGATCGAGGTGAAGCCCACTAGTCCCAGCCACCAAGCCATCGCCGGTTCCTCGGAATAGATGAAAACCACGAAAACCACCGCCATCACCGCCATGGCAAAAAAGAACAGCCAGATCGAGGCATTGGCCGCCGACATCGCCGTCGACAGCGGCCAGCAAACCATGATCAGGATCTCGCCGATGACCCCGAGACCGCTGCCGAAGAAGTGGTCGAAAACTTCCCAGGGCCGCAGGAGATCGCGAAACTCTTCAAAGGCCAACGACATCCTGCCGAGGAAAAGTCCGCACCAACCCGCCGCAAAGAACAGCATGATCCGACCGAACAGCGACTGCGCCACCCGATAGTAATTGCTGACGGGATCGATGGAGAGTTGAGCCATGGCTAATCGAGCTTGTCCTTCTCAAAATCCGTTTCATTCACCCAGCCCGCCTTGAGCTTTTCACCGCCCAAGAAGCGTTCGTAGAAATTTCGGGTGCCGGGATTGGCATACTCGTAATGATCGAAAATGTCGCCGTTGCCATCCATTCGCGGGTCCTCCTGCTGTCTCAGAGAATCCTCTAACTGTTGACGCAAGGCCGCTTTGAGTTCCGCGTGGGCGGGATCGTCGGCGAGATTCGTCAGGCAATCGCGATCCTTCACCACGTCGAAAAGTTCCTCTTCCTGTCGCTTGCCGAAGTTCCATTCCCAAAATTGCTGGTTTTCCCCCGACCGCCGGAGATTCAAAATCTCCGTCTTGGTGGCCCCGCCGTCCGTGTTCAGATAGCCCGTCTCGGGATTTCCCGCCGGCCAGCGTTCGGTCTTGAAATTACGCAGGTAGAGCGTCCCGTCTTTCACGATTCCTCGCACCGGATAACCCTGATCCTCCGGTCTGCCGATGTCGTGGCGTTCCTTGCCGATGAGCACGTGGTCGCGTGCCGGATTCACCTGACCGGATTTCTCCGATTGGAAAATATCGCTCAGGCTGCGACCGGGCGAGAAAGCCATTCCGCTGTCTTCCCAGGCCAGTCCGGCGGCTTCGAGAAAGGTCGGTGCGAAATCGATGAAGCTGACGTAGTCCTCGATCACCCGGCCCGGTTTTTGAATCCCGCGCGGCCACATGATGGCCAGCGGCAGGTGATTCGACATCTCGTATTCCTGCCCCTTGATTCGGGGAAACGGCATCCCGTTGTCCGCCGTCACCACCACGATCGTGTTCTCCAATTCACCGCGAGCCTCCAGCAGGTTTAGCATCCGCACCAGGTGCGAGTCGAACCACTCGATCTCAAACGCGTAGTCCAACATGTCATTGCGCACCGCCTCCGAGTCCGGCCAGAAAGCGGGCACCCGGTCGATTTCATCGATGTGTTTCCCGCCTTTCGCCGCGCCTGAGCCGAATTCATAAGCGCGGTGAGGTTCCACCGATCCATACCAGAAACACCATGGCTGACCGTCCGGTCGATCGCTGAGGAAATCCTCGAAATTTCCCGCGTAGTCATTTGTCGAAATCTCCTTGGTCGGTGATTTGAGCTTTCGCTTGTTGTAGGCCGCGCCTGTCATCTGGCGAGGTTTTCCGTCGGCATCGTTCGCGACTCCCGGTGCCCAGCCTTTCATCGTGTGACCGGTGAAGTAACCGCCCTTCTCTTTCAGCGCTTCCATGAATCCCGGAAACTTCGCCGGGAAATAACAGATGTGATTGGCCGCTTCCTCCAATTGCCAGGAATTCCGTCCCGTGAGAATGCAGGCGCGAGACGGCGCGCATTTCGCATTCGGCGTGTAGGCTCGGTTGAAAAGCAAACCCTCGCGAGCCACCCGGTCAAACCCAGGCGTCTTGATCCAATCTGTCCCATAGGCCCCCATGTGAGGAAACGACGCGTCATCCGCGATGGCGAAGAGGATATTGGGTCGTTTCGCATCCGACTGGGCAGAAGCCTGAGCCAGAGGAAAAGCGAGAGTGAGAAGAACCAGAAAAGATCGAAGAATAGTCATCGGGGGAGCGGGGAAAACAGAAGCACCCGATAGTAACCGTTTCCCGTCGCAGAATTCAACCTGTGATCTGAGCCTGCCAGCTGTCTATGTGGCACTTTGATGAGGCAACAGGTAGGGGTGTCGAATTGTCGCTCGCGGCTTGACAGAAAAGGGAATTCGGGGTCAACTTCTCAGGGATGAGCCGTCTTCGCCTGTTTCTCCCTCTCCGTCTTTTTCAAGGTGAGGTGATACCTGATAAATGGAGGCCAAGAGTAAAGAAGGGAATGTTGGCCTCTTCCCTTGAATGGGGATGGGATATTCCAGGGTCGAAAGCTGCCAGAATCGCAGCTGCTTTCATCGTCTTGGCGAGCTCTCCGGCGAGAGCTGAAGACCTCAAGTCGTTGATCTATTATGGAGAAGACGTGCCGGGGATGCCGGGAGTTCCCATCACATTTGTGTCAGGTGATACCCTAGGGCCTGCCGGACATGCTTTGGTTAGTGTGAATTTCACTAATCCAGCAGACAGCATGACAGACAGCGCCGTGGTAATGGTCGCTCCCGGAGGCGGTTCGGCGGAGACTCTTTTGAAATCCGGCGATAGTGTTCCAGGAGGTCAGGGAGTTGTCACGTCACCGCGGGGGTATGCTCTGTCTGAGGCAGGCGAGGTACTTTTGAATGTGAATGTCGATGTCTCCGGAAATTCCCGGCAGGCATGGGTCGCTGGGACTCCGGGGAATCTGGCAACCATTTTACAAAGGGGCCAGTCGCTACCCGATTTTGCTCCGGGGGCAACTGCCAGCACTGAGATTTTCGACGAGTTTTCGATCGGGATGAATCGACGCGGTGAGATCGCGTTTCTGACCAAAGTCTACAATGGCAGCCCATTTGGAAGTCCCATTGGATTCGGAGTCTGGAAAGGCACTTCAGGCGGCATGACTTTAGAGCTTCGCACAGGCACTCACTACCCGGGCATGCCAACGGGTGCATTCCTGACCTCCATTGAAGACGTCTGGATCAACGATGATGGATTACTGGCGTTCGTCGGGTTGATCAAGGATGGCTCAAACTATCAGAGTGGCATTTGGACCTACCAAGGCGGCGCTGTCACCCCGGTGCTCCTATCAGGGAACTCTGCAGTCGCCAGCAATATGCCATCGGGGCAAACGTGGTCGGGTTCGTTTGTGATTCACTCCTTTGCCAACAACGGTTGGATCGCCTTTTCGGCAACGGCGAGCGGCAATGAAGGCGGTTTGTTCGTTGCCCAGGGCACCAGTGTTTCTAGGGTCACCCGAGATCATTCGTCCATCGCCGGCATCGCCCCGGGAACGGGAGGAGCGGAGTTTAACATTAGAACGACTTCACCAGGATTTACCGCCACCTATTTCAAAATATCATCGTCCGGTCGCGCAGTCCTGACGGCTGACCTTGTGGCGGGTACTGGATCCCCAGCCGTTAACAATAGTAACAATCGAGGCATTTGGATTTGGAATGGGTCGGGACTCACTTTATTGCTGAGAGAGGGAGATCCCGCGCCCGGATATACCGGAGGGCAAAACCTTTTGGCAATAGGATCAGCCCGTTTTTCGCAAGAGGGGCGCCTGCACTTCGATAGTACTGCGCTTAACAGTAGTTCGACATCGATTTGGTCTGAGAATGACGCAGGAGGATTCGATATCACTGCGGAAATGAACCAAACGGTCGACAACCCAGAGGCTGGAAACTCGTTGGTCGATTCGGTTGCTTTTGCGGTAATTTCCTCCGTCGTTGGTGCCGGTAACAGCGTTGACGGTCGTCCAACAGCGGTAAATGCATTGGGTGGGGTTCTTATCCGAAGCAGTGAAGTGAATTCTCCAAGACGGGCGTTTATCGCCGTCGCCGATGCAGGGACGCTAAACATCCCCGGAAGCATCTCGGGGCGAGTGCGGTTTGACACCGATGGCGACGGGGACCCGACCGACGCGGATTCCGGGGTTCCCGATCTGACCGTGGAGCTGTACTTGGACAATGGTCAGGGCCTTTCCACCGGACCAGTCATTGCTGAGACGATGACAGCAGGGGACGGTAGTTTTTCCTTTGGTGGCGTCAATCCCGGTGACTACGTGATGCTCGTTTCAGCGAGTTCCGATATGTTGGCGGCCAATCACATCTGGACCCTGCCCGAAGGGCTTCCTGCTGGCATCCTGGCCCCCGTGACCGTGGAGCCGGGCCTCGCCTCGCCGACGGTGGAAGTGCTGTCCACCAATCCTGTCGACGCGACCGGCATCGTTACTGAAGACACCAACAACGACACGACGGGAGATCTTCCCCTGGAAGGCGCGACCGTCGAATTGGTCCGAGTCTCGGATGACCAGACCATTGCTACGGCGATTTCGGGACCGGACGGAGTTTTCCATTTCTCGCAAGTTCGCCCTGGCCTCTACGCCATGCGAGAAACCGATCTCCCAGACTACATTTCCATCGAAGACAGCGAGGGTGATCCGAATGACAACCTGATCTTCATCGCGTTGACATCAGGCGTCGTTCCTCCTCAGCAGGAGTTTGTGGACCGCAATGATTCCAATTTTATCGTCAGCTTGCGCGGACTGGTCGCACCACCAGACACGAAAACCGTCACCCAAGAATCGTTCGGTCTGGGATTGGTCGACCCTGGATTACCCTTGATTCTTAGGCCCGATTACAACCTGCTCGATATCTCGCCAATCGTCGCAAAGGGCTTAGTTGCAGACGGAGTGACTCCACTGCTGATCGGGCTTAAATCTCAGATTCCGCTGAGCGAAGAGAAAACCCTCGAATGGCGAGTCGAGATTTCGGGTGGGGAGATTGCCGGAGGAATCTACCCGAAAATGAAAGTGTGGGAATCTGGAACTTTTTGGCGCCCGTCCATTACACCCACACCGGAATCACCAAACACCATCACGGTGTCAGCCGGTCCGGCCGGACGAAGCGGCTTTCTGCAAATAGGAGCCTTGCAACCGTGGGATCTCGTTTTCGCAGGCCAGACCGAATTGCGACTAGTCCTCAGTTTCCATGAAGTCGGCAAAACACTCCCCGCGACCTCGCGGACAATTCTGATTCGGAGGCCCCCCATCGGAATCATCTCCGACCTCGGTGCGGGCGAGATTGGAGCCGGCTTTCGAGCGCAGTTGGAACTCAGTCGCCCCTCCGAATTCATCGTTCCCTTGGATTCGGCGGAGGTGGGCCCCCAGAGCTTCGAACGCTTTCGCAATGACTGGAGTTTCGTGCAGGGAGATATCATCGGCCACGGGCGTGGCGGTATCCTCGCTATGCAGGCATCGGGACAAAGTGAATCCAATTTCTTTCGCGGCGGGTTCCGTCGCATGGTGGGCGTCGGCGTGCCTCACAACGGGAGTCTGCTCCACACTTATCTGGGTCTGATGGAGGGGCGACTACGCAGCGTGGACTCCGTGGAGCCGACGACACACTACCTGCCGGCGAGCATAGCCCGAGTGGCGCTTTGGGATGATTTGCGACACCAGGGGGACGACGCAGAAGCCCTTCTCACTCTCGATCCTTTGAGCCCGTTTTTTCAAGAAAAGCCTTTTTCCGGAGTTCCGAGATCACTGGAATCCTCATTGACAGGACTTCTGCCATTTTCCATTCATCACATCGCCACCCGTATCGACCCGGAACAATCTCTCGTCCTCAAACAACTCGGACTCGGATTCCGGACTCCCTATCCCTCTGCTGCCACGGGCCTCTACAAATTTGTCGCTACCTCGGACGGTTTGGTTGATCTCGCCAGTCAGACCGCGGGACTCCGGGACTCGGGAGAAGAAGACTTTTTAACCCTACGTCCCTACAACTCTCGCCTGTCGGAGATCGACTTGGATCACCCGGCTCACGGAGATCCTGCGATCATCTTCGGTGGAAGCACCACCCAGCTGCAATCACAGGAAATCGCTCGCCGCTCTGTTGAATGGTTGGACCATCCCCTCTCAATTCGAGCCGATGGGATCTACCGGGCCCCTAAACCTCTCTCCTCGCAGATTCTCAAAACCATCGAACTCTTGATCAGCCAGCGGACACGCGATACCATCATCGACATACTACCTTTGCTTTCCTCCGCTAGTTTCAAAGTCGCCTCTTCGAACGAGGGGGCGGCCCCGCTCGCCGTCACGGAGTATCGCTTTGAGATCCAGCCACCCGTTGAAGCTCCCGTCATGGGTTCCATCAACTGGTTTGCGGAAATCCATGGGCCTGACGGCCCCTCTACGCTTGGCGTCAGTGTCGCTCCAGATGCCGTTGACCCCCTGAAGGTCACTGTATCCGTTGCCGAAGGACTGGTCGGCGATGTGATGATCTACGTCTCCTATGAAACCACGAATGACCAAATCGTCTATGGCCGACCCGATATCGTCGTGTCGCTGCCCCCCGATGGTGAAACGCTGATCGGGATCGATTTGCAACCGGAAACCCTCAACCTACCGATTGGACGATCCATCGAACCCGATATCATGGCCGTCTACAGTCAGGGAACTCGACTTCGCCGTGTTGTTGCCGCCACGGATTTGGGTGCCGTATCCAGTTCCAACCCTGCCGTGCTCGACGTCAGCAACCCGTTGGACTGGCAGGCTCTTGCAGAAGGCACCGCCACGGTGACATTCAGCGCGTTCGGTTTTACCGATACCGCCACCATCACGGTCACGGAGCCTTTCCCGCGAAAGACACTGCAACAATGGAAGGAAGACCACTATAACACTGAAGAGTTGTTGGATTCTGCGATCACCGGCAACGACGTCGATCGTGATGGCGACGGGCTCGACGTTCTCATGGAGTACCTCACTGGAGGGGACGACCAAGAATACGACCTCTCCTTTTTACCTCACCTGAGAATCACCCAGCCATCCGAGCCCGAACCCGGTCGCAAGGTTTACACCGTCCGTGTTTCCAACACTCTTTTGGGAGTAACGAACTTTGAAATCCGTTCATCCCTCAACCTGACGCAGTGGACGCCCTTTTTCGACTTCAACAGCGATGCCATTGATCTCTCCGATTCGCGAATCGTCGATTTTCGAGACTTTGGCACCTTCACCGAAGTCGATTTTGCCCCACCTGCGCTTGGAGATCCTGAGTTCCTCCACTTGGAGGGCAGCCTCTAATTCAGTCTGCCGCTTCCAGCAATACCTGCCCCGAAAGAATCGGCGAATTGCGAAGAGTCACCGGAGGATCCGCTGTCGGATTGGCAAGCTGGTTGACTAAAAAATATCCAGTTCCCATCTGCAAGTCAGAGCGAAGGATCCCTAAATAAACCACCGGTCGCCGAATCAATTTCCCGGAATCCGGGTCAACATCCTGAAGCAGAAAGCCTCCACGAAACCATCCCGTCCGACGATTAACTGAAAATACCGTGCGAGCCGGATTTTCAGGAGATCCCGGTTTCGGTACGAGCCCGCGACCACTCGCGTTGGCAGTAAAAATGAGATCCGGGTTTGACGCGGTCTCATTCAGCCCTCCTTCGGTGAATGAAAGCTGTGCGTTCCCGGTATCTTCAGGAAGCCCAAGGAGAATCTCGCCTCGGCTCGGGGGAAAGTATCTCCCGCCACCGACCAGCTGATTGATGGGATCTCCCACGCCAAACCCGTCCCGATAGTTCCGTTGCCGAGGGCTGGACTGTGGATGCTTCAACCAGTTCCACTGACCATCAACTGTGTTGTCGGAGAAATCGCCGTCATTCCCCGGATCACTCATGATGGCACCACTTCCAATGACAGAACCAGTGTTGCGATACAGAGTGCGAAACAGAAGATACTCGCCATTCGGTCCCAAGATTCCTGCAGAAGTCAGCGGAGATCCATCAGCCATTTTGCCCATCCAACGGGCATTTCCGCTGCGAAGAACTGTCAGCCCTGAAAATCCATTCCCCTGTGGTATTGAAATCTCTCCCTCCAAACTTTGCAGAGGATCCAGATCCATCCAAGTGGTGTAGTAGCCCTCATAGCCTTCGGGCCGGTGAGTTCGTGGATGCCAGGTTTGGTGAATCCCGTCTACTTGAGTGGTTTCTTCATCGGCTCCGATGATTCCCTCGAAAGTTTCCGTGTCGAGATCAAATGCCAGATCCACGGAAATCGGGGTTGCCCTGCGTCGATTGATGGTGACCGATGCTGTCGGGTTCAAGGGAACGCCAGAAGCGATTGCCGCATCCAATTCCCCTCGGAAACCATAGCTGCGCCGTCCGATCACGAGTCGTCCCGTCAATCGTCCGTTTTGGGCAGTCTTCAGTGTCAGTTTTCCACCCAATGCCTCGTTGACGGTCGACTCTCGTGCCACCAGCCCCTCAAAATTGCCGATGATTTGATCAGGAAGTTCAGCAACGTTCATTTCTACGATCAGCGGGCCGCTGGTGCCGGAGCCGTTTCGCACCCTGATCTTGAGCTGAAAACTTCCAGCGCGACTCAATCGACCAGAGATCAAACCGGTCCGAGGATCAAGACGCAAGCCAGGGGGCAATCCCTGAGCGATGAAGCGAGACGGATTCCCCGTTCCCTCCAATTGCAATGAAACCGACTTTCCCACGATCAAGTCAGGACTATCCGCCACCGCGATAAGAGAGGTGGAGGGCAGAGACGCGGTCAAATCAACGGCCCCGCCCAGAGTTTGATCCAAAACCCCGAGCACATAGCTGCCGCCATCTTCCGGAAGACTGAAATCCATGTTTCCGATGATTTCCTCCGGCTGATCAGTCCTATAGGTAAGGAAAGTTTCGCCAGCCCTGATTGCGTTGCCCTCGGCGCGTCCCGGAAAGGCGTAGAACACCAGTGCCTGCCCTTCAGCCAAACCAAGGGCATCGTAGTCGATCGGTCCCACAAATTCAGCGAACCCACTCCCGGCAGTGAACGGATCACCTGACGTGATCGGAAAAACGGAAATGATTCGGTCGTTGCTGGCTCCCACTGAACTCCCTGGAGCGAGAACCGTCCCCACCGCCTGCTGGGGGGATTCGAAACCATCGCCTCCCGTGTCTGCCACGATCACACCCAAGGAATTGCTGGGAATGGGAACAGCACCCAATTGAAATTCGAAAGTCACCGAAGCACGGCTGAACTCTGAAAATCCGCAAACTGTCAGGATTACCGAAAGGAGAGCGGCTCTTTGTGGGTGGGCGGCAAAAACTTTCATTCTGAAAACCGAGTGGCGATTGATACCCATGCGACTAATCGAATTATCCTCCGCCTACTAATAGCGAGGGGTGTTTATCCACACTGTTTGCGCTCCATCAGCCGTGGAAACCTTGCGAACCATCAGGCCTGCACCCGGACCGATTTCAACATCATCGGCGATCGGAAAACTTTGCGACTGATCGCTTTCCACCCATTGCCCGCCCACCCGGAAATAAATCGCTGAGGCCTTCCTATTGATGGCCGAGGCGGTGTTGTCAAAGACATGGAGCTCGTCCTTTCGGTCTGAAATTGCCGTCGAGGCGCTTTCGGAGAAGGCTGGCGCCTCCAAATCAAGGTTCCGGAGTTTGACGGGAACCGGTCTCACCGAAGCCAGGTGATTGTCCCGAGGTTGATCGACTGATGTCTTCAAAGGATAGGCCTTGATGTCACTGTCGACCTTCTGGAAGGCCACAAAGGTAGTGCTTGCGGCATTGGCAGGGTGGCGAATGACGAAACTTACCCCGGGAGGAATGGTCACCTGATCCGCGTCGGGAAATCCGCGAATCGCTTCCTTCCAACCTTGAGCGGTGCGGAAAAATTTCCGGCTGGGGGCCAAATCAATCGAAGCTGATTCACGGTCGAAAAATAATATCTCGGAACCTCGACCGCTGAGAAGCAAATTGGTTGAGTCATGGATCGTCGAGTCTCCAATCGGGAAAAGGGTCTCTAGAGTCCAGTAAGGAATCACCTCAAAAACGTCGCCGATACTCAAATCCGGTAAATTTTGCTGACCCAGTTCGATCTTCAAAGTTGCCTCATCCTGAAATACGATGGGAAAGTGCCACCCGCTTCCCGAGGAAGCTCCACGGAAAACCAGATAGTGTGGTTCGCTCAAAAAATCCCTGCTCACAAAAATTGGGGAGGCTTCAGGAACCAGCGAAGCGATGGAGCCGGAGAGATTGGGCAGGGAGGCGAGTTTGCCCTGTTGCACTGGCGTTCGCTGGAAGGGCACTGAAACGATGGTGTCTGAGCCAGGCAAACAAGGAACCGAATAGTAGCCTACCGAGTCACTGACAAACGCCTCTCCACGCAAATCGCCAGACCCGAGTCCGACTAGGAAAAGGGAAATGCAAATTCCTCCGACCCGGAAACCAAGTGGATCGGTGGAAAATCGAGAACTTGTTAGGAATCCAATCATGCCGACAATGGTGATCATCAGGCTCCCGCCTTGACGATTCAAGCTCGGAATGGACAAAATGGAACTTTTTTCCCATCGGATTCTGAAGGGGGAAGATGAACAGGAGATTTGTCCGTTATCTCGATGGCCAACTGAATGTTGTGCAAAAGAAGTCAAAGGAACCACGTCAACTTAACTCCTGAAGTTGGCTTGGGAGCTTGATGACTCACCCGCATCAGCCGTCCCATTCAAGAGGGGTAGGTCGGAGACCTGACAGGGTTGAATCGAGGAGTGGCTCGACTGGCTCTTGGATTCGACGACAGCGAGAGGCGTTCCTCATTGCGGGGTCTCTGGGGTAGCGATCTGGATGCCGCCCGTTTCGCCATCTCCGATAAAGACGCCGGTGATCAGATTCTGCTTTTGGAAGGCGATTGAGAGATAGCGAACTCGTGTGGCTGACTGGGGATCAATCATCCATCCTCCGACGTAGCCGATTCGCGATCTGGCGGCTCCCGAGATGCGGATATCACTCTGAAAGAGGAATCGATTTCTGGCCGTCCAAGTGATGGGGTGGGTGCCGGGAGTCAGGGCGAGATTGCCCCCCTGCATGGAGAAATCGGCATTGTCTGCGCTCATCTCCAGCGCTGACAGAATCAGTTCGCCCGATTGAATCGATGGGGGGAGGTATTTCGATGCGATCACTGGCTGCTGGAGATCGAACCCCTCGGAGTAGCGTCTCTCCATCGCGCGGGCTTCGACCCAGAAATAGTAGGTCTGTTCTGCCACAGCGGTCATGTCCGAGCAGATGAGGAAAAGGGTCGTTTCAAGGTTCTCGGCAACCTCAGGATCGGACACTTGGGAGCGGTAGATGGTGTAATCCTGGGCGCCGACCACCGCAGGCCAGGCGAGGAAAATCTCTGTTTCGCGATCGCTACTGGCAGCCACCAGTGAAGGGCTCCCCAAAGGCTACGTGTCCCATCTGAGAAGTCCCTGGGGTTCCCAGACTATTGTCCACGTCCTCGGCTAGGACCCAGTAGTGGTAGATCGCTCCCGGACTTGCCGAGAAGTCGTCGAACTGCGTGGAGGAGGTGTCCCCAATCTCGGAAGCAGAGGCGAAGTGGTTCGTCGTTCCGCGAAACACTCGATAGAGGATTGCCCCATCTGCAGCGCTCCAAGAGAGGGGCAGCGCCCCCGAGCGCATGGGATAGCCCGATGGCGAAGTTTGGGTTTCCTCGAAGCGGCGGTTCGATGGCCACCATTTCGGGGACGATCGCACCGCTTCCGGCGAGACCGTCGGTGGCGACTTGTGCCTGTTGGGAGGATCCTTCGAAAAGGGCAGGGTAGTTGCGGCTGTCTATCCAGAGTTCCAGCGCTGCCGGAAGAGCGCTTGCGACTGCCAGCGGCTTGCATCCCTTGATTCGAGTTTCAATCTGGGACCAATCTCTCCCTTGGTGAGCCATTTCCACCTCGCTTTGAGGCGGCCCCGGAACTGATGACCACCACATTGGTGATGGGATCTCGAAAAGTCGTTGTCGCCCGGCCATCCCAGAAAAGGCTGTTGGCGTATCCCTCGTTGATCGCGGACGGCGCGTAGCGGCCAGGTGACCTGGCGCGTCATGCCAAAGTAGTCATCGAGATCGTAGAGGCCATCGCCCCAATTGAGGATGACTCCGGGAGAACCGGTGATGTGATCGGAAGTGCCCGAGATTCCATCCGGGCCCGGGTTGGTGGAGATCGCGTCTCCGATTGTCGAGCGAGGATCTGCTCCCCCGGTCACCGGGTGATGGCAGGTTCCGTAGGAGATGGTTCGACTCGATGAAAGTTGTTCATCCCAAAAGAGCACCTTTCCGAGATTCGTTTTGGCGCGGTGATCGGATTCCCCGCAGGTGCTGCTGGAGGTAACAGTGGCTGAAGCGGAGGAGGTGGGGGCGGTGGACCTTGAGCGAGCGTCCATTGCAGGGCACCGGCATGAGGCAACCCGGCGATAGGCAAGAGACGTGTGATAGAAAATTGGGGGCGTCATGCTGATCACTCTGCCCGGAGAAAATGACAATCGCTTGGGCGCCTCTTTGACAGTTCCGTCATTTTGGGAAAACCGAGTTGGTTTTCGATTCCTGCCAAGGTTTCGGAGCAATCAAGCGGAGTGGCTGATTCAACAGGGATAGTTTGATGGTTTCACAGGGTTGGATGACGTTACGGAGTGGTCATCGGCAGTAGATAGCACGCGGCCTCTTGGGCGTTTCGCACATAGAGCCGCTCGCCGATGACCACGGGATGATTCCACGTTTTTCCCTCGATCGCCTGGAATCGAGTCAGTTCCGTGTGGGCTTCGGGGGTGGCTCTCAGCAAGACGATTTCACCCTGTTCGGCGGCGATCAGGAGCAGGCCCGAGGTTTCCAGCAACAAGACCTGACCCTTGCCATAGCGACCGCCTTTCCAGCTTCGCTCGCCGGTTTCGAGATCGATGCAGGTGAAGATGGAGGCATCGAATCCATAGGCGTGCCCCTCATAAATGACGCAGTCGTTGAAATCGGGTTTCAGGTGGCGTGATGTCCACATCTCTTCACCGGCAAACTTCTCTCCTTCTTTCGAGATTCTGATTCGTCGGGTACCGATGTTCATTCCGGTGGGTAGGAGGATGGATTCGTCTCCGATGACTGCCGGTTGAATGCTGCGGTAGGAGTTTGCTAACCAATCGTAATCGAGTCGCGAGACGCCGGATTCGGGATCGAGGAGTTCGATGCCCCGGTTGGTCAACATCAGAACCGTCTCCTCGCCGAGGATGGTGGTGAGTTGTGGTGAACTGTAGGAGTGATCCCCCGACGCGGCTGACCAGCGGAGGTCTCCCGATTTAATATCGAAGGCAAGAGTGCCTTTGTCACCAGCACCACCTGCATGGACGATGACCACAGAACCGGTGACCAATGGCGATGAGGAGAATCCCCACTGAGGCGGTTTGCGATCCGCGACTTGTCGAAGGTCTTGCTTCCAGACGATCTCCCCGGTGGCTGGCGCAAGCCTCATGAGCCAGCCCTCGGTCGACTGAGCAAAGAGTCCTCCCTCGGCAAGGGTGGGGGTTGCGCGCGGTCCTGGTCCGCCCAACGGATCGAAGAATCGGGACTCGACCCCACTGGCCCAGATTTCCCGTCCGGTGTCGGCGTGATAGCAGACGACGGTTTCCATCGGGCCCCGTTGTTCCTGGGTGAAAAGGTAGTCGCCCGCCACGGCAAAGGATGACCACCCTGGGCCGACAGGAATCTTCCACAATAGTTCGGGTGGATTCGTATCCCAATTGGATGAAATCGCTGGTCCCCGATGAGTAGCGGTACGGTCTGCCCCGCGGAATCCAGGCCACTCGGGATGAGCGACGGCCGCCTCGATACTGGCAATCTCGTTCGCAGCGGTCGGAGTCGCGTTGTCGGTGGCACTCTTATCCGCCAGCATGATTTCTTCGGGAGAGGCTGTCCATCGCCAATGGAGCTTCAGGGCATAGTCGCCTGACATGCCGCTGTTGCGGACAAAGGCGGAAGCGCCGAACCCAAGAAAGGCCAGAAGAAGCGCCAGCCAGGTGCGACGGAAGGAGAGATTTCGCCGGAAGAGGGTGGCACCGATGGCGAAACCGGCGATTCCCATGGGCCCCATGGGAAACATGAAGCCTGATCCCCGCATGGAGGGATCGATAAGTCCGGTGGCAATGATAAAGGTGATGATGACGCCGAAAAAGCCGACGAGTTTTTCCCGACCGGTTGCCCGACTCGCCGTCAGCCACCAGATCAGGATGAAGACGCAGCAGCCCATGGGGCCTACCACGGAAGCGATCACCAGAATCAGCGGCTTCTCTTCGAAAAGATTGGGTGACAGGCGAATGATCACCATGAGGCCCACCAGCATGAGGGCGGGCCAGGTTCGCAAGATTCGCCAATGAACGGCTTTCTTGGGATCTACGGCGGGAAGTTGAGTTTCGGTTTCCATGATGAGGGGCTCGCTTTTGAAGGAGGAGGTTAGCTCATTTGAGTTGGATTTCCGAATTTTTACGGGGAAGAGCCTCCCTGAATGTTTAAGTATCCGGACGTGGAGAGTCAGGAGCGAATACGAAACCGGAAGGTTCGCCGGTGATACGGGACAGCATCACCCGAGCCATGTCGGCGGCGGCGTTCTTGATGTGTTCGGCGCGTTCGCCGACAAAAAGGGAATCGACAGTGGCGAAAAAGAGCGTCTGCCAACGCTCGAACTGGACGCTTCCGATGGGCGTTCTCGCGCTGACTTCGAGATGAGGGCGGAGGGGATTCCCCCGGTAGGCTCCTGATCCAAAAATAATAGTCTCCCAGAAGTCTACCATTTTGGGGAGATGCTCATCCCAGTCGATGGAGGCAACATCGTTGAAGATGAACCCGAGCAAGTCGTCATCGCGAACCTTTTCGTAGAAGGAATCCACGAGGAGTCGCAGATCTTCGCGATCTCGGATATCTGGCAGAGGAGGGTAAGAGACGGCGGGCATGAAAGGTTCAGTTTTCCGGTTTCTGGAGCGGAATAGAAATCGCGAGTCCAGCGACGCGATCCTCCAGGGAGGAGCGATGCGGCACGTGGCACTTCAGGCATTCGTTCTGCATTCGGATGGCGCCGACGAAGCGGAAATTTCCGCGCTCAATGCTCTCGTATTCGGTTTTTCCAGCGACAAGGGCGGCTGCGGCTGCTTTTTCGAATTCATCCTTGGGATCGTGGTCGACACTTTTGGTGGCATTCACTCCCAGCCAGCGAATTTCGATATTCCAACTGCGGGCAATTTCCTTGAAGACGTCCTCAAGGGATTGCGAAGGAAGACTGAGATCTTCGTCTCCACCGAAAAAGTCTCGATGCATCACCTGAAGCGCCCCGTGGATGGTTTCGTGCAGGACTTTGGCTCGCCCGCGCGCTTCGTCAGCAGTGGTCGGGAGGTCCGATTTGACGTGGTTGGTGGCAATTTCCACACCGTTAGTTTCGGAGTCCGCTGCAAAGGTGGCGGGGGCTGGCAAGGCGCAGGAAAGGATGAGGGCAAAAGCGAGGATTCTCATGATGGTTGAAACTTGTACGGAGTATGCAACAATAGCAACTCGCAAAGGCCGGGATGGAAGTGCGGAATCGCGTTCCCATTCGCAGGTTTCCCAAGCTTGATTTGCTCCATTCCTTTCGCCAACAATTTGCTGTTTCATCCCGACCTCTATCCGTGCCTCGCTCTGCATTTGCTGGCGAGGCCGGGGTGCGAAGGCGAAGTCTTTCTTTCAGGAGCAATTTGTGGCTTGTCACGGCGAGAAAAAACACAAGGGTGATCTGCGCGTGAGTGGACTGGTCTTGGATGTTTTGTCATCCAAAGTTGATGACGCACTGACCGGGGGAAATCCTGAAGCGAATCATCATACGAAAAATGCCGCTCACGAAGGTTCCCGTGCCAATTCTAATATGAAAACAACCGTTCTCCTTCTCACTTTGCTTCTCACATCGAATGCCAAGGCACTCGATCCTCACGTCGGAGCCGTCGTCCGCATTGTCGAGGGCGCCAAGGGCAAGGTCGAAAAGACCGAGGATGGCCAGAGTCTGATCCTCGTGGATTTGGCCGTTCCCAATGCCGGTCCCCACGACCATCGGGAATCCGATCCCTATGATGCGGATTTTTTTGAGCATCTCGGGCACATTGCGACGTTGGAGTCGCTCAACATCATCTCGACAAAGATGAACGACGACTGGATCGCTCCGATCGGCAAACTCACCCAGTTGAAATCTCTCCGATTCACAAACAATGGGTCGCTCACCGACGCCGGAATGGAACAACTCGCTGGCCTGACCAATCTTGAGACCTTTTCCTTTGTCGGCACGAAAATGACAGGGTGTGCTTACGCGAAATTCGAGGGATTCACGAAGCTCACGAAAGTCAGTCATCGCGGCAGCAGCATAGATGACGAGGGGTTGAAACAGTTGTGCCAGCACCTCCCCAACCTTGAGAGCATCAGCCTCGCTCACGCGAAGTTCACCGACGCGGGTGCGGTCCATCTCAAGAGGCTCACGAAATTGAAAGGTCTCGAACTTGGTACCCACAACGCCTCTCCAGCCTCCCTGAGTCATCTTGCCGGTCTCCCTCTCGAATATCTCCAACTCGGTGACGGTCTAGACGCGCCCGCTGGAATCTCTGCGATCAAAGCGATCTCCACTCTGAAGCGGGTCACGTTGACCAACTGCAAAGAATTGGACGACACCGGTCTAAAACTCGCCGCCGAACTCACCCAGCTTGAGCAACTCGAACTCGGCGGACTCGATCTCCCAGATGAGCGTCTTCCTCAATTGCAGGCCTTTTCCTTTCTGAAAGAACTGAAGCTCATCCGCCGTCCCCAAAGCTATCCCGAGGAGACCCAGGCGAAGATTAAGGCTCTCCTTCCGATGGTAGCGGTGAAGTTTCAGTGACTGTCGGTCTTACGGGCAACACCCTGTTTCTGACTCTCGGATTGAGCAGGTCAAGCGCGTCGCATTCGATCAGGAACTAGCGGGTCTCCCAAGCGGGAGAGAGACGTTTGGCGTCTTCGCCGCAGACGGCGGACATGATCAGTCCACTGGCTTGGGAGATGTAAAAGATGCGCCCGTTGGACACGGCGGAGCCGAGGCATTCGCGGGAGTCGATGGCGGGGCCGGTGGCGACCAACTTGTGACCGTTGCGGAGATCGATCATGTCCATGTTGGCTCCCATGAGGAAGGGCTCGGACAGGGTGAACCGAGTGCAGGCGTAGTCGAGGTCAAACTGGTAGGAAATCTTGCCGGTTTCGCGATCAAAGAGTTGGCAGAGCGAACCAATGGCGTTGGAGAAAAGAAACTGATCGCCGACGGAAACGACGTTGATGGCGGATTTGACCGGTTCGGATCGCCACACCAGGGAGCCGTCCTTGGCATCGAGACAATGAATGAAACGGTCTTCGGTCTCATCGTCCGGTTGATTGAATCCGCCGAGATAGAGGCGTCCATCCTTGGCGGTGAGCGTGCAGCCTCCGGTGACAAAGTAATCCGTCGTCTGCCAGCGCACTTCGCCGGTCTCGGGATTGATGGCCGCCGTGAGCCCGTTGACCTCCTGTTTCAAACCGCGACGTTTGAGTTTCTTGGCCTGGTAGCCGAAGAAAGTGGAATAGTAGAGTTCGCCTTCCATCAGGGCGATGCCGCAGTCGTTTCCGCCCGAGCCAATGTTGGAAAAGTCCTTTTCCCAGACCAGTTCTCCCGTCTCCACATTCCACGCCCAGATGCGGGGACGGCTGTTTCTGGGGTAGAAAGGATTGTTGTGGCTGTAGATGAAACTCATCACTTCCTTGTCGGGTGCGGTTTCCTCGACGGCCCGCCAGGCGAAGGCCTTTTCACTGCCTGCCGGCGCGTAGTCACCGGAACCGGACGCGTAGATGGCGAGATTTCCATGAATTACCGGCGGAAACTGACGGCTCCAACTGGCGGACCCGGTGAAGGGAGCCTCCCAGAGCATCTCGCCAGTGGCGGCATCGAGACATTGCATGACAGAGCCGTTGATACCGCTCTGAGGCACGATGATCTTTTCGTTGTGGTAGATCGGCGAGGTGAAGGAGAGAAATACGCCTGGGTGATACTTTCGCCAGAGCAGACGACCGGTTTCCTGCTCCACCGCGATGACCTGTCCCTCGGCGGTGTGGACATACATGCGGCCGCCGCCGCAGACGGGGATGTGTTTCACGGTTCCGTCGTTGCGCAGAATCCATCGCATCTTCAAGGGCGGTTCGATGCCCTGTTGATTGGAGTTGGTGGACCCCATGTTGCCGTAGTTGGTGTACCAATCGTATTTCGGATCGGTGTAGGATCCTGAAAGGCCGGTGCGGATCTGATGGATGCCGAGATTGTCGGCTTTCAATGCCACGTTTTTTCCCGGGGCGAGGACGTAGAGGTAGCCATCTTCGCCTCCAAAAACGACGCGCCCATCGGCAACCGCAGCCGGGGCAGTGACCGGATGACCGAAGAGGGTGGGGAACGTGAAGGGCTCTCCGTCGCCACTTAGTGGGGCGATGTGCAACGCTCCCTCGAGTCCACCGAAGATGGCGTGATTTTTCACCAATACCGGCGGAGAGATGGAAGCGAAACTGCTGAGCGATTTTGGCTCGGCAGTGTCCGATCGATGTCGGCAGAGGCCGAAGTCTTTCTCGGGTCGGGTGCGGTAGATGTCGTCGCCACGCAGGCTGACGGAACTGAAGCTCATCAGTCCGGGGGCATCGATGTAGGTCTCGCTTCCCGGCAGCATGGCGAACTCGAGGGTGTCATCATCCTTCAGGCGCAGGATTTCGGTGCGGGCGGCGTTGTCGCGGCGGTGCCATTGTACATAAGCCGCTCCATCCTCGGCGAGGCTCAGGCCAAAGGCGGCGGGATATTCGGAGCCATGCTGTTTGGGGATCTCCCCAATGATACGAACCCGTGGCTTTTCGCCTTCATCTTCGAGAAAAATGACGCGTCCCCCGGCAGGGATGACCACGGTCTTGCCATGGACCGCCAGGTTTCGCGAGGCGCAGAAGTGGTCTTTCCAGTTCACCCGGCCTTGCTTGTGGGCATACCACTCTTCGCCGCTCCAGCGATTGCCGGGAAAGCCGATCACTTCTTTCACGAAGTCCCATCGCCATGATTCGATGCCATCGTGAGACAGCGCGAGCACCTGGGCTCCCAGGGTGACGAGGTAGACTCGGTCGCCGCTGACTACAGGAGTTGAAAAAATGGGATCGCGCAGATCGATTTCCCGGACGACGGAGCCATCGGCTCGATTCAGGACATAGTAGATGCCTGCCGTGGTGCCGAAGTGGAGGTAGGGCCCGGCAATGGCGGGAGAGCTGACATTGTTGCAATTGCCGGGGCCGCCTTTGGTCGGCGTCTTCCAAGTCACTGCGAGAGTTTCTGCGTCGATGGCAAACGCCACTCCGGAGCCGTCGAGGACATAGATGGTTCCGTCGGCGATGACGGGGGCGGTGTAGATGCCATCGGTCAGGGGAACGGCTCCCTGGAATCCCAGTTTGGCCGGATCGATCTCGCGATCGGCGGCATTGCCAGAATGGCGCGAGTCGAATTTGAACTGGGGCCAATCCTCGGCGAATCCGGGAAGGGGAAGGGCGGCGCCAAATACCAGTGCGACGATCGCAAGTCGGGAGAGTTTCATGAGAAAAGAGACAGCTGAAGTTCAGATTTTAGCGACGGCATCCACCATGCTGGCACGAGACACGCGCATCACGTTTCCGCCGAGGATCTTTTGAATGTCTTCATCGGAATAGCCGCGTTGCACCAGACCCACGGTGAACATGGGCCAATTGGTCCAGGCAAGACTGGCGGCGGCTTCGGCGGTGGGAATGAAGTCGTCCTTGGGCCAGAGGGAACGGAAGGGCTCGCGTTTGCGGCGGAGTCCGCCGACAGCGGCTTTCTTATTTTCCTCGGCACTGTTGCGGGAGCCATAGGCGACATCGGTACCGATGGCGACGTGATCGACGCCGAACTTTTTCGCGACGTAGTCGATGTGGTCGAGGAAGGCGTTGATGTCGCCTTTGCCTCGGAGAAATCGCGAGATGCAACAGATGCCGATGTATCCGTCGGTGTCGGCGATCGCCTTGATCACTTCGTCTGGTTTGCTGCGGATGTGAGCATAGAGCGCGCCGGCAACGGAGTGACTCGCCACGACCGGCTTTTCCGAAATCTGAGCCGCTTCCAGACTGGTCTGCCAACCGGAGTGGGCGCAGTCGGGAATGACGCCGACCCGATTCATCTCGGCGATGACGGCCTTGCCAAAATCACTCAGCCCCGCGTTGGCTTCCTCGCCACAACCATCGCCGATCATGTTCCGCCGCTGATAGGTGAGATGCATCATGCGAATGCCGAGTTGGTAAAAGACCCGCAGGTAGCGGAGTTCGTCGGGAATCGATTCCCATTGCTGGGTCAGGGGCACGCCGTTGCCGGTGAAGTAAAGACAGTGGCGACCCGCCTTTTTCACCGCATCGATGTCATCGGGCGTCACCGCTTTGGAGACAAAGTCGCTGAGCATGTCGGTGGTGAAAGTGAATCGCGCCAGGCGCTTGAGCAGGCGCATGGGGTCCTGGCCTTCCTGCCCGGCATTTTGAAACACGCAGGTGACACCTGAAGCTCGCCATCCCTCGCGATACTCGCGTTGCTCAGCCGCATCGGTGACGCAGCGGATCATGCCCATCTCCTCGCGCATGTCCTCGAGTTCGAGATCGGAGGCTCCGGCGAGAACGGCCGCCTTCAAGGCTTCGCCGTCCACCGCAGATCGCGGAGAGAAACCATAGGAATCGAATACGAGGGAGTCGGCATGGAGTTGGAGTCCATGCTCCAGATCCTTCGGCGTGGGCTGGAGGATGGCCAAGGCAGCGTCCCGACCTTTCTGGATCGCGGGATTAAGATTTTCAGTGAGGGCCGCCACCGAATTTCCAGAAGGTTCCTCGACAGCGATTGCTGCCGTAGCGGCAGCGGCGGTAGTCCCGGTGACGATCAGGGGAGCGGCGGCGTTCTTGAAAAAATCTCTGCGTTCCATGTTCCCATCGGGATAGCACGGGCGGGATTCGCCGGGCAATGGAAAGTTCGCCCGCTTCGCGCCATCCATGGGGCCTTAGTCGACCGAGCCCACCAAGGTTTTGGTCAACGGAAAGCCCGGCAGGGTTTCCTCCAGAATCTCCCGAATGCGTTCCCGCTCGGAACCGGAGAGGTGATCCCCGATGGTCCCGCTGTCGCGACCGAGCAGGATGTCATCGAGGCGCGTCAGGATTTCGTGACTGAGTTCTTCGGGCAGGTTTTGAAAAGCCTCGGAGTAAATCATGTAGCTGCACCGGTATTTGAAGAGCCGGTCGAGCAACTGAAAATCGCGCAGGGACCGGCCTTCGCGATTCGGTCTGGCGGCATCTCCGAAAGCAGCCGCAAAGGTGCCCTTGGAATCGATCCCGCCCTCGGGAAGTGCGGCTTCATCCTGAAAGAGCAGGTATTCCAGAATGCGTTCGGCCTGGTGATGAATGATGCGGATGCAGGATTCGCTGAGACCGTTGGGATCGTCGAGACCGAGTTCCCGATTCAGCTGGCGACTGCGATAGATGGCCGAGCGGACCGTGAAGTCGCCTTCGATGATTCGATTGTGAACCGCAGACTGATGCTCCATCACCATGAGGGCAACGATGTCGCTGGTGGGAACGAGGTAGTCGGAGATGTCGAAAAACGACTCCAGCTTCTCGATGTTGGCCCCTGGCTCACGGTCAAAGCTTGCCCGGCCATCTGGCAGGGCTTCGGAAAAGATGTTGCCGAGATGGCGGGACTCGCCGTGGTATCCGGTCACGTACCAGCCACCCCACCGGTCCTCGAAGGGCGTGGTGTGATCCACACTGAAACTGCCCGCCGAAAAGATGGGCTGACCATTTTCCTCCACATAGAGCGAGCGGATCACGGTGCCGGGACGACCACCGGTGCGTCCACCAGCGTGGCAGGAAAAGCATTCTGCCGATTCCTGAAAGATCTCGACTTTGCCCGCGTTGGGATCGCGCTCCAGCAGGTAAAAGACCAGTCCCAGCTTGGGATCGGTGGACATGATCTCGAACTTGTTGCTCCCGTGCGACCACCCGAAATACAGGTCGTCGCTGAAATACAGAGCGCGAGGTTGCTTGGGGTTGATGTGGGAATTCTGGAGACTGGTCTTGGAAAAAACCAGAGTTTGTGAGGCGGCGGGCACCTCAAGAATTCTGAGCAGTTCGCCGACAAAGGCTTTCTCGGGAAGGGTGGCGTCGAGATGGACCGTGCCGTCCTTCAGCTGATCGCGAAGCCTGGCAATGCGATCGGTCGGAGTCGTCTTCGAATAGTTGATCGGCGGCAGATCGAAGGTGTCCTCGGCCACCGCCTGAGGCGCGGCGGGAATCAGCCAGATCAGCGCGGCGAGGGCGCCGAGGTAACAGGGTTGAGTCAGGGAGTGCACAGGGTCAGGTGGTTGGGGCCGGGCTGATGTCAGTGTGAATGAGAGCGAGGGGACGCACGACGGATGAACAGGGAATTACCCCGCATTTTTTGTGGTCAATAGGCCTCCGGAACCGCCATCGAGAGCCGAAAGCACTGCTCTTCGATCGGCCACGATGTCGGCGAGAGTGGTCTCTTCGAGGGTAGCGAGAAAGGCTCGGGTCGCGTCAGAGAGGACGCCCCGGAGGACACACACAGGAGTGAGACGACATTGATTTTTTCCGTCTTTCTGAAAGCACTCGGCCATCTCGAAGCCGGGTTCGGTAGCGCGTACGATTTCGGCCACGGTGATGTCCTCCGCCGGTTTGCCGAGACGGATGCCGCCGCCTCTTCCTCGCGTCGTGCTCAGGTAGTCGAGATGCCCGAGTTTTCGCACCACCTGAATGAGATGATTGCGCGAAATTCCGTAGGCCTCCGCAAGCTCAGTCAATGAAACTTGCTCAGGCGCACGGGCTGCGGCATAAATGAGAACCCGCAGGGAGTAGTCGGTGAAGGTGCTTAAATGCATTTTCTTGGTTGAAAGGTGTACTGATAATGCAACAATTGCAAGATGGCGCATTCAAGTTTTCCTCATCAGCGGTTCCGTCTGGCGATTTTGATGGCTTCCATGGTGGCTGTCACATCAGTCTGGTCACAGGAGGACGATCCTGCTCCCGTTACAGAATCCGAGGCTCCTTTTGCTTCAGCGGCTGAAGGCGAGGCGGATCTCGAGGCGGGCAAGGCGCGATACCAACAGGTGTGTGCGCAATGTCATGGCGAGCGGGGCGAGGGAAATTTTCAACTGAAGGCGCCATCGATCGCGAATCTTCCCGATTGGTATGTGGCGGGGCAGATCGGCAAATTTCAAAAGGATTGGCGTGGGTCGCGTCCCGAGGATGTGCCGGGAAATCTGATGCATGCCATTGCCATGTCACTGGACCCAGTGGCAATTCGGGATGTGGCGGGTTACATCCGATCCATGACCCTGGTTCCCACGGTGGTGACGCTGAAGGGCGGTAATCCGGAAAGAGGGGCCGAATTGTTTCGCGAACGTTGCATGGAGTGCCATCGATACAATGGACGCGGCGAACCTGCGTTTCGCAGTGCTCAACTGATCGGTCTGCAGGATTGGTACATCGTTTCGCAGTTGAAGAAGTTTCGCGACGGCATTCGCGGCGCGCACGAGAACGATGCCGAAGGCACGAAGATGCATCGCATCAGCGAACGCATGACCGACGGGAGTTTCCATGACGTCGCCTCTCACATCGCCGAGCTAGCTGAGAAATATGCCGTGGAGCGTCCGCGTCGGCGCTGAGTCTCGTCTATTTTGAAAGAATCACGTCTTTCGATGATTCGAGTTTTCGAGGCGTTTGAGTGAGATAGCTCTGCGGTCGACCCAGGTGATAGCCCTGGGCGAAGTCCACATCGAGTTCGCGGAGCAAGATGGCGGATTCCTCATCCTCAACATGTTCGGCCACGCAGGTCATGCCGATGGCGTGTGACAGATCCGTAATCGCACGAACGAAGGCCGCGCTGGCTGGGTCATTGGAGATCGATTGGGTGTAGGAACCATCGATTTTGATGATCTCCACGGGGAGTTCGCGCAGGTAACTGAAGCTGCTGTAGCCGCGTCCGAAGTCATCGAGCGCGAAGCGGAATCCCTGAGTGCGCAGGTTCGTGAGTCGCTCGATGGCGAGGGAGAGGTCGGAGATCAGTTCTGATTCGGTGATTTCAAAAATGATGCGAGCCGGGTCCACTCCCGCGCGTCTGAGGCTGCTGGTGAGGAACTCGGGCAGGCGGGGGTCGCTGACGGTGCGGCCGGTGAGATTGATGCTGAGACGGAGCGAAGGATCGAACTGGAGAAGGTCGAGGGAATTTCGAACCACGCAGCGATCCAGTTCCGGAAGCAGATTGTATCGTCGGGCGGGAGGAAGGAACTGGTCGGGTGGGCAGGCGCCATCCGATCCGGGAAGGCGGAGCAGTACTTCCTGAAAGGCGGTCTTTCCAGAAGTGAGGGAGACGACTGGTTGGAGCCAGAGATCGATGGTGTCGTGAGCGATGGCATCGAGCAATCGAGTGTGCCACGCCTGATCGGCGGCGGAGTCGGTGCTTTCCAATCCGTTTCCGAGGGTGACCAGATTTCGTCCTCCACGTTTGCTGGTGTAGCAGGCGGCGTCGGCGTGGGCCAGGGCTTCTTCCATCGACATGCGTGACTGGAGCGCGATGAGCCCGATGGAGGTCGTGACCCGGAAGGTGCGCCCTGGAATGCTGAAATCGAGATGCTGCACGGCGGCTCGAATTCGCTCGGCCACCGCTTCAGCCTGTTCGAGTCGGGTATCTGTCAGCACGACGACAAACTCGTCGCCGCCGAGTCGAATGACAGTGTCGCCCGGACGAACTTGGCTGCTGATCAGATGCGCCACCATCTGAAGCAGGGCATCGCCCGCCGCGTGGCCAGCGGTGTCGTTGACGATTTTGAAATCATCCAGATCCAAGCAAAGCAAGGCAGCGGGTCGCCCATCGCGGGTGGCATCGAGAGCTCGCTGGAGAGCTGGGTCGAGCTGCGAGCGGTTGAACAAATGGGTCAGGGGATCGCGTTCGGCCAAAAAGGCGAGCTGAGATTCCAAGCGGCGACGTTCTGTGATGTCGGTACCTACGCAGACCATCAGGGGAGCCGCCTCGGGATCGCTGGCGGCGGAGTGGCGACAGACCCAGGCGAAATCTCTCGACTGACCATCGGTCGAGGTGACTTGAGTTTCGAATTGGCAGGAACCGACTTTGCCGCTGGCGAGGGCTTCGAGCTTTGTGGCAATGGTCGCGTCTCGACCGCGACCATCGGGGAACAGTTCGCGAAAGCTCCGACCTTCGACTCTCGAGGCGGGCGATCCTTTGAGTTGGAGGGTGGCGTCGTTGGCCTTGGCGATTCGCTGTTCCGAATCGAGAGCGACGATGCAGGCCGCGGCCGTGTCAAAGACGGCGGCGACAAGGCGTTGTTCTCGTTCGAGAGCGTGAGTGAGCCGGTCCTTTTCGGTGCGGGCGGCGAGACGTTCCGCCGCGACGGCGACGCGAAGATCGAGAATGCGGGATTCGTAGGGCTTCTCGACGTAGTCATCCGCACCCGCATCGA
>JAGROX010000021.1:48613-59791 GCA_020440025.1 Verrucomicrobiia bacterium
CGACACAACCAGATGCCGTCCTTTCCGGGAAGCGCCAGATCTACGACCAACATGGGCCAGGCTCCCACCCCGTCCGTGACGAGGATTTCGCGGGCCGCTTCGGCGGAGTCGCACAGAGTCGCATCGTGACCAGAATGCGACAGAGCTCCCGCGAGAAAGCGTGCGGTGGCTGGATCATCTTCTACGACCAGGATTTTCATAGATGTCAATAAACATAATATTTATGGAAATTATACACAAGGAAAATTTTAGTGAGCTTAAAAACTTCGTTTTCTTGGTATTCTCTCGTAAATCACGAAATAACCTTGTTTTTATAAATATTTTGGTTGAGGTGACATTTAGGAAACCTTAATTTGTAAGGAGAGAAATAGTGTCTGGAGGCGGCATCGAGTGCTGAAATCGATCGCTGCCTCATCAGGCTTGTCTTGTGCCAATGACCTCAAAACACTTTGTCGTCCCCACCCGCCTTGGGACTGGCGCGCCCGGTTTGCTGGGCCGCAGGATTTGGGTTCGCGGATTCGTTCTCTCATTGGTCCTTGTCAGCGGCGGACTCTCTCCGGCCGTAGGCGAAGAGCACCGGTTGGCGGATTTGGTGGATCAGTCGCTTCAGCACCGGAGAACTTTGGCCGAACTTTTCAACTCCCCTGAAGCCATCGCGCTGGAGGGTTCGAAGTCTGAGTTGGAGATCGAGCTGCCCTTGAGTTCCCGCATCGAGTTGTTGGGCGGAGAAATACAGGTCCACTACCTGCATACCGTCGGTCTGACATCAGAGCGTTCGCATTTGCAGGCCTACTGGGATGATCAGGAGTTGGCTTCCCGACCGCTGGGAGGGCTGAGGCGAGACGGGCGACTTACCGGGCAGGTTCCTGCCGATCATTCGTTCGTGAACCGGCATCAGCTCAAGATCGCGGTGCAGCAGCGTTCCAAGGTGGAGGACACCTTGCCTGATACGGAGGAAGCAGCGGCTCTGTGGACTCAGATTGATCCGACCGATTCCTGGATTGCGTTGCGTTACCAGTTGCGGCCCCTGACGCCGAAACTCAACGAGCTTCGTGGTCTCATCGATGATCGCCTCTGGGGTGACTACACGCTCACCTTTGTGACCGCCCCGGTGTATGCCATAGGGAGCCAACATCTGGCTTGGGGAGGTCGGGTGGCCCAGCGCGCCGCACTGTGGATGGGGGATCGTCCTCTGGTGGTCAGGCATGACGACCGACTTTCCGACGTCGGAGATGAAATTGTGATCGGCACTCGCGATGAACTCATCGGCGTGTTGCCCCAGGCGATCACGGATCACATCTCTGCGAGTTTCGTCGGCGCTTATCCCCATCCTGAGGATCCCCGACATTTTCTGCTCGTGCTGTCGGGAACCGAACCTGAAGGGGTGGATCGTTCGGTGCGTGCTTTTGTGTTTCATGCGGATCGATTGCCACCGCTACCCCGTATTGACGTGACCGGTTGGGATATGCCAACCACCGATCCTGAGCCGGCGGGCAGGATCGAAACCCGGCGGATGCAGATGCCGGATCTCGCTCGATGGAGGAACGAAGGATTCCCGGGGGCCACCGGCTCTCCCGGTTTGGCTGGTTGCGATCTCTGGGTGACCCATCGCGACAGCGAGACCATGGCCAGCGCCTGGATGATTGCCGGAAAACTTGCGCAGGTTGCCGGTGATGTCGTCACCACGCTGAATGTGATTGATCACCAACCCGAAGCCAAACGTCATTGGATCGCTTTTGGAGATCGCGATGCCTTGCCGGGGGAGTTCGCCGGAACGTCCCCGCTTCCCAGCGTCTTTGTCGGTGGCGAACTGATGGGGCGGCGGGGAGTAATCACCCAGTTCGAATCTCCGATGAAATCGGGGCGGGCCGCCGGATTCATCACTGCCGATGACCGATTACTGCTTCAGGATCGCGTGACGGAACTGATTCGTCCGGAAATCTGGGACACTCTCCACGGAGATACCGTGGTTTGGGAGCCCGGCAGTCAGGCGCCGCGTTACCAGCGGCTCGCGGCATCGTTTGAGATCGGTGAACCCGGATGGTTGTTGCTGACTTGGCGGAAATTCACCGGAATCCCGTGGATCAGTCTCCTCTTTGGACTCTGTGGGGCGGCGATCATTACCTGGTTGTTGCGACGTCCCATTCACGATCCTGATCCGGCAGCGATGGGAGTTTCTCGCAACAATGGCAATCGACGTGTTTCCCGGTCGCGCCGACTCCGCGAAGCGGCCCGCCGCGCCGCTCGACTCGGTCACGGATTCCATCATCCCGGTTGATCGGAATTCCTTCTCTGCTTTCTACCCTTCATGTTTTTTTCAATTCAGCGTTCTCTGCTTCTGTCTCTCTCCCTGGCGATGTCCGGGAGCGTGATGGTCGTTCGTGCTCAGGACTCTGTGTTGGACGCAACGGCGACTGCGGTGAACCCGGAGCCCGTCAGTGCGGTGTCCGCAGCGGGTGGTCAGGTCGAAGAGGTCGCTGCCGCCGTCAGATCGTCACCGCTGGTCGAGACTCCCATTGCCACTGGAGAATCGATTGCACCAGCGAGCGCTGGTGAACCGGCCTCTCTTCCCGAACCGAGAAAATCAGACGCCGCGTCCTTGATCGCACCCGATTCGGAAGGTCAGATGCAACGGGAGGCCATCATCAAAAGCCACGACGCCACGGGAGCACTTGATGTCGGCTGGGCCTACTTTGATCAGAAGCAGTGGGAGACTTCCCGCCAATGGTTTGATCGGGCCTTGGACTTCGACCCCAAATCGAGCCGAGCCGCCGAAGGTCTCATCATGAGCACCTATCGGGAAGGAAATGCCAAAGCGGCCTATGAAGTCGCTCAGGCCCATGCCGGTCTGGTGCCCGAGGGGCAGGCCATCGTCGTCAAGGCCGTAGCGACCACGGCGCAACAACTCGTGTCTGATGGCGAAGTCGAGAAGGCCGAATCTCTGATCTCTGGATTTCCCGAAACCGAGGCTCCCATTGCCGAAATTCGCAAAGCCATCGCCTCTCGCCGGATGGAGTCCGCCGTTGCCCGACAGGAGTACGAGGAAGCCAGAACCATCGCGAAAGCGAACGACATCGACACTGCAGTCGTCGCCCGGGATGAAGCCGCTGACCTGCTCCAACAGGCTGCAGAAGCGAGAGATTCCGGACAGCATCGAGCGAGTCTGGATCTGGTCGATCAAGCCGAGAAAGTGGCACCTCTGGAGCGCAGCGGTCGCCGACTCAAAGCCTGGTCGCTCTATCGGAATCGTGATTTCGATGACTCGGCCAAGATGTTTGAAGAACTCTATCGGGAGGGTAAGGATCGCGACAGTGCCGAGGGCCTCGTGAACAGTCTGCAGCAGTCTGGGAAAACTGATTCCCTGGCAAAACTCAGCAAGGAACTCGGTGGGCCGTTGGCTTCGGCGTCCGAGCCGGTTCTGCTCGCCGCCAATCGTGCGGAGGAGGAGCGATTGCGTCGCCAGAGCGAGCAGCAACGCGAACTTCTCGCCCAAGCCGAACGCGAGCGGCAGATGGCGGCAGCGGATGATCAGGCCGGGCAGGATGCCATGGCGGCGAGAGCTTCGGCAGGCAGTGGCGGCATGACCACGACAGTAGCGGCGGCGTCAGCGATGACTTTCTCCGGCGATCCCATTGACCGTACCCGCCGAGACATTCCTGAATCATCCCGAATCAATGGTGGCGTTGGCGTTCAGACCACCACTAGAGATGGCGGATTGGACAAATTGCGGGTGACTCACATGCCGACAGTCGAGACGACTCTTGTTTTTGGCACCGGAGGCAATCAGTCGCTCACGCTGGGGGTTCACGCTCTGAGTTTGGATGGGGGAGGATTCCGATCCGGACGACTGGTCGGGTCTGCCGACAGCACCCTTGATCCACGTCCTTTCGTGACCGAGACCGACACTCTCATCGAGCCGACGCTGGCCTATCGATTGGAGAAAGGCGAGCGCGCCTTCTTTGCCGAAATCGGGACCACGCCGCTCGGGGCTGACATTTCCGCGAAGCCGGTGGGAGCCATCGGAGTCGAGTGGCAGGGTGAGCGGGCCGCCGCCGGGTTGCAGGGCTTTTCCGAGTCCGTCAAAGAATCGATGCTCTCCTACACCGGGATGACCGACCCCTACACCGGCGAAAGTTGGGGACGTGTCGTGAAAACCGGGGTGAGGGCCGATGGCGCGATCGATCTCGGAGACAACTGGGGGGCGCATGGCCTCTTTGAATTCAGCAAACTCGAGGGAGAAGGCGTGGTCGACAATTCCTCCGTTTCAGGTGACATCGGCTTGAGTTATCAACTCGACGTGCCCGGTTTCGAGTACGTCGCCATCGGTCCCAATTTTCATTTTGAAGCCTACGACAAAAACCTGAGTCAGTTCACCAACGGCCACGGTGGCTACTTTAGTCCCGATCAGCTCTATCAGGGAATGCTGGGCGCGAGTTTCATGACCGAGACCGGTCGGTCCTGGTTGGCCGAGGGCTTTGTCGGTGTGGGGGCACAGAGCAACGATCAGGCCGCTGCGCCGGTATTGGCGAACTCGCCCGATGGCCGATTCTACGAAGCCTCGAGCGACAGCTCCGCGATTTTCACCGCTCGCATGCAGGCCCTGTTTGAGCTGAATCCCCAATGGCGTCTCGGCGCCCAGGCAGGCTACGCCAAGACCGCCGCCTACGAAGATTTCGCCGTCAGTCTCTACATGAGCTTCCTCTTCGACGGCCATTCCGGGCTCGACGCCACCGACCTCAAGCGAGGTCAGTAGTTTTCTCGAAAAGATTTCGGCGCTGTCAGCCGAAAGTGACGCCTTTCCAGGTTCGGATTATACCCTGTTGGGTCACGGATCTGACCCTGTTAGATCGGTTGGCATTCCTTGCTCAATTAGAAGGCGGCGTCCCTGAGGTATTATCTCAGGATGTGTTCCGGAAATTATTGTGCTTATGGCTAGACATTTAGGATTTGGTAATTATAATTACGATAATTTCCAAAATGACTATATCTGTTCACGAATCTGCTTCGGCATCCGCGATGGTGCAGCTGTTCTCGGTCCGTCAGGCTCGGAACGGTGACTACCTGCTGGATGCCGGGCTTTCGGAATCAGAGGTGGAAGCGCTTTCGGCCTGCGCGGAGTGGACGGCGACCTATCCGCTTCAACGGGTGAAAAAGGGGCGTCGGCTGGAGGCTATCTGCCCGATGGTGAGCCCATCGATCGCGGCTGATGCGATGCATTTTACGGTCGATCGTATTGACGATTCGGGGAATCTGGAATCCATCGACGAACTCCTGCTGCGCAACGCGAAGGCATTTCATCGCATCGATCCCGGCGATGATCCTCGCCTGCGCTGTCTCGTGGTAGTGATCCCCGGTGCCCGAGGGCAGCGATTGCTGGATGCCACCCACCCTGATCGAGAGATCAAAAACGAACTGCTTTGCCAGGGAATTCTCGTTGGCGAGTTCTTCCCGAGTTGTCCCTTTGCCACGACTTTTAATCCGCGTCTCTTCGCGCTGCGATCCCCGGCGCCGATGTATGTCCTCCGGCCCTTCATTGAGGGCGATTGGCGCTTCATTTGCAAGGTGTCAGCCTGGCAACAGACTTACCGAGCCCGCTTCGGTGAACCGCCTGCACGACTGCGACATCTCGGCAGTCCGCTGTGGCGATTGAAGGAAAAATTCCGTTGGCGAATCGAGGCGCTTCGCCGCCGCTTTGAGCCCGGATTCTCGGCATCTCCGTCCTCTCCAGACGAACCCATTTCTGATTGAAGGGCCTTGTTCCCTGAGCACACATCATGTTTCCCCACCGCGTTCGTCTTCCCGTCGTCAATCTCGCCGCGTCTGCTCCCTCCTCGGTAGCGGAACCGATTTCGCATGCCGAGAAGATGGGCGTTCCAAGTGGGCCCAAGACGCGCAAGTCCGAGTGGTCCTGGAAGGTGGTTTCTACGGGTAAAGAGATCGATCAACTCGCCCACGACTGGCGTGAACTGTTGCCTGAAAGGGCGGGTCCTTTTCAGACATTCTCGTGGAACCGGGCGTGGTATCGACACTTTGCCGACGCCTATGACGAGTCGGCGATCTTCGTCGTCTCGAAGGGCGGCCGGGCGGCTGCGATTTTTCCCTGCTACCGAAAGGGATCGGAGATTCGGATGGCCGGCGATTTGTGCTGCGATTATCAGGACGTGATCGCTTCCGATGAAGAATCGGTGCGAATCGGCCTCGGATTGTTCATCGCATGGGTGAAGCGGAGGCACGCGGGCTGTGATCTGTTCTTCGAAAAATTGTCGACTCAAGGTCTCCTCTATCCGATCTTGAAACATCTGGATCTGGAGCGGCTGGGAGTGTTCGCTTTCCGCAAGAACTACGGTCCCTGTCCCTGGGTGGAGTTGCCGGAATCGTTGGATGCCTGGCTGGGGGCGATGCCGAGAAAAGTGCGTGGCGACTGGCGACGAGCGTTGAATCGGTTGGATCGCGAGCTGCCGGAGGCCGAGGTGTTGGTTCATCGGGACTGTGGCATTCCCGGAGGGGCAGTTCGTGACGCGGCCGAGTTTCATCGTCGTCATTTCCGCTTGGAAGGTACCAGCCCGTTGGCCGACCCTCGTCTGGTATCTCTGCTGGAGGAAGTGGCTCCCAGAGAAGACGTGGGGCTGCGGCTTTCGCTGTTGAAGGTGGGGCGGATTCCGCTGGCAATCGATTTTGGATTCACCCGCGGAGAGACCTACTATGGCTATCTGACCGGTTTTGATGAAACCTTCGGCAAATTGGCTCCCGGGAAATGCCTCCTCTTGCGCCGCATCGATTGGTGGCGGCAGGAAGATGGCGTGCGCGTTCTCGATTTCCTCTGCGGAGGCGAGCGATACAAGGACGGCTTCACTCAGGGGAATTGTTATCACGTTTGCTCGGTGCGTTTGCTCGCGCGAACGATTCCGAATGCGGCCCGCATGATGACGCTGTGGTCAGAATGGCTCTTCCGTGGCTTGTCGAAACGAACGCTGCGATTTTTAGGGTTCGACGTTTCGAAAACCGTCGATGTGTCACCCTTGGCAGAAATCGAAGACGTGGCGCCGAAAGTTTCGGCATCGCATCCCAAGGAGGAAGAGTCCGTGATCGTCGAGTCAACGCGACTGGGTTGAGCGAAGAGGTAAGCATGCCGTGTCTGGAAAAAGAAACGGTCCGACCCCTCGAGAGGAATCGGACCGTGACGAATGATCTGATAGGGTCGCTAGCTCAGAAGGCAAACTGCCAACCCGCCACGAGGGTGAACTCGCGATCCATGCCGACGCCGTTGAGATCCTGATAGATTGGGGTCAGTGCCTCGATGGCGAGACGGTGACCTTTCAAGGGGCCGCTGACGGCTTTCAGGTTCATGCCGAGACCGGCTTCGAGGATGTGTCCGCCGTAGTTCTGCTGGAAGTGGGGCGGGGCGATGTGGCCATGGGCGCCGTTGTAGTGTCCCTCGATGTCTTCTTCGTAGCGATAGCCAATCCGGGCCGAGATGCTGGCGGAGTCGCAGAGACGAAGCGCCGACCAAGCAGTCATGTCCACGGCATCGCCATAGGAGAAGCCGCTGTCGCCTTCATCTTCGAGACGGAAGGTGCCTTTGGCCTGCGCTCCCCAGGAGAGGTCGTTGCATTGACCGAGATAGGTCAGGCTGGGTGACAGATCCCAAGTGCCGGAGCCAAGCTGCATTCCATAGGGCAGGTAGGCGCCGTGTTGCTCCACGTCGACATCACCGGTCGGGATGTTCAGGGAGAGACCCGCATGAACCCGCTGGGCGCGATCATCGTAGAGTTTATACATGGCACCGAAACTGATGTCACCCAGTCCCGCACTGCTGTGGCCAAATCGACCGCTGGGCATGTGGCCGCCATCGTGACCGTGGGCCGCGTGCGGATTGGCGATCAGTGACATGTCTTTCTCGACGTAGTTCAGCATCGCCATGAAGGTCAGGTTGTCGGTCGGCGCATACATCGCTCCCCACATGTGCATGTGCATGTCCATCTCCTCAGCCGCCGCCCCAAAGCCGCGATGAAACACGTCCTGGGTTGAGAGGCTGTCGGTGCCTGCCTGGTGACCCTCCATGTGCATGAACATGTAGCGGTAGCTGAGCATCATTTCACCGGCGTGGTGAGTGTGATCGGCCATCACTCCGATGGGAGCGTGGGAATCGGGGCGCTTGTCGTCCCAATCGTAGTCAAAGCAGGTGCCACCAGAGGCGACGATGGATTTGGTATCGATAGCGTCGGCAACATCGCCGGCGTGGGTGGAGAGCGGGCTCGCACAGATGGCGAGCAGCGCGGTAAGAGTAAGAGTCTTTTTCATGAGTTAGAAAGTGGTTGGTTTGAAAACAAGAATGATAGATTTTGAGAAAGGATTCCCCGTCATTGCTGAGGGGAAATCAGACCGTGGAAAAGCGCGAGGAACCCGGTCCGGAATTCCTGCCCGAAAGACGCCTGGAGAAGTCAACGGAGCCATCGGGCACTCTGCTCGTGGATCAAGAAATCAAGGCAATGTCGGATCAGGCTGCCAGAGAAAGCGTCAGCCTGGGAGGTGGCACCGGAGGCCGTGTGTCGGCGAGATCTCCCGTTCCGATCACGAAATGATTCAGCGGTCGCACATTCGGCGACGGAGGAAAAAGACAAACCGTCCGGCAGTCGGCCGGGATCAGGCGAAGTTCGATGGTCTCGTGGTGAGAACGTTTTTCGTCCTGACTCTGGCCGTGGGATTCCAGACTGGCCTGGCGGGTGATCAGACAGCGCTGGCAGGGATTGGCACCGGAGACGATCTCCACTGCTAGACGGGAGATCGGCGGGGCATCATCTTGGCGTTCCTGTTCCCACAGCATGAACGCCCAGGCACCCGCTTGCATGAACGCCAAGTGAATCCCCGAAACGGAGATCACGGCGAAGATCGCAAGGGCTTTGGTGAAACTGAGGGACACGCCGCGACCATGACGACACCGGATGACGGCGTCAAGTGCGCATTGGAGGCCTCACAGGTCGTTCTTGCGGAAAGGGGTGAAGCATGAAAAGGGTGATTTTTGCCCTCCTCGATGCCCACTGTCCTCGACACTCTCCAGAAAGGAACTGCCTACCTCGAAAAACACGGGGTGGAGGAGCCGCGTCTGAACATGCAGTATCTGCTGGCGCACGCGCTGCGGTGCGAACGCATGCAGCTCTACATGGATTTCGACAAACCGATCGAAGAACCGGAACTGGGGAAATTGCGCGATCTCACCAAGCGCCGGGCGCAGGGGGAGCCGCTCCAGCATTTGATGGGAACGGTCGAATTCTGTGGGCGCGAGTTTGCCAGTGATCATCGTGCGCTGATTCCGCGTCCCGAGACGGAGGAGCTCGTCGAGCGACTCCGCAAAGTGCGCGACTGGCCCCACGGCGTTCGTTTGCTCGACATGGGCACTGGCTCGGGAGTCATCGGACTGAGCTTGGCCGGCGATCTGGCGGAGAAATCGCCGCAAGTGGTGCTGGCCGACACCTGTCCCGAGGCACTCTCCCTGGCGGCCGAGAATCGCGAGCGGCTCGGCCTCGACCAGGCGGCGGTCACTCTGGTAAAAAGCGATCTCTTCTCTGCGATCGAGGGACGCTTTGATCTGATTGTGGCAAATCTTCCCTACGTGCCCGAATCAGAGCGCACCGACCTGAGTCGGGAGGTTCGTCGTGACCCCGAACTTGCGCTCTTCGGCGGTGGAGACCGCGGCACCGAGATCATGTTGCGATTTCTCAAGGAAGTTCCCGCATACCTGCAGCCGAGCGGACTGGTGGCGATGGAGTTTGGCGAGGGACAGGCCGAGGAATTGGCGAAAGCGGCCACCGAGGCGGAACTGGAATCCGTGGAAATCGTGATCGATTTGAGCGGTCACGCCCGGTTTCTTTTTGCTGTCAATTCGGTGGTTTCGGCCTAACTTCCGCCCCTCGTTTTCTCATTTTTATCCTCCTTCTTCGACTCCCTCATTTTCATGGAAAAACTCATTGTCCACGGCGGTGCCAAACTGACCGGCAGCGTGAACATCAGCGGTTCGAAAAACGCCGCCCTCCCGATTCTTGCGGCCACGCTGCTTACGCGGGAGAAGTGTATCATTCGCCGCGTTCCCGATGTCAGTGACACCAATTACATGCTGCAGATTCTCCAGAATCTCGGCGCCGAGGTTGAGCGCGCCAGTGGCACGGTGACGGTGAAAGCCGAGACCTTGAAAGGCTCCGAGGCTCCCTACGAACTGGTTCGGAAAATGCGGGCTTCGATTTGTGTGATGGGACCGCTGCTCGCTCGGACCCGGGAAGCCAATGTGTCACTGCCAGGCGGCTGTGTCATTGGGGATCGTCCGGTCGATTTGCACCTACGCGGCATGGAAGGTCTCGGCGCGAACGTCCATGTTGAGTCGGGCAACATCGTCGTCAGGGCGCCCAAAGGCCTTCGCGGAGACGAGATCGACATGCGGGGCAAACACGGCACCACCGTGCTGGGCACGGACAATGTCCTCATGGCCGCGGTGCTCGCCAAAGGCACCACCGTTATCGAAGGTGCCGCCTGCGAACCCGAAGTCGTCGATCTGGCAAATTTCCTCAACAAGATGGGCGCGAAGATTACCGGCGCCGGCACCAGCCATATCGAGATCGAGGGAGTGAAGGAACTGGGCGGAGTGGAGCATACCGTGATTCCCGATCGCATTGAGGCCGGAACGTTTCTGATTGCGGGTGCGATGGCAGCCAAAGACAAAATCACCCTGAAGCGAGTCGAGCCCGATCACCTCACCGCGGTGCTTGATGTGCTCGAAGGCTGTGGATACGAGATCGAACGCCACGGCAAAAGCCTCACCATCGGCAAAGCCAGGAAACCGATTGGTGCCAACGTGACTTCAGAGCCTTATCCGTATTTTCCCACCGACATGCAGGCGCAGATGTGCGCGCTGTTTGCGACCACGCCCGGAATCAGCGTGGTCCGGGAAACGATTTTCCCCCAGCGTTTCATGCATTGTTCGGAGATGAAACGCATGGGCGCGGACATCGAAGTGACTGACGGCACCGCCGTGATTCGTGGTGTGGATAAACTCAGCGCCGCGCCAGTGATGGCCAGTGACCTTCGTGCATCCGCTGCCCTGTTGTTGGCTGCGCTCACCGCAAAGGGCAACACGGAGATCCACCGCGTCTATCACATCGATCGGGGATACGAGAATCTGGACGACAA
>JAGROX010000021.1:59969-63417 GCA_020440025.1 Verrucomicrobiia bacterium
GGCAGCGGAATCCCGGTGATGGGCATGAGTAGAAGGTTCATCCCGACATTCTGGAAAATGTGGGCGAAGAGCAGGCCCACTACCCCGACCACAATGAGCCGCCCCATCATGTCTCGACTGTAAAAAGAGACAAAGAGGCAGAGCATCAGCAGTAGGAGAAATCCTGACAGCATCATGACCGCGCCGCGAAAGCCGTGTTCCTCGGCCAGCACAGCAAAAACAAAGTCATTGATCGCGGTGGCCGGGGTGATGAAGCCCTTGTGATTCATCGTTTCCTCATTCTTGAAGCCCTTCCCGGAAAAGCCGCCCGAGCCGATGGCCAGGATATTGTTGTGCGCGCTGTAGGCTGGTCCCAGGGTGTCGACTTTGCGGCCCAGCATCATGTCGATGGGCACCGTGATCCGCTTTTTCTGGTAGTCTTTGAGCCCGAAGTAGTAGGCGTAGGGCAGCATCATCGTGCCGCAGAGCGCGATGACGATGAGGTAGCGGAAAGGAATGCTGCCCACCAGCACCATCGCCGCGATCACCGGAATCCAGACGATGGCTGAGCCAAAGTCGCCCGTTGCCAGCACGAGGAGAAAGGGAATGCCACCGACCGCTCCGGCGAGAATCAGACGCAGGAAATGATTCCGGAACGCTCCGTGAAGCTTGTGAACATTGCTCAGCACCAGCGCCATGAAAATGATGCCGCCGGCGATCGCGACCTGGGAGGTCTGGATGGTTTTTCCGGCAAAGCGAATCCAACCCTTTTGGCCATTCACCTCGATCCCGCTCGTGATCGTATAAACCAGCAGCCCCAGACCCAGCAGGTAGAAGGGGATGCCCGCCCACTTGACCCATCGATAATCCACCAGCGACGCCACGAAATAGCCCACCAGTCCGATCATGATGGCAATGACTTGCGACCGCCAGATGTTGCTCAATCCCTCGGCTTCCCGCATCCAGCAGGCACTGTAGATCGCCGAGACCCCAAAGATCAGGAGCGCCATCATCGTGGCGAACAGCGGCCAGTTCATGCCGAGAAACTTGCGCAAGAGGGGAGTCATTCGATCAGAACGTTCGGGAAGTCAGGAAAGAAGGGGCGAAGAAGGCGGGCTGCGGAAAATGCCAAAGAAGACTTAATTAAATCCAGAATCGCCAAAGCTCAATGATTCGGTTTCTACGCAGTCAGGCACGCAGGGTGACCGCAGAGGCAATCAGTCGCCGCGTGTAGTCGTGTTGTGGGTCGGAAATGACGGAATCTCGGGGACCGGAGTCGACGATTTTTCCCCGGCTCATGACGTGAATCTCCGGCGCCATGTGATCAGCTACCGCGAGATCGTGAGTGATGAGGAGGAGGGCGAGGCCGAGTTCCTCTTTCAGATCCGAGAGACGGTTCAGCAACACGGCCTGAAGCGAGGGATCCAGCCCCCGGGTGAAATCCCGCAGGATCAGCATTCGCGGCTGTTGCAGCAGGGCGCGGGCCAGGGCGGTTCGTTGTCGATCGCCGGGGCCTAGGTCTCGAGGATATTGATGCCGGGACGATAGGGGGAGTCCTGCCCTTTCCATGGCTCGCTGGATTTCCCGGATGCGGTCGCCCTTGTCGCGACTGCCACCACCACAGGCGTGAGCACCGATGAGGATGCGGTCGATCGTTTGATGCGGAGGCAAGGAGCCGAAGTCATCCGAAAACAGGGCCGGCATCTGGCGTCGAATCGGACGCATTTGGCGGTCGCTGAGGTTGGTGATTTCCCGATCGTTGAAGACGACCCGCCCTTCCGCGACATGGGCCAGTCCCAGCAGCGCAAAGGTCAGGGGCAGGGTTCCGCTGTGATGCTCCCCCACGATGGCGACACATTGGCCAGGCGGCACCGAGAACGAAACACCATCCACCAGCTTCGACGGATCCGTGCCAACCCGTCCCCAGGTGGGAGAGCGGGGTTCGATCACGGTGAGCTTTTCGACTTCCAGCAGGGCCATGTGGGGAAAAGCATAACGCCAATCCGTGTCGGGGGAAACGTCGGATCGTGCGGGGGCGAACGAGGCAAACCTCAGTTCGTCGGTCCGCCCAGCGCGATCTGAGGCCCGAGAAACTTGGGCTTTGAGTCCAGCACCCAGACATCGAGCACCGTCTTGAAGCGGGCGAGATGTTCCCGAAGCCGAGTGCGCAGACCGCCGAGAGATTCGACATCCTTGGCATTGAAACCGATGGCATCGATCCCGTTTTCCCGGGCAATGAAGATGGCTCGTTCGTTGTGAAAGGACTGGGACACGATGGTCAGTGAGGTCTGCGAGAAAATTTCCCGTGCTCGAACTACGGAATCGAGAGTGCGGAATCCGGCGTAGTCGCGATAGATCCGATCTTCCGGCACGCCCGCGGCGACAAGGGCATCTCGCATGTCGGTGGGTTCGTCGTAGCCGTGACGATGGTTGTCGCCACTGACGATGAGGTAATCGACTTTTCCCGCATGATAGAGCGCTGCCGCCGCATTGATGCGGTAGCGGAAGAAGAGATTGCCGCGTCCGTTGGGCAAGGTTTTCACGCAACCGAGAACGAGTCCCGCCGAGCGATGCGGCGTTTCTTCCAGCGAATCGTAGACCCGATCCGACGCGGCTTGCCGGACGCAGAGATTGCCTGCGATGATGGCGATCAATCCGAGTGCCGCAGCGAGGGAGAGAAATCGAAACAGCCGACGATAGGCTGAGAACCCGGCGAGGAAGGTGAAAAAAGATCTCATGGCGCCCGGATACGGCGGGCGGGGACCCACTCTTTCAGGGAACGAAGAAAATCTCAGTTCGTTTCCTTTTCTTCCAAGAGATCCGGCCGATTGTCGCGGGTTCGGGCCACGGCTCGCTCATGACGCCACGCCGCGATTTTTCCGTGATGACCGGAGAGCAGCACCTCCGGCACCGGCATGCCCTCGAAGTCCACGGGGCGGGTGTAGTGGGGCGCTTCGAGGAGAGGTGGGTGACCGGTCACCTCAGGATCGGCGAAGCTTTCCTCTTCCGGAGAACGTTCGTCGCCGAGTACACCGGGAATGAGTCGGACCACCGCATCCACGACCACCACCGCGGCGATGGCTCCGTTGGTCAAAATGTAGTCGCCGATGGAAAGCTCCAGATCCACGAGACCTTCGACGACCCGATGGTCAACGCCCTCGTAGTGACCGCAAAGAATGATGAGATGATCCTCGCCCGAAAGCCCCCGAGCTTGCGCCTGATCAAATCGTCGGCCCTGCGGCGTCATCAGCACCACCTTGGCATCGGGCGAATCCCGTTTCAGTTCGCGCACCGCGGCAAAGAACGGGTCCGGTTTCATCACCATGCCCTGACCGCCACCGTAGGGGATGTCGTCGACCTTTCGGTGCTTGTCCGTGGTCCAGTCCCGCAAGTCATGGGCCGCGATCGTCACCTGTCCCGCTTCCTGGGCGCGCTTCATCATGCTCTCGCCCAGCGGGGCGCGGCACAT
>JAGROX010000021.1:63533-79901 GCA_020440025.1 Verrucomicrobiia bacterium
ACGGCCAACTCTCTTCAATACTTCCCAATGAGGAAGTTTGCCACCACGATGACACGATCGGGCCACTCGGCTTTCTCGGGACGCAGAGACAAGACGCCCGGTGCCTGGACGAGGAGAAAGGGGCGTCCTTCGAGCCAGTCGCCTTTGTCCTGAGTGCCTTTCAGCGCCCGAAAATTCAGGAGATTTTCCGCATAGATGAAAGCTCGGGTCTGGTGTCCGCCGTTGGGATCAATGAGGTCGATGCCGAATCCGAGATCAGCGGGACGCAGGGTGCGCGAGATCCCGGTGACGGCGACGCAATGATGAGCCGCCGGTTCCCACGCGATCTGGTTGTCCATGCGCTCGAAACGCCGGGCGACGTAGGTTTTCAGACTGAGCACCGGAGGGACGCCGTCCTCCAGCGAATCGCAGATCAGTTCGTGAACACGCCTCAGGAAGGCCGGGGATTTCTCTCCGATACGGCGATCGAGAAAACCGGCGTTCAGGGGCGCGAGACCGACGGATTCCAGCAAATCGTTGTAGCCCGCTGCGAGATCTTCTTCCACCACGCCGTCGTAGCTGAGGCGTTTGTTGGGTGGATAGATGGTCGAAGTTTGGTTCAGGAACCAGCGATCAATGGCGAAGCGCAGGCGGGTGGTGTCATTCCCTCCGACAAAGCCATTCCACGTGGCCACCATTTTTGGAGTCCCAAAGCGAAGGCTGTTGGCGATGGCGGTCGGGCCACAGGCATTGACGGAGTCGGTGTAGAGATGTTGATCGATGATGGCCGCGGGATCGACCGGGATGGCAATATCACCGGTTTTCTCATCCGCCATCGTCTCCGGCATCCACCCGACGATCAGCAACGCCAGCAAGCATCCGGCGCGGTCCATGAAAGACCGGGCCGTTGTCATGCTGGGACGTCTGTCGTCCATGGTGCTGTCTCAGTCGGCGTCCTGATCTCCCTTCTTGGCCTTGTGGCCACGAAGTTTGGCTTCGATGAAATCGTCGAGATCGCCATCCATCACCGCCTGAATGTTCCCGGTTTCGCAACCCGTCCGAAGATCTTTAACCATCTGGTAGGGCTGGAAAACGTAGGAACGAATCTGGCTGCCAAAGCCGATTTCACCCTTTTCCCCGTAGAGCCGTTCCATCTCGGAGCGCTTCTTATCCTCTTCCAGTTGGTAGAGTTTGGCCATGAGGAGCTTCATCGCCAGGGTTCGATTCTTGTGCTGGCTCCGCTCGGCGGTGCATCGAATCTGAATCCCGGAGGGAAAGTGAGTCAACTGAACCGCCGTTTCCACCTTGTTCACATTCTGGCCGCCCTTGCCGCCGCTTCGAGCGGTCTTGATCTCGATGTCTTTTTCATCGATCTCGATATCGGCATCGTCCTCCAGTTCGGGAGAGGCGTCGATGCTGGCAAATGAGGTGTGCCGACGAGCATTGGAATCGAATGGCGAAATTCGTACGAGTCGGTGGACACCGCGTTCGCAGTTGAGGAAACCGTAGGCATTTTCCCCCTCGATCCGCAGGGTCGCGCCGCGAATGCCGACTTCGTCGCCTTCCTGGATGTCGACGACTTCGACCTTGTATCCCTTTGCTTCGGCCCAACGCTTATACATTCGCAGCAGCATGTCGGCCCAGTCACAGGCCTCCGTGCCGCCGGCGCCGGCGTGGATGGTCATGAAGGCGTTGCCGGAGTCATACTCGCCACTGAGCAGCGTTTGCAGTTCCAGTTTGTCGAGTTGCTTCGTGATGTCGGCGGCTTCGTTGATCACTTCCTGAATCGACTGGTCATCGCCTTCCTCGCGGGCCATTTCCACCAGCACTTCCAGGTCATCGATGCGGCCGGTCAGTTCACGCATGGGCGTGATCTTGCCTTTGAGGCGGGCGACTTCGCCCATCTTTTCCTGTGCGGCTTCCTTCCGATCCCAGAAGCCGGGCGCGCTCATCTCGTCTTCGAGCCCGCCGAGTTTTGCTACCAGGTTAGCGAAGTCAAAGATACCTCCGGAGTTGGCCCAGGCGGCCCTTGAGAGCTTCAGTGTCGATTCCGTTGAGGTCGTCGCGATCCATGAGAAAAGGAAGTTTGTCGTTGAGAAAGGTGAACCCCATCAATGCCACGAAAGCGGGAAGCGTCAACCGTGGAGAGCGGGAGATCCCGTGAGTGTTGCGCCAGAAAAAAGTCAACGGGTTACCATTGATAGAGGATTCATTGCGCCAAATTGGATAACACCGGGGATACGGTTGGTTTGGGGTGTCGTTTAGGCCGATCAGAAGGCAAGTGGGGAGCTTGCAGAGATTCCTCTTTGTCCGATTCGGCATCGGGTTTTCGCACGGACTGGAAGATGTGCTTCAGTGCCGACGCGATCTGCCCTTGCCGTTGAAAAGGCTGAAGAAGTCCACAACAACGAGAGAATGCAGTCATGGAGGGGCCGCTAGTTCACCGGCCAGATTCGGACAACTCAAATCGCAAAGGGGAAAAGCGGTTCACGGTTTCCCCTTTACCAGCACCTTGGCCCGGTTGGTGAACTGCAGGCACATCACCACGTTGCCGTTCTCATCGACCACCTGCGGGCCGCCCTTGGCACCGATCCCGGCGCGGTCGGTGGTATTGGAAAAGGTTAGGCTCAGCAGGCGAGTCGTCTCACCCGTCGGCGCTTGGTAGGCGGTGCCTTTGCGGAGTTGCAGCGTCGGGAGGCGCAGGGCTTTCAGGCCAAGCCTGTCGCCTGCCGAAGAGTTGCCGGTGAAAATCGCCTGATTGCTCGCTCTGTTTCCTGTCAGCGAGGTCAGCACCACGTATTTGCCGCTGAAGGGCTCCGCATCCACCCGCAGGATGGCCCCGATCTTCGCGCGGTCACCAGTACAGCCGTAGTCACCCTCGCGCATCAGCGTCTGGAGCGTCCCGAAATCCCGGAGGAAAAGTCCACAGTCGTTGCTCGGGTTCACGCCCGGCCCCGCCAGCTTGGCGAGGTAGATAAAGCGATTGCCGTCCAAGGGCCAGAACTTGAGCAGACGCACGGTCTTCACTCCCGCCGGGAAGGTGGGATCCAGATCGTGCGGCTCGTCCCCTTTCTGCCACTTGATGTCAACGCCATCGGAAATGATTTCATTTTTTGAGCCGGAAATTTCACGAAGAGTCGCACGGAAAAGCAACGCCGGAGTAGGAGTCACGACGACTCCCAAAAAGTTTGAGACCCTACCGCCACCAACCGGGTCACCTCTGCGCCCCGCTGGACTTTCATTGCCCACTCCGGGCTCATAGAAAAAGATTCCCTGATTGTTGGCCGCATTCACCCCGGTGCCTTGGAGAAAAGCTGTCCAAGTCACAAACTGCCCTGCCTTGGATATCTGGGGAGAGAATTGCCCCCAAAAGGTTCCCGGTGTCGAGTTCAACTGATCGCCCTCGCTCATCACCGTGCCCACGATGCTGCCATCGTGATTTACCGCCAGCACGCCGCTGTCGCTGGTGCGGTTCACGCCGCCGGGGCCATTGCGATATTGAAAAGCCACTGCCAGATCGCCACTCACTCCGTTGAGACTCTGGGCGACGTCGAGAAAACGATTGAACACCGCCCCGGAAGGCGTGGGCGCATCACCTTCCTGCAGGACCACCGTCGGGAGAGTGCCTGCGTTGATACGGACTTCGTTGAATCGGAAGATGGCGTCGTCATTTGCCTTGTTTATGCCTGTGCCCCTCAGGGTCCCGGCAAATACCATGTCGCTCGGTTGATTGAAAATCGGTCGTCCGATGGCGTTTTGTGTCAGTCCTCCCGCCACCTCCCCGCCTCCGCGGATCGCCAGTCCGATCGCCTCGTAGCCTCCTGCATCGTTCCAGATCCCCTTGGCTGCGGTGCCGCGTCCCGCACCCGAGCCCATGAGGTTGGCACAACAGGCGACTTCGCCCTCGGAGTTGATCACGGCGTCGCCAAAGGCGCGGAAATCGGCCTCCACGATTCCCGGGGCGAAATCCCGGGTCTGCGAGAGGATCTCCAGCGGCAGAGGGCCAGAGACATCGCGAAAGTAGTAGGCCGAGCCGCTGTCGATGCCGAAATCGTCGTCACTGAAAGCCCCAATGACCACCCGGTTCCCGCAGAGGGCGACAGAAATGCCAAACAAATCTCCTGAGGCCCCGTCGGGTGCGACCATCGTGCGCACGAGTTGTCCCGTCACCAGGTCGAACAGGCGCGCCGCCCCAGTAAGGCTGCCCGGTCCCGAATCGGCGTTTTTTCTCCGATCAAGAGCAGATTGCCGCTGACCGACACGGTGTTCGAGGTGCCTAAATCAGGCACCGCAATGGGGGAATAGCCCTCCTCTGCTCCTGTGTCGGGATCAAAGACCCGAACTTCTCCAGAACCGCGGCTTCCGACCACCACCCGCCCCGCCTCCACGGCAACCGAAGCGCCGAAAAACAAGTCGGGATCGGTCCATTTCTGCAGCCTGACTCCGCTAGCGGCGTCAAAGAGGTAGGCGAAGCCGGAAGACGAACCATTGTTATCCGCGCACCCCACCAGCGCCAGCGGCCCGCACAGGGCTACCGACCCTCCAAATCGCGAATCTTGTGCGACATCGACTCCCCGGCTCAGCGTTTGGAGGAGAATGGGCATCGGGCCCGATAGGTCATACACATAGGCGAGCCCTGCACCACTTTGCCCACCATCCATGGAAAAGGGTGCCCCCACCAGCAAGGTCTGTCCGCTGACGGCCACGTCGAAGCCGAAGCCGAAGCTATCCACAACAGAATCGATCTTCCAGAGTTGCCGCCCCGTCCGGGCATCAAATCCGTAGACGCCTCCTCCGCCAAACACCGTGCCCACCACCGCCAACTGGCCCGACAGCGCCACTGAGTTGCCAAAAATACTTGATTCTGTAAGATCGGCGGGCAGCAGTTTGCGCAGGTAGCGTCCGGTCCTGGCATCGTAGAGATGGGCCGCACCTCCGTTGGTTGCCGCATCGTCATTTTGGTAATCCCCGACTAGCAAATAGGTATCCGAAACGGCGACATCCCATCCGAACCCGTTGCCCGCCTGCGGCGTCGTGGCCCGACCATGGAGTTTGGTGACGGTGGGTGAAAAACTTTGGGCCTCCGCGTGGATGATCGGCAGGCACAGCGTCGAGACGAGCAGGAGAACCGAGGCATTCGGAAGACGAAAGAGCCGACGACGCCGGCTGGTGATCGGATAGGAAGGTAGGGTCAGCCTGGCGGGGGCAAGTGAACCCGATCACGTCCGGTTTGGCCAGCTATATTGTTACCGAAATCCTGACCCCACCCTGACTTAACCCTGTTGGGTCGGCGACTCAACCCTGTTGAGTCTGGTCCGTCGGAGGAGCGCGCCGGACCTGATGAGTAGCCTGCCGACATCGGCGTTGACGCGTTAATCAATAGTGGTTCCCGGAGTTATTTTAAGTGGATAGCATTTTTTCCTTGTCATGCTGGTCGTTTTTTACCAATTCTAATCACCATGAAAGGGGAGCTTCACGCGGTAAGGGAGAAGGACTCCCGTAGAGGGCGGAACGCTTACAGAGGTCTGGAGGCGGTGTCCACTGCTCCAGTGAACGCCCGATGGACGGCAGTGGACGGGTTCAGCGCGGCAGTGGACACGTTCACCGCCGCGATGAACCGGTTGATTCTCTCAGTGGACCGGTTCACTGCGGCGCTGAACTGGTCCATTCTCCCAGTGGACGTGTCCACTGCGGCTCTGGACACGTCCAGAATGGCTCGGAACCTGTCCACTGGAGCAGTGGACGTGTCTTTTTCTCTGGTGGACCGGTCCAGTGGGGCTTCGTCTGCCGGTTTTTCTCCAAAATCCTGTGTCGGAAAGGTCGCCTGATCGATGAAAACGCTGCGCTGGGACTCCATCGATCCAGACACCGGGCGTCCCTACACCTGGGATTCACCCAATTTGCGCTGGGGCAACCCGGCGTATGTGCTGGAGCCGGGTGATCCGGGATACGTCCCACCCGCCGCGGGTCCGAATCCAAAGAAAACAACCCGAAAAGGAAATATGAAACATCAACGTTATTATCCCAATCGCTACGCGGATCAGCTGGTATGGCTGGAAAATTTCCGCAACAAACTGCCGGAATACGCTGCCGCACTCGGGCTGGCCGCCCAGAAGGTCACGGATCAGGTCGCCGCCTGTCGGTGGCTGCACTATGTGATCGGCTCCTGGCTGCCCGCGCTGCGTCAGCATGCCAAAAGCTGCACTCAGGTGGTGACAGAGGCAGAGAGTGGCCCCGCCGCTGGCGACATGACGCTGCCGGTTTTTACCGCTCCCACGCCGGACACCGGGGTGGTGCCGGTACCGGCGGGCGGGTTGACGAGACTGTTCGACCTGGTGCAGGAGATCAAGCAGGCAGAAGGCTACACGGAGGCCATCGGCATGGATCTGGGCGTGATCGGGCCGGAAGAGATGGCCCCAGACTACGCCACCCTGCAGCCGGTGCTGAAAGCCATGGTCAGCGGCAACGCGGTGGTGATCGACTGGAACTGGTGCGGCTGTGGCAAGTATCTGGATCAGTGCGAGATCGAAGTGGATCGCGGCTCTGGCTGGCAGATCCTGACGTTTGACACCACGCCGGGTTACACCGATGGTCAGACCCACCCGGCAACGGCAACGCAGTGGAAATACCGCGCGATTTTTCGAGTCAATGACGCTCAGGTGGGCCAATGGAGTGCCACGGTGAGCGTGATGGTGGGCGGCTGAGCAGCCCCACTGACTATCCCCCTGGATAACGGGAGGGGAGAGGGCCTAGCTTGCCTCTCCTCTCCCAAGCCTCGCTCGGTCGCTTTCGCGAAAAGTGGGTCTCCTCGGGTGGCTCAGAAGATTGGGAAGAAAAGAGTCGCGGCTGAGTTGAAATCGGTGTTTGATGGGTAGGTCTATTTCATCCTACCTTGCCCATGAAATTCATCTCACCTACTCGTGTCAGCTCACTTTTCCCGAGAGACATCCGCCAGTGGGGCGGCGTTGCCATCGCCCTGCTGCTGATCTTCAGCTTCACCAGAGAGCAGGCGGCCGCCCAGGCTTTCAACCCGCTGGTCAACAAGCTCCATGGCCGGGCGACCACGCCGCAGGACGGAAACGGTTTTGGACGCTCGGTGGCGGTGTCGGATCGGTGGCTGCTGGTCGGAGAGGAGTATAACGACGATGTGGCGGTGAATGCGGGAGCGGCGCATCTCTACGACGCGAGGACGGGTCGCTACTTGCGGAAACTGGTCGCAACCGATGGCCAGGGGGCCGATTTTTTGGGGAATGCTGTGGCGCTCAGCGGCAATCTGGCCGTGGTGGGAGCCGCTAATCACAGAGCGGTCTATGGGTTCGATGCCCGGACCGGCCGGCAGCTATGGAAACTTCAAGGGTCCGGTTTTTTTGGGTATGCCGTGGCGCTCAGCGGCGACCGTCTGCTGGTTGGGGACATTTATGCTGAAGACAACGGGCAGTCCGGTGGCGGAAAAGCCTATGTGTATGACACCTCCACCACGCCACCGACGCTGCTCCAGACGCTGGGACGGGAGGGCGACGCGGTGTTCAACGGATTCTTCGGCGGCTCAGTGGCGCTCTGCGGCCACTTTGCCGTGGTCGGGCACGCCTTGAGCTTCAGTACGCCCGGGTTCGCCTATCTCTTCGACACCGAAACAGGAGCGCGCCTCCAGAGTTGGCCTGGAGACACGATTGGAGATGGTGTGGCGGTGGCGATCGACGCGGGTCGCGTGCTGGTGTCTGATTCCACCACGGGAGAAGTGCGCGTCTATGACGCTGTCACCGGGGTGGAGGCCAGCTATTCTCCGCTGGCGACTCCGTCGATTGGTGAGGGACAGATCTCGGTGAGTGGAAATCTCGCCCTCATCGGTCAGCCCGGAGCGAATGGAAATGCGGGGAATGCCCTTATCTTTGATCTGATCTCGGGACAGGAAATCGCCGGAGTGGAATCGCCGGACGGAGAGGCAGGCGATAGCTTTGGCGAGAGTGTGGCCCTGTGTGGCAACCGGGCACTGGTGGGAGCGCGTTATGATGACGATGTGGCGGTCGATGGGGGGGGCGCCTATTATTTTCGGAGTGTGAATGGCCCTTTGTCTTTGCAGACCGCGGGGAAAAAGGGCGACTTCGCCCCCGGGGCAGTGGGAGCGGATTTCACGGCTTTCTGGGACGCCTTTCTCAACGACGACGGGGAGGCCGTCTATAGCGCGAAACTGAGCAACGGGAAGAAGGGTATCTTTGCGGGACGTGCTGGCATGGTGTTGTCCAAGGGGCTACCGGATACCGGGGTCCCGGGACTGGGTGGTGCGCAGATCGCGAGCGTCTTTTCACCCGTGGTAGAGAACAATGACGCGGCGATCTTCTGGGCGAAATTGAAAGGGGCTGGCGTGAACGGGACGAACAACCGGGCCATCCTGCAAAGCGATGGGGCGACGCTGACTTCGTTGTTCCGTACCGGAGACGCGCCAGCAGAACTGGGTGGGGGGACATTCCAGATCTTCACGGAGGTGGTCCAGCAATCCGACACCGGTCGGGTGGCGGCTGCCTACCGGCTCAGGAGAGGCCCCGGCGGAGTGACGGCGGCAAACGACAGCGGAGTCTTCGCGGTGGACAACACCGGAGCGGTGCTGACGTCAGTCATGTCGGGAAGTCGCAACCGGGAGGGGGAGCCGGCGATCGGAGGGGGAGGCGATTACGGCCAGTTCCTGGGCCGGGCCGCCTACACGAACGACAGCAGTTCATCGGAATTTTTCTACTTTCCCGCCTACATGCTTTTCACGGGCGAGAGCAAGCCCCGGCAGGCGCTTTTTTACGACTCTGACGGTAGTTCAGGCAGTGTGATCGCCCAAGGCGCCGCCGCGCCCGGTCTCGGCGGCCCACTGGTGAACACGCTCCTCGGCGAAACCGTGCAGCGCTCCTATGGCGCCTACCGGGCCACGCTGAAAGGGCCGGGCGTGACCGGAGCGAGCAACGAGGGAATCTTTTCCGAGTTGGGGACATTCGCGGCGCTGCGCAAAGGCCAGGTGCCGGACCTCGCCAACGAGCCCAAAGTGGTGGTGAGTCGCTTTCTGGGCTTCTGGCTGCTGGACGGCGGCGACAGCGTAATGGTACTGGCGAAGCTGAGGGGCCCCGGAGTGAACCCTGCGAATGACTGTGCTCTCTATCTCATCAATGACACCGGCAACTTTATTCAGGAACTAGTCCGGGAAGGGGATGTGGTGTGCGGATGTGATGGCCCCCGGTTGGGGACGATCCAGCGGGTGGATGTGGATACGAAGAATGGGAACTACGTGATCCTCGGGTCGTTGCGGAGCGCCGCAGTCTCCAATCAGGCCATTTTCACCGGCAACGTGATAGCGGGCGATGACATGGCGCTCGCACCGCTGCGCCAGCCCATGCTGAAGATCCGCAAGGGAACCGCCTACCAGGCTTACTTTGGCGAAACGACGACGATCAGGAGCCTGGTGTTGCCAGTGACGACGGATCGCGGCGGCGCGGGAGCCAAGGGCCTCGGCCAAGTGATCAACGCCAGGGGTGAGATCTCAGTGTGCGTGCAGTTCACGAACCGGGCCAAGGAAGTGATGACAGGAAAGCCGTGAGTCACAGGGGCAATAGGGTCAGGTCGGTGATTCAACAGGGTTGAATGAATCGGCCAACCGGAGGTTTGGTGGCAACCGAAGAAGTTGCCAACAACTCCGCTCATCCCACCAGCTCCTTGATCGGCTTGCCGAAGGGCAGGATCTGGAGGGGCAGGCCCTCGAGATTGCTCAGGTATTGATTGTAGTCGATCCCGAGATGCTGATAGACGGTCGCCCAGAGGTCGTTGGGCGTCATGATGCGATCGACGGGATGTTCGCCCTTGGAATTGGTCGCGCCGATGACCTGGCCCATGTTCATGCCGCCGCCGGAGACGAGGATGGACATGGCTTTGGGCCAGTGATCGCGACCGGGCTGCATGACGCCGGTCTGGGTGCCGCGCTGGACGTTGATTTTTGGTGTGTGACCGAAATCGCTGCCGACCACGAGCATCACTTTTTTGTCGAGACCACGCTGGTAGAGATCCTCGATCAGGGCGGTGAGCGCCTGGTCGTAAACCGGGGCGCGCCATTTGGTATCCTCGAAAATGTGGCAGTTCACCGCGTGGGAATCCCAGTTGTAAGCACAGTTTTTCGGCACCGGCTTGCCGGGGAAGGGATTTTCCCAGACGAGGGTGACGAATCGACTGCCGGCTTCCACCAGTCGGCGTGCCATGAGGGCGCGCTGACCATAGGCGTGCATGCCGTAACGATTGCGGGTGCGGGTGTCTTCCTTGGCGAGATCGAAGGCGTCGCGGACATCTTCGCTCATCAGCATTTCCATGGCCTGGCGGTTGAAGGAATCCATGGCGTCCATAGTGCCGCTCTTGTCGATGCCGCGCCGGAGTTTGTCCATGCCCTCGAGCATGGCGAGCCGGTCATCGATCCGGGTTTCCATCTCGTTTTTGACACCGATGTTCTGCACTTTGAAATCTTCGGCACTGGGATCGCCTCCCACGATGAAAGGACTGTTCGCTGCACCGAGCCAAGCGGAACCCATCGCGAAGGTATCGATGCCGGCGCGGCTGCCATCGACACAGGAAACACACAGCGGCATGTCCATGGATTGCGGGCCGCTGCTCAGCACTTTTTTCACAATGCTGGAAACGGCAGGCGCATCGTTGACAGTGCCGGTCGGGGTTTTCGGAATGCGACCGGTCATCATGCGCTTGTGAGCGCCGCCATGGTCGGCGAACTCGTGATGAATGGATCGGATCAGCGCAAACTTGTCGGCGATCTTGGTGTGGAGCGGGAGCAGTTCGCCGACTTCGATGCCGGGGACGTTGGTTTTCACCGGACGGAACTCGCCCCGATATTCGGCGGGAGCGTCGGGCTTGAGATCGTAGAACTCCATGTGCGGGAGTCCGCCGGGAAGCCAGACGAAGATGACTGAAGTGTCCTTGTCGACAAAGGTCGGATCGCCCGCCTTGGCCTGTGCCTGGCAGCGAAGGAAATCGCTCATGCCCAAGCCCATCACGCTGAGTCCGCCGATTTCGAGGAAGCTGCGGCGTTTCATGGGGCCGGCGCATCGGGGAGAAGAGGGCTGTGGGGACGTGGAATTCATGGATTGACGGTTCACGTGGTCAATGAGGGAGAAAAAGACTCTCTATGTTCGGACATTTTGGCGGTGAAACCCAAGGGAAACTGAACCGAGATCGCGCTATCCGAATCGCCGAGATCACGCCATGCATTCCCGGTCAACTTTTGGGCCTTAGTAGCCTAGACTGTGGGTCTACTCGAATCTCCCAGCTCTGATGACTGCCACCACGATGAGATTTTTCCTGCTACGATTCTTCACGCCCTTTTGGTTGGTGACAATCACGGGCTTTGCGGCTGATTCTCCCACAGCGCCTGCGGCGGAAGTGGCACGGAAGCCGAGTCGAGTCGTGATCCATGCACGGGGAGGCGCGCCGGAGATGATGCTCAAAGGACCTGATGCTCGGCAGCAATTGGCGGTGACGGCGGAAGTGTCCGGTGCCCGAATTTCCGAGTTCGACGCCACGCGCCGGGCCCAGTTTTCCAGTCAGCCGGAAGGTGTGGTATCAATCGATTCTCACGGATACGTGACTCCCCTGGCCGATGGCACAGCGAAGATCGTTGCCAACGTCGATGGGGTTATCGCGGAGGCGTCAGTGCAGGTGACGGAATTCACCCAAGAGCAGCCGATCAGTTTTCCCAATGACATCGTGCCGCTGTTTACCCGCAACGGTTGCAGTATGGGAGCCTGTCATGCGAAGTCGACGGGGCAGAATGGCTTTCGACTTTCGCTGTTCGGCTACGATCCCGCGATGGACTATGAGGTGCTCGCGCTGAGTTCGCGGGGAAGGCGTGTCTTTCCTGCCGCTCCGGAAAACAGTCTGCTGCTGCTGAAGGCGACGGGCGAGATTCCGCACGGAGGTGGTGCCCGCTTGGAGAAAGATTCGGAGGACTATCATCTGCTCACCCGCTGGATTCAAAAAGGAATGCCTTTCGCGCCCGAGAACGACCCCGAGGTCGAGCGCATCGAGATCTTTCCCCGGGAACGGGTCGCGTCTCCCGGTTCGCAACAGCAGCTGATCGTGACTGCCTTCCTCAGTGACGGCAGCACCCGCGATATCACTCATGCGGTTCAGTATGAGGGCAACCAGCCCGAGATGGCCGAGGCCGACGAGACGGGGCTCGTGCATTTTGAGAATCTGCCAGGCAGCACCTCGGTGATGGTTCGTTTTCAGGAACACGTCGATGTCTTCCTCGCCACCCTCCCGCTGAGCGACGCGGTGTTGGAGTTGCCTCAGCCGAACAATTTCATCGACGAACAGATTCTCAAAAAACTCAGCGTTCTTGGCCTGCCACCGTCGGATCTATGCAGCGATCATGAGTTCGTGCGTCGCGTCACTCTCGACATCGCAGGACGATTGCCGACGCTGGAAGAAACGAATGCGTTTTTGAAATCGACCGAACCCGAGAAACGCGCCCGCAAGATCGACGCCCTGCTCGAAGGCACGGACTACGCCGATTTCTTTGCCAGCAAATGGGCGGGCCTGCTTCGCAACAAGAGCCAGGGCGGTCTCGACTGGGTGTCACGCGATACCTACGGTTTCCACAGTTGGTTGCGATCCAGTCTCATCGAGAACAAACCGTTTAATGAAATCGCCGCCGAACTCCTCACTGCCAGCGGCAAGAGCGGCGAAAATCCCGCCGTCAGTTGGTATCGTTCGGTCACCGATCCCAAGGAACGGATGCAGGACATCGGCCAGGTGTTTCTCGGCGTCCGCATGCAATGTGCCCAGTGTCATCATCATCCCTACGAGCAGTGGAGCCAGGATGACTACTACAGTTTTGCCGCCTTCTTTTCGACCGTGGCGGAGAAGGCGGTCTATCGACTACCAGAGGATGACATCGTTTATCATAATCGTAAGCCTGCCGGAATGACCAATCCCAACACGGGCGAAATGCTGAAGCCGACGGTGCTGGGTGGTGAGCCGCTGGACATTCCGGCCGAGGCCGATCCGCGTCGTGAACTTGCCGACTGGGTCACTTCTGAGAACAATCCCTACTTCGGTCGGGTGCTGGTGAATCGTTACTGGAAGCATTTTTTCAGTCGTGGCCTCGTCGAACCGGAAGACGACATTCGTCCCACCAATCCCTCGACTCATCCGCAGTTATTGGAGGGCTTGGCCACGCATTTCATTGAGAGTGGATATGATCTCAAGGCGCTGGTTCGGACCATCTGCAACAGCCGCACCTATCAGTTAAGTTCGGAGCCAAAAGCGGGGAATGACGAAGATGTTCAGAATTTCGCCCGCTACTATCCCAAACGACTTCAGTCGGAGGTCTTGCTGGATGCCTTCAACGACGTGACCGGCGCGAAGAATTCCTTCAGCAAGCAACCCATCGGCGTGCGGGCGATTGCGCTGCCTGATGACAATGCCAACAAGGAGTCCGAGTTTCTCACCATGTTTGGTCGTCCTCAGATGGACACCGCCTGTGAGTGTGAACGGACCGGCGAAGCGAATCTGGGTCAGAGTTTGCACCTCATCAATTCCGACCTGATTCAGAACAAACTCGCCTCTGGAAATGGTCAGGCCGTCACGCTGGCGCGGGCGAAAGATCGGAGTGACGAGGACCGCATTCGTGAACTCTATCTGCGGGCAGTTTCTCGCGAGCCGGCGGCTGATGAAATCGCCATCGCTCAGGCTCATTTGAAAAAGAAGCGCGATCTTTCGGCCGCCGATCCCGCAAAGCTCACTCCGGAAAAAGCGGAGCAGGAGGCGTTCGAGGACATCATCTGGGTGTTGTCGAATACCAAGGAGTTTCTGTTTAATCACTGAGGGAAAGGGAGGAATCGGGATTCGGGACTCAGGATTCAGCAGCTGAAGAGGGTAGGGCGTCGTTCACAGATCACGGGATTCCATGAAGCATTTTGTTCTATTTCTCACAGTGTCGTTGATTGGCGCGGGGGCGGCGTTTGCCCAGCTGCCCAACTCAGATATGCAGATGATCTCGCCGGCCATGGGCAAGGCGGGCGAGAGCGTTGAGGTGAATCTCAGCGGTGACAATCTCGAAAGCCTCACCGGGCTGCGATTCAATGACTCGCGGATCACCGCCGCGCCAGTGATGCTCCCGTCAGATGAGTTTTTTCCCGAACCGCGACCCAACGGAAATCGTTTCACGATTACGATTCCCGCCGATGTCGAGCCGGGATTCTATGAGGTGAGATCGCTCGGATATTTCGGACTCTCCACTGCCCGTCCCTTTTTGGTTCTGGCCAAGGACAGCGAGGAGATCGTGGAGACCGGCGATATTTCGGCGCGGGAAACGGCGATGCCTTTGGCCATTGAAACCGGCGTGCGTGGACAGGTTGATGGTCAAAAAGTCGATTGGTTCCAGTTTTCCGCCAAGAAGGACGAGCGACTCCTCATCGAAGTCTGGGCGGAGCGATTGGATTCCAAGCTGGACGGAAAGCTGATCGTCACCGACGCGGAGGGCCGCGAACTGGAGAGCAATCGGGAGTTTTTCGGAAGGGATCCCATGGTGGATTTCACCCCGCCAGCCGATGGGGAATATTTCGTGGCGCTTTCCGACATTCTCTACCGGGGCGGCAGTCAGTCTTTCTATCGGTTGAAGATTTCCCGCCGACCTCAGCTAGATTTCGTCTTTCCGCCCGCCGGCGTGCCGGGACAGAAAACCAAGTTCACCCTTTACGGGCGCAACCTTCCCGGCGGGAGCCTCGGCGAAGGAATTGAACTCGACGGCAAGCCGCTCGAAACCGTAGAAGTTGAGATCGAGGTGCCTGCCGTGCCGTCGACTCCGGCCACTTTCAGCGCCGCCACTCCGCGCCAAGCCCTTCTGCCGGCATTCGAGTATTCCCACGAGGGGTCGAATGCCGTGCGCATCGGATTCGCAACTGCTCCCGTGGTGATGGAAGATCCGGCTGCGAGTCCCGCTCAGACAGTGACCGTGCCCTGCGAGGTAGCGGGACGCTTTGACGAGGACGGAGACAGCGACGCCTTTCGATTCACCGCGAAGAAAGGCGCGACCTACTGGATCGAGGCGGTCTCGGATCGAATGTCTGTGACCAGTGATCCTGTGGTGCTGGTGCGGAAGATCGGAAAGGATGACAAGGGTGCTGAAACCATTTCGGCGGTGTTGGAGAACGATGATCCGCCGAGTTTTTTCGGGGCCGACCGTTTTGACTCCACCAATGCCGATACCAATGATGCCGTAATCAGCTTCACGCCCGACGCGGATGGTGAGTATGAGGTCAAACTCATCAACAATCTGGCCAGTGGCAGTATCGCTCATCGCTATCGACTCGCCATTCGCGAGGCCATTCCCGACTTTCATCTGCTCACCAGCACCGAACGCGCTGTTACGGCCACCAATGGTCGCGCCGGCTTTCCCGCCGCGCCGCTCGCACGCCGAGGAGGGTCTCTCGCCTATCGGGTGATGGCTCCGAGACAGGACGGTTTCGACGGAGATATCGTGGTCACTATCGAAGGTTTGCCGCCGGGAGTCACCGCCTCGCCGCTGGTGTTGAGCGGGGACAGCAACAACGGCTTCCTCACCGTGGTTGCCGCGCCTGATGCTGCCGCTTGGTCAGGGCCGATCACCATCGTGGGAAAATCATCCATCGGTGGAAAGGAGGTCAGTCGTACCGCGCGGAATGCCTCGCTCGTCTGGGGGGTCATCTTTTCAGACAGCATCCGGGTCCGTTCCCGTCTCGATCTGGAAACCGTGCTCTCCGTGATTGCTGAAGAGGACACACCAGGATTGCTGACTCAGGCCGATCCGGGAAAAGCCTGGGAGGTCGAATTGAATCAGGATCTGGAGATTCCGATAAAGTTGATCAACCCCGGCGCTCGGAAAGGAAACCTCACGGTCGTTCCCTACGGATTTCCCGGCATGTTGCGAAGTCCTCCCTCTGTCACCATTGCGGAGACCGCGACCGAAGGCGTTCTCAAGATCAGCTTCAAGCCCAACGGCAATTTCAAAGCCGCCCCCGGCAAGTATCAGTTCGTGCTCCAGGGCATCGGTCTTACCAAGTATCAATACCATGCTGCGGTCGTCACAGAGGCCCAGGCTGAGAAAACGCGATTGGAAAAACTCGTCGCCACTTTCGAGGCTCAGGTAGCCGATTCAAAAGCCAAGGTCACGGCTGCCGAGAAGACCCTTGCCGAGGTCAAAGCGAATGCCGCCTCATCCAGCGAAGCCGCCAAGGCAGACCTTGCCAAACGGGTCACGGATGCCGAAGCCCAGGTTGCGGTCGCGAAAAAAGCGCAGGCCGACGCCGAGGCGAAAGTCAAAAAGGCGAAGGATTTCGTCGCCGCCGCCGATAAGACGCTCCAGGCAGCGACCAC
>JAGROX010000021.1:79925-88565 GCA_020440025.1 Verrucomicrobiia bacterium
ACCAAGTTTGCCACCTACTCGCTGCCGATCGCGGTGACGGTGAAGGAAGAGGCGGCGAAGAAGTAAGTGGCGAGGCTTGGGGGTCATTTTGAGTCTCAGTGAATGCCTTAGCATGGAGCTTGACTCCATGCCTGTCCCCGTGGGATTGCATTCCGCGAGTCCAAAGCACGATGGGTGGCCATTGCTTCGCGTTTTCACTCGCGGGATGCAATACCACGAGGACGGGCACGGGATGGAATCCCATGCTACGACGAGGGCTTCGCGTGAAAGGTCGGGGCCTATTTTAAGTCTTTGCGGGTCGTAGCATGGAGTTTGACTCCGTGCCTGTTCCCGTCGGATTGCATCACGCGAGTCCAAAGCACGATGGGCGGCCATTGCTTCGCGTTTTCACTCGCGGGATGCAATCCCACGAGGACTGGCACGGGATGGAATCCCATGCTACGAAAAATGTAGCGATGACGATTTGGGGGAAGGGATCGGATTCTCCTCACTCTTCGGCATATTCTTCCATCCCTGCACAAGTGCAGACGAGATGGCGGTCGCCGTAGACGTTGTCGATACGGCTGACGGGTGGCCAGTATTTCCGCTCGCGGACCCAGGAAATCGGATAGGCAGCCTGTTCGCGGGTGTAGGCGTGATTCCACGAATCTAACAGCAGGGTCTCGGCCGGGTGCGGCGCGTGCTTCAGTGGGTTGTCGTTGGCGTCGAATTCGCCATCGATGACTTTTTGGATCTCGCTACGGATAGCGATCATGGTGTCGCAAAAACGATCCAACTCGGCGCGCGATTCGCTTTCGGTCGGTTCGATCATGAGGGTGCCGGGGACAGGCCACGACATCGTCGGTGAGTGAAAACCGTAGTCGATGAGTCGCTTGGCGACGTCCTCGACATCAATGCCGGATTCCGCCTTGAGCGGACGCAAATCGAGGATGCACTCGTGAGCGACATGGCCGCTTTTTCCCCGATAGAGCACCGGGAAATGAGGTTGCAGTCGATGGGCAATGTAGTTGGCGTTGAGGATGGCGATCTTGGTCGCTTCGGTAAGGCCGGCGGAACCCATCATGCGGATGTACATCCAGGATATGGTCAGGATCGACGCGCTGCCGAGCGGTGCCGCCGAGACCGCGCCGACCTTTCCCTTGCCGGGCAGGAAGGGCGCGAGATGTTCCGCGACTCCGATGGGGCCCACGCCGGGGCCGCCGCCGCCGTGGGGAATGCAGAAGGTCTTGTGAAGATTCAGATGACAAACATCGGCCCCGATGGCACCAGGGCTGCAAAGACCGACCTGCGCATTCATGTTGGCGCCGTCCATGTAAACCTGTCCGCCATGGGCATGGATGATCTCGCAGATCTCGACCACGGATTCTTCGAAGACCCCGTGGGTCGACGGGTAGGTGATCATCAAAGCCCCGAGAGCATCGGCGTGCTGGGCGGCTTTTGCCCGGATGTCTTCCACATCGATATTTCCCTGCTCATCGCAGCGAACGGGGACCACACGAAAACCCGTCATCACCGCGCTGGCGGGGTTAGTGCCATGAGCCGAGGTGGGAATGAGGCAGACGTCACGGCCGGTGTGGCCATTGGCTCGGTGAAACCCGCGAATGGCTAGCAGGCCGGCGTATTCTCCCTGGGAACCGGCATTGGGCTGAAGACTGACGCTGTGAAAGCCAGTGATTTCGGCGAGCCAGGATTCGAGTTGCGATGCCATCTCGGCGTAGCCTTTGGTCTCTTCAGCGGGCGAAAAGGGATGAAGCCCGTTCACCGACTTCCAGCTCACCGGCAGCATTTCCGCAGTGGCGTTGAGCTTCATGGTGCACGAACCGAGCGGAATCATGCTCAAGTTGAGCGCGATATCTTTTCCCTCCAATCGACGGAGGTAGCGGAGCATTTCCGTCTCCGTGTGAAAACTGTTGAAGACGGCGTGGGCAAGGTAGGGCGAAGTGCGACGGAGTTCTTCGGGAATCGCGTTCTTGCCCGAGGGTTCGATGCCATCGCTTTCACCGAAAGCCAGCCGTTTGCCATCGACCGTTACGGTGTCGAAAAAACGGGCACCTTCGCCGCCGACTTCGCAGGCTTTGGCATGAACGCGCTCGGCGATTCGTCGCAGGCCTTTTGGTCCGTGATAGACCGCGTAAAAACCCGCCATGACCGCCAGCAAGACTTGGGCGGTGCAAATGTTGGAGGTCGCTTTCTCACGGCGAATGTGTTGTTCGCGCGTCTGGAGGCTGAGTCGGAGGGCCATGCGTCCGTCGGCGTCTTTGGAAACGCCCACGAGACGTCCCGGGAGTCGCCGCTTGTGCGCCTCGGTGCAGGACATGAAGGCAGCGTGCGGTCCGCCAAATCCCAGGGGAACGCCGAAACGTTGGGCGCTGCCGATGGCGATGTCTGCTCCCCACTCGCCGGGCGGCTTGATCAGGCACAGGGCCAGCAAATCGGTCGCCACCACGGCCAAACCTCCGACGGTGTGGACGCGTTCGACAATGTCAGTGTAGTCCTCGACCGCTCCGTCCGTCGCCGGATACTGCAACAGCAGGCCGATGCATTCGTCGCCCTTGCCTGCAAAATCGAAGGTCGATTCGTCGCCGATTTCCAAGGTAATCCCAATCGGTTCGGCGCGGGTTTTCAGCACCTCGATGGTCTGCGGATGGCAACGATCGCTGACAAAAAAGGTGGTGCCCTTGATTCGCGCTGCGGCACACATCGCCATGGCTTCGGCTGCCGCGGTGCCTTCGTCGAGAAGTGAGGCATTGGCCACCGGCAAGGCGGTGAGATCGCAGACCATGGTCTGAAAATTGAGCAGAGCCTCCAGCCTTCCCTGAGCGATCTCGGCCTGGTAGGGGGTGTAGGCAGTATACCAACCTGGGTTCTCGAGCACGTTTCGCTGAATCACTGGCGGAACGATGGTGTCGTAGTAGCCCTGTCCAAGGTAGGAACGGCAAACCTCGTTTTTCGCCATGATGGCTTCGAGTTCTGAGAGCGCTTCCGATTCAGAAGCAGCAGGCGGGAGATCGAGTGCCTGTGGTGATCGAATGTTTGCGGGAACGACCGCATCGATGAGGGCATCGACTGAGTGGCAGCCAATGGCCTTCGCCATTTCGGTGGCGTCTGCCTCGCTGGGACCGAGGTGCCGATGGGCGAAGGCGTGGGGATCAAACGTTTCAGCCGACATGACCACGATACGCCTCCGCGTTCATGAGGGAGTCCAGTTCGCTCGGGTCGCTGAGTTTGATCCGAAACATCCAGCCGGTGGCGTAGGGATCGTTGTTTACCGCGGCGGGATCCTCAGTGAGGGCCTCGTTTACCTCCACGATTTCACCCGAGACCGGCGAGTAGATGTCGTTGGCTGCCTTGACTGATTCGATCACGGCGATGGCCTCGCCTTTGGTAACGGCGCGCCCCACGGCGGGGAGTTCCAGGTAGACGACGTCGGTCAGTTCTTCCTGGGCATGATCCGAAACGCCGATGGTGGCAGCATCAGGATTGGTGGGATCGATCCATTCGTGCGAATCGGAGTAGAAGAGGTGGTCAAGGATCTGGCTCATGGTTCGAGCTGCATCCTTCGGCAAAAACCATGCCGTTATCAATAGGAATGTGTGTCCTACTGGCGATGGGATCGCCAGCGTTTCGAGATCGGAAGATAGAAAAGACTTACGACCGTGGTCTGAATCCCTCGAGAAAAGTGAGGAGATGCCAAGTCTCGTTTTACTGAAGCGTGATCTCGATCCGGCGATTCTGGGTCTGGGCGTCGGCGCTGGTTCCTGAGACCAGAGGCTTGGTATTGCTGTATCCGGAGGACTCGATGCGGTCCGGATTGATACCGAGTCGCTGGAGATACATTTTTGCCGCCATTGCCCTGGCTTCTGAGAGAGCTTGAGCGCCGGAAAATGCGAGGGCGGTATGACCGTCGATTTTGATCTTCGTGTCCGGGTTTTCCTTCAGAAAATCGGCAACCTTGTCCAGTTCAGCAGTCGCCGCAGAAGTGAGGTTTGCCGACTGGTGGGCAAATCCGATCTCGTCCAAACCGAGTTGGTCATTCAAGAGCACCGAGGCCGCTCCACCAAGCACTCGCGCTCGCGCCGCAGGGGGCAAATCGTGGAGTAGCTTTGCCAGCTTCTGACTGTAGGTCGCGAAGCCCTCTGCAGGATTCCCGCTTTCGCGAGACATCTGAGCAGCGATCGAGTCAGCGGTAATCTGCGCGGAAGAAAATTCCGGGAACAGAAAAACAGCCGATAAAAGCGCTAGGAGGATGGAGATTCGAGACTTCACGAGACCTTTGTTTTCTGTAATTTGACTGAATTTACATAATTTTCAAGATTAAAATGCAAATATCATAATTTAATTCTTTTCTGTTATCATCTTTGAGAAGAGTGCTCTGCCTCTAGGTCGGGTGGCTTCGTTGAAAGTGAGTGCGCACAGTGAGACTCCCTCCTCACAGCTCCGAAAATGGAGGGAGGAGATCGAGGAGAGTCCCGGAAACTGGGGAGCGGGGAAACCCCTCAATCAGACGAAGGGCTTTTTCACCACTTCGGCCGCGAAGCGCCGACCACGGACTTCGATTTCCAGGGCGGTGCCGGGCTTGGCCAATTCAGCGGGCAGATAGGCCATGCCGATGCCATCGCCCAAGGTCGGGGACAACGATCCGCTCGTCAGTGCCGCGACGGGTTCGGTGACTCCGGGGACAAAAACGAGGTAATCGTGGCGAGGCGGGGGGCCCTTGTCGATTTGCCGAATCGCCGACAGCTTGGTTTTCAGGCCGTCGGCTTTCTGTCGAGCCAGCACGTCTCGGGCGACGAAGCCATTGGGCTTGTCGAGTTTGCAGAAAAATCCAAGACCGGCTTCCAGCGGAGTGTGAGTAGAATCAAGATCGGAGCCATTGAGCGGGTAGCATTTCTCCAATCGCAAGGTATCGCGGGCACCGAGTCCACAGGGTGCGGCCCCGGCATCCAGTGCCGCTCGGAACCAAGTCGCGATCTCGCCAACCGGCGCAAACAACTCAAACCCATCCTCGCCAGTGTATCCTGTGCGACATAGAACCAAGCCGCCAGGCGATGACTCGACGATGCCATTCTGGGTGGGAAGATCGAGTTCGGCGGCTGTTGTTCCGCCGCGCATTTTCTCCCAAGTCACCACCGCTTCCGGTCCCTGAATGGCCAGACCGCCATAGAGCGTGCTCTCGTCACTGAGCTGAATGCCATCGGGGCGATGTTCGGCGAGCCATTCGAGGTCCTCCGAGATCTTGGCGGCATTCACCACGAGAAAAAACAGCTTTTCGTCGAGGCGATAAAGAATGAGATCATCGATCACGCCACCCGCTTCGTTGAGCATGAGGGTGTACTGCCCTTCGCCGGAGGCCAGCACGCCGACATCATTGGTGAGTAGACCATTCAGCCAAGTCGCTGCGTCATCACCCTCTACCAAAAACTGGCCCATGTGAGAAATGTCGAACACCCCGCACGACTCGCGCACGGCTCGATGCTCCGGCATGATGCCCGCATACTGAATGGGCATTTCCCAGCCGGCGAAGGCCGCGAAGCGCGCGTCGAGTTTCTGATGTTCAGCGGCGAGAGGGGAGGCCTGAGGCGAGGAATCTTCGTCCATGACATGACCTCTTTCCGCTGTTGCTCTCCCCTTGTCAATGAGTCGAAGTGACATCGGATCGATTGACGACGCGTCGCCTCTTGTTCCCCTTTGCCCGCGTGGTAGAGTGGGCGGTCCTCGGCAATCCCGTTCTACCTCCTCTTTTCATTCTCCATGTCCGCTCATCCTGGTCAAAGCCTGATCGCCTCAGCCGAACGTCGATTCGGTCACCTCGCGATTCCCAATCTGATTCGTAGGGTGGGAGTCTTCCAACTCGCCGTCTGGGGATTGACTCTTTTCTCCCGAACAGGCGAAGGCGAAGGAAACCTCCTGAGCTATCTGATGTTGGATGCCTCCAAGGTTTACTCCGGCCAAGTCTGGCGAGTATTCACCTTCATCATGATGCCGGGGACGATGAATCCGCTGTTCATTCTCTTCATGGTGTTCTTTCTCTGGTTCATCGGCGATGCGCTTGAGGGGGCGTGGGGAGCGTTTCGGGTGAATCTCTATGTCTTGGCGACGGTGGGATGTTTGGTCGTGTTGGGGCTGATCCCCATGATCGGCATTTTGGTGAATGTGTTTCCGGCCATGATTTTCTTTTCCCTGATGTTCATTGCCTTCGCGACCCTCTTTCCGGATCATATCGTCAATCTGTTCGGAGTGATTCCGGTGAAAGCGAAGTGGCTGGCGATCGGCGATGTTGCCATCCTGTTTTCTTATGTAATTCAGGTGCCTATCGTCATCCTGCCCATTCTGGTGGCCTTCATTCCCTATTTCGTCGTGTTCGGCCCTGGATTTGTCCGAGATTTTCAGAATCGCGGCGAGGCAGCGGTGCGCCGAGCGAAATTTCAATCGAAGGTCAAATCTGCCGATCGCGAAGCCTTTCACACCTGTGACATCTGCGGAAAAACAGACCTGAGTCACCCCGAGCTCGAGTTCCGAGTCTCGGCGGAAGGGGAGGAATATTGCAGCGACTGTCGCCCGCTTCCAAAACCGGGTGCATCATCGAAGGGCTAAATCCATGAGCACGGAATCTCGAACCTTTCGCCTGGTCTGTGCGCTTGCTTGGTTGCTGGTTGCGGGGGTGGCTTCCGCGTTCGAGTCGGCGAAGCTGGCTGAGATTGATGCGGAAATCGAAGCCGCCATCGCCCGGGGGGAAATTCCCGGGGCGGTGTTTCACCTGGAACATCGGGGCGAGGTTTACGAAAAAGCCTACGGACGACGCGCCGTGTTGCCTTCGGCGGAGCCGATGACGACCGATACCATTTTCGACGCGGCCTCGCTGACCAAGGTGCTGGCCACGGCACCGTCGGTTTCGCTGTTGATTGATCGTGGGGTGATCGATCTCGACGGAAAAATTGTCGACCTGCTGCCCGAGTTTGCCCCGAAGCCGGAACTTCGTCCGCTGTTTCAGAAGAAGTCGTTCGATACCTCAGCGGATACCAATGCCAACCGAGCCAAGGTGACCGTGAGGCATCTGCTGACTCATACCTCCGGTCTGCCGCCATCGATCTCGGTCCAATCCGAGCACTGGTGGGGATACAAGAATGGCGTGCATCGCTGTCTGACGACGCCGCTGATCGCGAAACCCGGAAGCAGCTTTCGCTATTCCGATGTGAACTTCATCCTGCTCGGGGAAATCGTGCGCCGGGTGTCTGGTCGGCCGTTGAATGTGTTCGCCTCCGAGGAAATTTTCGGGCCGCTGGGAATGGCGGATACGACATTTCTACCGGGTCGGGATTCGCAAAATCGTATCGCTCCGACCGAGTCTTTCGGCTCCTATGGAGTCCTCCGCGGCGAGGTTCACGATCCCGTGTCTCGGCGGATGGAAGGGGTTGCCGGTCATGCGGGCTTGTTCACGACCGCGGCGGACGTCGCGACCTATGCGAGGGCGTTTCTGTCGAAATCGACTTCGATCTTTCGTCCCGAACTCGTCGTCGAAATGACGAAGCTACAATCGCCGAAGGCAGTCCTGCCGACTAAGCGCGGACTCGGTTGGGACATCGATTCCGGGTTTTCCTATCAACGAGGAGAAATTTTTCCGGTGGGTGGCTTTGGTCACACCGGCTGGACGGGAACCTCGATCTGGGTCGATCCGGGGTCGGAAACCATCTTGATCCTGATGGCGAACCGGAATCATCCGAGCGAGGACGGTCGGATCAAGCCGCTGCGAATTCGTCTCGGAACTCTCGCCGCCGAAGCCGTCGGTCTGATGAAACCCAAGACGGCCTCATTCAACCCTGTTGGGTCCGAGACTCAACAGGGTATGATGAACGATCAAACCGCTGCCGGGGATCCGGCGGTGAAGGTGATGAATGGGATCGACACCCTGGCGGCGGATGATTTCGCCGTTCTTGCCGGGCTTCGGGTCGGACTGATCACCAATCACACCGGGCTAGATGGCGATCAGCGTTCGTCCATCGATCTGCTTCACGAAGCGCCCAACGTTTTTCTGAAATCGATCTTTGCTCCCGAGCACGGCATTCGCGGAAAACTCGATCAGGAATCCATCGATGACGAAACGGACACCAAGACCGGCTTGCCGATCTTCAGTCTCTACAAAAGTAAGGACCGCCGACCGACAGCGGCTCAACTCGCGGGGCTCGATGCTCTGGTTTTCGACATTCAGGATATCGGCTGCCGGTTCTACACCTACATTTCCACGATGGGAAACGCGATGGAAGCGGCGGCGGAACACGGGTTGAAATTCGTGGTGTTGGATCGGGTGAACCCCATCGGTGGCGAGATCGTCGATGGTCCTGTGCGAGAGGGCGAGGCGAGTTTTACCGCCTATCACAACATTCCGGTGCAACATGGCATGACCGTGGGTGAACTGGCGCGGATGTTTGTGGCCGAGAAGAAACTCGATCTCGATCTGGTTGTCGTTCCGGTGCGTGGTTGGAAACGCGACATGAGGTTTGACGTAACCGGACTGACCTGGGTGAATCCGTCGCCCAACATGCGCAACCTGACCGAGGCGATTCTCTATCCCGGGATTGGTCTGCTGGAGTTCTGTGCAATCTCCGTGGGGCGGGGGACGGAGACGCCTTTCGAAATCATCGG
>JAGROX010000021.1:88655-98832 GCA_020440025.1 Verrucomicrobiia bacterium
CGAAGGAATCCTGTGGTGGCGTGCGAATGGAATTGGTGGATCGCGATGCGTGTCGACCGATCGATGTCGGCCTGACTCTGGCCAGGGTGTTGCACGCCCGTTATGGCGAGGCGCTGAAGTTGCGGGAGAAATTCAGCACCTTACTGAAACATCCGGCGACCCTCGACGCGGTGGTTGAGGGGAAGCATCCCAGACAGATTCGGGAGCTCTGGGAACCGGAAGTCTCTGAGTTTCAAAAACGTCGGGCGCGCTATTTGCTCTACGATTAGGCGGCAACCTCTGCGGATCTTTGCCGAAGCCGGGCGTTGGTTGTCGCAAACTCGGCTGCGTCCCTTGCGTTTTGAAGCCTTCGCGGTTTGGTTTCGTCCTCCCCATGAAGCGAATCCTTCCAATTCTTTTGAGCCTGTTTTTTGCCGCGGTCGCTGCGAACGCCGCCGAGAGCGAAGCCGCCACCTATCCGGGGTTGAAGACGCTGCAATTGGTCACCGATGTGAATGCCATTCGGCCGGGCGAGGACATCACGGTCGGTCTCTGGTTTCGCCACGAGGAGGGTTATCACACTTACTGGAAAAGCCCCGGAATCGTGGGCGTCTCGGCGATGATTCAATGGAAGGATTTGCCCGAAGGCTTTGAACCGGGAGAGATTCAATGGCCGGCTCCCCAGACGACGATCATGGCTACCCTGACGGCCTGGGGTTACGAAGAGGACACCTGCCTGCTGGTGCCGATGCGCGTGCCGAAAGATCTCAAAGGAAAGACGGAAATCACGCTGAAAGCCCGGGTGGGTTGGATGTGTTGCTCAAAGACCTGTCATCCCGGGTGGCACGATTTTTCGCTGACGATTCCGGTAAGTGATCCCGAGGCGAAGGAATCGAACCTCGACGCGAAGTGGCGGGAGCAGTTTGAAATTTCGCGAAGCCGCATGCCGCTACCCACTCCGGATGGGTGGACTTTCTCAGCCAAAGAGATCGACAAGGGAAGCATCCAGATGGTGGTGAACGCCCCGGACAAGTCGGGAGCGGTTGACTGGTCGAAGGCTTACTTTTTTGCCGACGACAATCAGGTCGATTCGGATGAGCCGCAGGTGATCGTGGAAAAGTCCGGGCCGTATGGTGCCTTCTTTACTTTCGCCAGACCCGAATTTGCGCCGGAGAATCCGAAGGTGCTGAGCGGTGTGCTCTACCATCCCGACGGTTGGCCTGCCTTAAACGGACATCGCTGGATGATTGCATCCGCGCCTTGGCCGGAGTATGAGGTACCCAATAGCGATGGCCAAGGTAGCAACTAGTCCCAAAAAGGAAGCGAAGCAGCGTTCGACTGCCTCGAAAACTGCCGAAGAGATCTGCGACTCCGAATGGTGTGAGATTCGCGGATCGAAGATTCACGGGCGCGGACTTTTCGCGACAAAGGACATTCCTGCAGGCACCCGCATCATTGAGTATGTCGGGGAAAAAATCACCAAGGCTGAGTCGGATCGTCGGGGCTGGGCCCAACTCGACAAGGCCAAGGCAACCGGAGAAGCCGGCGTCTATATTTTTACGTTGAACAAGCGTCATGACATCGACGGTGATGTCCCATGGAACGCCGCGCGTCTGATCAATCACAGCTGCGAGACCAACTGCGAATCCGAGATCATCCGGGGAAAGATCTGGATTCTGGCGACTCGAGAAATCAAGAAAGACGAGGAGCTTTACTTCAACTACGGCTTTGACCTCGAGAACTTCGAGGATCATCCCTGCCTCTGCGGTAGCGAACGTTGTGTCGGATTTATCGCAGGCGAGGAATACTGGAAAAAGCTGAAGAAGAAACTCGAGAAGCTGAAGAAAAAAGCGGAAAAGCCCAAGGCGAAGAAAGGGAAGAAGGATAAAAAGAAGAAGGGAAAGAAGTGATCGCTTCTTATGTCAGAAAATTTTGTCGGTGGCATCGATGCCCGGAATTTTCTGAAAATGAGTGTCGTAGGTGAGGATGACGGCCCCGATCTGATTCGCACAGACCGCGATGTGAATGTCCTGCAGGGGCAGTGTCACTCCCTGCCGATCCAGGTGCCAAGCGAGATCGAGCGTTTCCTCCCAGCGCTTGTTGCTGGAGTCGACATAGAGCATGACCGACCAGGCGGCTTGATAGCGCTCAAGGAATTTTCGCTGTCTCAATCCGCGACCGACTTCGGCCGTGACGATGCCGCAGGTGGCGATGTCTCTCGATTCCGCGAGGAACGAGAGGATACGCAGGGGATCTTCGCCGTTTCGTGCCTGCTGGATGTACCAACAGCTATCCACCATGATGGGGCGACTCATGGCTGCTCGGTGCGATAGGGACGCGGTGCCTCGGCGACCCGGAGAGCGCCGGGGTCTGAGGCCGTGTCAAACATGTCTCGCAACTCATCGGGACTGGCACCCAAGCCCTCGCGGAGGACGGTGATGAGCCGGGAGCGGCGGTCCACTTCCCGGAGGGCGATCATGATCGCTTCGGTCTTTGTGGCAGCCCCGGTGATCTCAACGACCCGATCCAAGAGCGCCTCGTCCAGATTGATGGTCATCTTCATACAGCTTCAATACAGTAATTAAGTGTATCGAGCAAGTATTTTTGCAACCTTTTGTCTGGTTGGTGCCTGCTGTCTCAAGGTTTTGGAGCTGCTTTTGCCTCTGTGCCGAACTCGCCTTTGTCGAACTTTTCCCAGAATTCAAAGGGGGACATCAGGGTCTGCATGTTGTCTTCAAACTCCACCCCAACCTGTTGCATGGTGGGAATCTTGCGAACTTCGTCGATGCCTTTCTCGATGTTGGCAGGCGTGAAAACGAGCCGGGTCAGGGGGAGTCGCGAGACTGGCAGCAGGTCTTTTACCGGGGTCTCACCGATATGAAGGCGCTGCAGGGTGCTGAGGGTGGCGAGTGGATGAAGATCAGACACCTGCGTGCGGTGCAGGGTCAGACTCTGGATCGGCGTAGTGGCGAGTGGGGAGATGTCAGTGACTGGTAGTCCGGTGAGCCAGAGCATTTTCAGGGGCATCCCGGCCAACGGGGTGATCTCCTCGACCCGACAGCCGACGAGGTTCAACTCCTCCAGCGGCACGCCTTTGAGCGGTGTGAGGTCCTTCACATTGGACTCGTTGAGGTAGAGTTTCTTCAACGTCGTGTTGCCGGCGAGGGGCGAGAGATCTTCCACGTTCGTTTTGTCGAGATAGACCTCCACGAGAGGCATGCCTTTCAGGGCATCGAGGCTGCTGACCGGGCAGCCTTGGAGATCGATCATGAGAAGCGGCATGCCAGCAAGCATGTCGAGATTGGAAACGCCACAATTCGCGAGCACGACGGCTTCCGGTTGGCCTTGTTCATTGATTTGGAATTGTCCATTGCCGCTGTAGCCCACATTTCCTTCGCGAATGGCGCGGTGAAGCAGGACATCGCTCCAGAAGGCGGGAGCGGGAGTTGCTGGTTTTGTCTTTGGTACCTCAGGAGCGGTGGAAGTCTCCTCTGTCACGGTGGAGTCAGTCGGAGGCGTCGACTTTTCCTCTGAGTCGGAGCAGCTCGTGATCAGGAAAATGCCGGCAAGCGTGAGAACGGAGGCAGCAAGATGGGGCAAGTGGAGGATTTGAAACATGATCGCAAAACCTGAGGCCGTCAGGGTTCCAATGCAAGCAGGGAGGACGGCACCCCGATTGCGAACAAAACCTTGCTTGCGAATCGCGGAGGGAGCCTCAAGAGTCTGGCCATCATGAACAAAGACTACCGCCTGAAACGCCTCTTCAATCCGAAATCGGGTCGCCTCCTTGATGTCGCCGTCGATCACGGTTTTTTCAACGAGCCGGGATTTCTCAAAGGGATCGAGTCGATGCCCAAGACCATCGAGACTCTCGTCGATGCCGGACCGGATGCGATTCAGTTGACCATCGGTCAGGCGCGCCATTTGCAGAGCCTCCCAGGACGTTTCAAGCCCTCCCTGGTGCTTCGTGCCGACACCGCCAACATCTACGGGAAAGATCTGCCCGAGGCCCGTTTCAGCGCGATGATCGAAGAGGCGGCGCTCCAGGCGGTTCGGCTCGATGCCTCCTGCATCTGTGTGAACCTTTTCCAGATTCCCGGCGCGCCGGACGTCACCGGGCAGTGCGTCGATAACATTCTCCGGTTGAAGGTCGATTGTGATCACTACGGAATTCCCATGATGATCGAACCGCTGGTCTTTGCGCCAAATTCCCAGGCCGGCGGCTACATGGTCGATGGAGACGTGGTGAAAATCATGCACCTCGTCCGTCAGGCCGTGGAACTCGGGGCGGACGTCATCAAGGCCGACCCGACCGACGACGTGAGCCTCTATCATCAGGTCGTTGAGACGGCCGGTGGCGTGCCGGTGTTGGTCCGCGGCGGCGGCAAAGTGTCCGACCGAGTCATTCTCGAACGTACCGCAGGTCTCCTCGAACAGGGCGTTCACGGAATCGTCTACGGTCGCAACGTCATTCAGCACGACAAGCCTGCCGGAATCACGCGCGCTCTCATGGCGATGCTGCACGATGGTGCCAGTGTCGATGAAGCGGAGGCGATGGTCTGATTCCAATCGTTGGACGGCACCCCTCGTATCGAGAAATCCGGGAGCATGGCAGACACCGAATCCCGATCCCCGAATCCCGATGCCTCCTGTCTCGTCGATTGGAGCACTTGGATGCCCAACATGCGGGCCAACCTCGTGTTCATCGTGGAGGACGGGCGTGTCCTGCTGATCCACAAAAAAACCGGATTGGGAGCCGGAAAAATCAATGGCCCTGGGGGAAAACTCGAAGCGGGTGAGACCCCGTTGGAGGCGGCCATTCGCGAGGTCGAGGAGGAATTGTGCATCATTCCTGAGGCGCTAGAAGAAATGGGCGTGCTGCGTTTTGCGTTCCGCGATGGTTTGCATCTGCATTGCACCGTGTTTCGCTCAGGCGGATTTCGCGGGGAACCCACCGAGACGATCGAGGCCAAACCCGAGTGGTTCGATTTCGACCGAATTCCCTACGATCGTATGTGGGCCGATGATATTCATTGGCTCCCGGGCATGCTCCAGGGGAAAAAGTTCGACGCCTGGTTTGAATTTGATGAAGAGTCGATGCTCGCTCATCGAATCGATTGGATCGGGTGATCAGCCGGAAAGAGGACGAAAAGGAACCTTCTGATTGATTTATTATGGAAATTATATTAAATATGATTCCATGAATAAGCTTTTGCCAATTGCGGGCATTGTCGTGGTCGCATTTCTCCTCATGAGAGGCCGTTCCGGCGGAGAAGTCGAGTTTCCGATGCGCATGATGACGGCACCGACTCCGGTCAAGTCAGTGCCCAAGGAGAAACGAATCAAAGTGGTCCTGTTTACCGGCACGGAATGGTGTCCCGCCTGCCAGCAACTGGATCGTGGGGTCATCTCCACCCCGGCGTGGAAGGAGTTTGCCTCGAAGGAGATCCAGTTCCGTTCATTCGATTTTCCAGCCGATCGCAGCACGGTGCCCGCCAGTGCCCAAAGGATGGCGCAGCAGTACGGCGTTCGAGCCTTTCCCACGATGCTGGTGTTGGACAGCGACAATGAAGTGCTCAGCACGCAGGTCGGGTCCGGCCCTCCTACGGAGAATTACAAAGCATGGATTCGAGGGCATCAGGAGTTTTATTGAGCACTGACAGATTGAGGCGGACAGCGTGATTGCGTGCCGTTCCGGCATTGGCCAATCCCTACAACGTGGGCGTAACGTGAGTCATGCTGACCATCTCCGGCTCTGGCTCACCTCGGTCCCGCTTTTGTGACGGGTTGTCGCGTCGCGATTTTCTCCGCGTCGGCGGGCTCGGGCTTGGTGGATTGTCTCTACCTGGTCTCCTCAAGGCAGATCAGCTTTCCGGTCTGAAGAACTCGCGGAAATCGGTCATCATGATCTACATGGCGGGTGCCCCGCCGCATCAGGACATGTATGACTTGAAAATGGACGCGCCGTCGGAGATGCGTGGAGAATTCAAGCCTATCTCGACCAACGTTCCTGGAATTCAGGTCTGCGAATTGCTCCCGCAGCTGGCCAAAATCATGGACAAGTGCGTCCCGATTCGCTCGCTCCATGGGGCGCTCAACGGGAGTCATGATTCTTTCATGTGTTACACCGGCAAGGTCGGTTCGACTTTGGACAACAATGGCCAACCTCCCGGCGGTTGGCCGTCGATCGGTGCCGTCATGTCGGAATTGATGGGCTCGAAAAGTGCCAACATGCCGCCTTTTGTGGGACTCGCTCCCCGGGCCGGACATCCGCCCTACGGCTCCTCTGGCAAACCAGGTTTCCTCGGATTCGCCAACGGACCTTTCAAACCTTCCGGGCCGGGCAAAGACGATCTCGTTCTCAGCGCCCTGACCGAGGCCAGACTCGATGAGCGAAAAGGTCTTCTCAACTCCTTCGACCAGTTCCGTCGTGACGCCGATCGCAGCGGCATCATGGAAGGACTCGACGAGTTCCATCAACAGGCCTTCGGAATGCTCACTTCGAGCGAATTGGCTCATGCCTTGAACTTGGACAACGAAGATCCCAAGGTCCGCGAACGCTACGGCAAGGGCGATCCAAAAAACGTTGGCGATGGCGCTCCGCGAAATCTCGAACACTTCCTCCTCGCTCGTCGTCTCGTGGAAGCTGGGGCGCGATGCGTCACTCTGAACTTCGGGCGTTGGGATTTTCACAGCCAGAATTTCAACGGCATGCGCTCGCACGCGCCATTGTTTGATCAAGGACTCAGCGCGTTGATCGAAGATCTCCACGAGCGCGGCATGGCCGACGACACCCTGGTCGTGGCGTGGGGAGAATTCGGGCGCACCCCGATGATCAACAAGGATGGTGGTCGCGATCACTGGCCGCGGGTGGGTGGAGCGCTTCTCGCTGGCGGCGGCCTCAAAACCGGGCAGGTGATTGGAGCAACGGATCGTACGGGTGGAGAGATCGCGGATCGTCCCGTGCATTTCGGTGAAGTGTTCGCAACGATCTATCATCAACTTGGGATCGACGTGAATCAGGTCACGATCAAGGATCTCTCCGGTCGCCCTCACTATCTGGTGGATGGCTACAAGGCGATGCGGGAGTTGATCTAAAACCGAGAAACGGGAGCTTGCTTCGGGCTCGCCTTTTTCTGATCATGAGCGCCTGAATCCGAGTCTTCCGAAGTTGAGTGATTCTCATTCAACAGGGTTAGGTCCCGGACTCAACAGGGTATGATCAAGCACTCCATCTCTCTTCTTTTCCTCGCGGTCGCCATTTCCTTTTCTCATGTCGCTGGACAGGAGGATGCGGCACCGAAACCAAAGCCGAAGGCTAAAGCGGCACCGAAAAAGAAAGCGGCGGCTGTTGCCAAGGTTCCGATGGTCACTCTCAAGGGAGAGGTGCTGGCTCTGAAGGACGGAAAACTTCAGCGTGACTTTCCCGTGGTGACCAACGATGTCGATGGCACTCTCTGGTTTGCCTACATCGAACACGATGGCACCGCCGATACCCTGCGGGTGGGACGTAAAACAGACGCGGGACTCGCATCGGTGGCAGTATTGAGCGAGCCGGGAGTGATCCATCAACCGGCCATCGCGGTCGATGGCGCGGGAACCGTCTGGGCCTTTTGGGGACAGACCGGACAGGATGATGTGGTTCATTTGATGGCACGTTCGCTGACCAAAAATGATGAGCTGGGCGAACTGATCACTCTCGCGAATTCTGCGGGCTCCGACAGTTTTGCCGACGCAGGAACTGATCCGGAGGGGCGTGTCTGGGTGACGTGGCAATCGATGCGGGCTGGGGAAGGGGATGTCCTTGCGCGATTTTTTGATCCCGAGAAAAGGGAATGGTCTGCCGAGATACCGGTCTCGACTGAGCCGGGAGGGGATTGGGAACCACGAATTGCCTTTGCCGACGGAGCTGCCTGGATCGTCTACGACAGTTCCCGCGGCAACGAATTCAACCTCTATCTGGCCAAGGTGGGACGGGATGAAGTTGTCGAGACAACGCCGATTGCTCACTCGCCGCGTTACGAAGCTCGCTCCGATATTGCCGCCTCGGCAGATGGGAAAAGTCTCTGGATCGCGGCCGAGCGCGGGCGTGTTCGCTGGGGCTTGGATGTGCGCGGTCATGAAAACGACAAGGGGCTCAACGCCCAGAAGGAGATTCTCTTCGGAAGGTTTGATGTGGAAAAGGAGGCGTTCACCGAGATTCCCCTGGGACCGGCGGGAGAGGCGGGTGCCCCGGTCAATCTACCTGCCATCGGCGTGGACGCGGAGGATCGTCCCTGGGTGGCGTATCGGTATTTCCTCGGCAATCGCTGGAACCTAGCCTGCACCTATCTGAATACCGAAAGCGGCGAGTGGCATGCCCGTCGTCAGGTTCCGGACAGTTCGATGGGGCAGGATCGACATGCCTCGTTTGCGACCGATGGCAAGGGCGGTCTCTGGCTCAACTGGCCATCGGATCTGCGAACCGACAAGACTTGCCTGGTGTCCGGTGTTTTTCTGGCGGCACTCGACACGAATCAAGCTTTCTCTCCGGCAAAAGCGCCCGGCGAGCCAAAAGACCTGACGAACGAGCCTTTTTCGCCGTCGCAATCGACGCCGGAGCGCCCTCCTTTGGAGCGTCACCAATGGACCCACGACGGCGAGACCTACACCCTGATCTGGGGCGATGTGCATCGGCACACGGATGTCTCAAATTGTCGTACTGGTTTCGACGGCTGTATCGTTGAGCAATTCCGCTATGCCTATGACATGGCCAAGCTCGATTTCCTCGGGACCTCGGATCACACCGATATCGCGAAAATCTACGATCCCTACGAGTGGTGGCACAATCAGCGCCTGCACGATGTGTTTCACGCCCCGGGACAGTTCACCTCGCTCTACGTCTATGAGCGCGAGCAGCGTTGGCCGTGGGGACATCGCAATGTGGTCTTTGCCCAACGCGGCGGTCCCATCGTCTACATCAAACGGGCGAACTATCGGAATTCCCCGTGGCAGAGCCTTTACCCGGTGGAGGCCAATCCTGCGAAGACCGAGATTGAACCTCCAGAGTTGTGGCAGGTGCTTCGCGAGTATGGAAAGCCGGTAGCGATCGTCAGTCATACCGGGGCCACGGGCATGGGCACCGATTGGGGGCGATACGACGAGGCGCCGATCGACTATTCGCTGGAAAACCTCGTGGAGATTTTTCAGGGAGCGCGGGTGAGCTACGAAGCCCAGGGAGCGCCCCAGCCGACGGTGGGGCTTCGACCGGATGAGACTTATACGGCGAACAGCGACGGCACGCCGCCCCTGCCTCCTGCTGCGATTGATGACTTTGGAAAATTCAATCCAGGGGTTTACCAGAACGCCCTTCAACTCGGTCTCCGGCTCGGAGTGTTTGCCAGTTCGGATCATATTTCCCAGCATGTCAGCTATGGTGGTGTCTACGTGAAAGAGCTGACCCGCGAGGGAATCATCGAGGGATTCAAGGCTCGCCGCACGCTGGCGGCGACCGACAAGATTTTCGTGGAGTTTGTCTGCAATGGCGAGCCCTTGGGATCGATCTTTGAGGCAAAAGAAGCACCGAGCATGCGTATTTCGGTAGATGGCACCGCCCCGCTGAAACGCGTGACCCTGATTCGCAATGAAACGAACTACAAGGTGTGGGACCAGATCGAGGGAAATACCTTCGAAGCAGAATTCACAGACGAGACACCGCTCGATGGCGAAGAAGGGCGCTACTACCTCCGCATCGAGCAAGCCGACGGAAACATGGCGTGGTCATCACCGGTGTGGGTGACGATGAAAAAGTAGACGCGTCTGTCAACGCAGTGCGGGTGGCATGCCTCTATCGATGAAGCGAGCAGGCATGCTCGCGCTCCCATCCGTTACGATACGTGTGCACCTTGCGATTCAACATAGACTGCGTAGACCGAGGTGCTCGCCGTCATGAAAAGGCGATTTCGTTTCTTTCCGCCGAAGCAGACATTCGAGCAGATCTCCGGGAGGAGAATCTGGCCGATCCGTTTTCCGTCATCCGGCGCGAAGACATGAACGCCGTCGTAGCCGTCTCCGACCCAGCCGGCCGACGACCAGATGTTGCCGTCGGTATCACAGCGGATGCCGTCCGCCAGTCCTGCCGCATCGAAACCAAAGAGCCGGCCGTTGGTCAGCCGGCCGTCGTCGGTCACATCAAAGACGTGGATGGGCCGGGAGCCGG